>DATDZF010000024.1:0-9995 GCA_035288785.1 Candidatus Norongarragalinales archaeon
CGGTACTACGGATAACCGACAGGAAGGGCATTGCCATCAAGACCGATTGCAATTTCAGGCACTGCTACCTAAATCCCTATGATGGAACGGCTGGGAGCGTCCTGGAGGCAGCAAGGAACATAACGGCTGTTGGGGGCATCCCTATTGCAATTGCGGATAACCTGAGTTTTGGGAATCCCAAAAACCCCGAGGTATTCTGGCAGATTAGTGAGAGCGTTAGGGGGATGGCAGATGCGTTAAAGGCGCTCCAAATCCCTTGCATTGGCGGCAATGTCTCATTCTACAATGAGGACGATGTAACGCGTGTTGCAATCAAGCCTGCACCGGTGGTCGTGATGCTGGGCCTTCTTGAAAGCCTGGAAAACACGATGACCATGGATTTCAAGGCCCAGGATGATGCAATACTGGTCGTTGGGGAAACTGCTTGCGAGCTTGGTGGAAGCGAATACCATGCAGTGCAGTTCAATCTTGACGGCGGCACTGCGCCATCTGCGGATGCCGAGCAGGAAAAGAAAACCATGGCATTTGTGCATGAGGCAATCAAGCGAAGGCTGATCAACGCCTGCCACGATGTTTCAATGGGTGGGCTTGGGATTGCGCTTGCGGAAATGAGCATCAAGGGCAACCTGGGCGCGGAGGTATTCCTTAACCAGCTGATTTTGAAGGGCAAGCACATGGATCCGGATGAAATATTGTTCTCTGAAAGCTACGGGAGGTTCATAATTACGGGCCGCGAAACGCAAAAGCTGGTGAAGTTGGCGCAGGAGAAGGGCGTAAAGATCGCCAACATCGGCCGGGTAACGCTGGACCGGAGGATTGCGGTCATGGATTCGCCGGATAGCCGCCACAAGCTGGTGGACCTTGCAATCACATCCATGAAGGAGGATTTCGAGAACTCGATTGAAAGGAAGATGATGCGCTAATGGCGGCTTTCCCTCATGCCGCGCGCGATTTCACGTACCAACTCCGGGGTCCCACCGCAGCACACGCCGACTATCCTCAACTTACGGGCGCGCTGTAGGGCTTTCAAGGATTGGACGAACTCATGATGCGGCATTTCGTCATCTTGGGTGATGCTGCCATACTTCCTCGAATCCGCAACAATTGCCCTATTCATGTGTACACCGGAAACACCTTCAGAAATATGCTTGCGGGTATGTTCGGGGCTATTGCAATTCAGGGTTATTGCCTCGGGCCTTATCAGCCCTTCGGTCCGGATGACCTCATTCAAGCGCTTGATCGCCTCATTAAGGGAGATTCCGACAAATTTGTGCGGGTCCTGTTTGCTTCGGACAAGCACCTTGCCGCCCCTATCCAGATTGAATGAAATCGTATAAGTTTTTGTGGGCTTAATCGAACCGTATGTGCCGGCCTTATGGTCATAGGCAAGGGCGGTTTTTTGGATGATGCCCTGGGCGACGTTTATTTCAGGCGTCATGCCTAAATAATCCAGCAATTTTGGCGACCATTCCCTCTCCGTGAACTCATGGATATTCAGCCTGTCATGCGAAATCTTGAAAGCCCTTGCAGCGGCAATGGCAGCATCGAGAGAGGGCACTGTCTCAAACATCAGGTTGTCAACATGTTTCGCGTATCTTACTGCAGCAAAAACTTGGGGCAATGTCTCGTTGAGTATGTCCAACGGCGTATCTTCTCCCCGGTACGAATCAAACGGGGTGCCAATCGACATGAAAATGAGCGTATTTTCCCGCCTGCGCCCAGATCTCCTGATCGCATTCAGGGCAAGCCGTTCCGAATGCAATATTGCCTGGAGGCCCATCCCCGGCAAGCCAGCATTCAATGCAGGGTTTCGGGTGCGCGCCAAATTGAGGGTCTTATGCTGGATCCGGTAAGTCGGGGTCGTCAGCGCCATCGGTTGATCCCGCGGTACGCTCCTGGCATATTCCGTCGCTATTTCCTCAAGTTCTTCCCGTCCGTGACCACTGAATAATGCCAGGCCGACACCTATGGTGCTGTCGATGGGCGTATGCATGCCACTTTGGGGGCTTGCACTTAACCTTTTTGCCATCCTCTCAGCGGCATAGGAACCGTACGGTCCCGACAGTATTATGGGAGCCTTACTCGTCCTTAAAAGTCTCCTCAGCCGAGGCACTTCAACCTTGCTCATTTCCAATACCAATTAAAGATAGATAAGAAAGTTGTTAAACCATATCCTAAAACCAACCTTATTAAATCCGTTTTCCGGTAATATTATTCTTCTGATTTTCAAGGGTTCTTCGGGTTGAGTTTTATGGGGGACGAGATCCGCGAGGAATGTGGGGTAATATGCGTATACTCTGAGCGCGGCGAAAGCGCGGATGTGCCCTACAGCATATACAACGGGCTCATAGCACTGCAGCACCGGGGGCAAGAATCCGCGGGAATTTCAGTCATCACAGATGGCAAGCTTTCAACGAAGAAGAACATGGGCCTGGTTACAGACATCTTCAGCACAGAGGATATCGAAAGGCTTGCCAGCAAGATGGGGATCGGGCATGTGCGCTATTCCACTACCGGAAGCTCCACAATAGAGAACGCGCAGCCACTAATACATAGGGAAAGGGGGCTTTCGGTTGCGATATCCTTCAATGGCAACATCGTTAACTACGAGGAGCTGAAAAAGCGCATCCAGGATCTTCACCAGATGCCTTTCAGCTGCAGCGCGGACACGGAGCTAATTGTGAAGATGTTCACGACGGAATTGAAGAAGGAATTGCAGCTTGAAAAAAAGGGGAATGGACGGGCAGGGGCAACATCCAAACCTCCTTCGGAAGTTGGCAGGGCGGATCTCAGCGCAACCGGGGCAGGGGAATTGCCACATCCTCCAATCAAATCATCAGAGCCGTATTTCAACGCGATGCACGCCGTGATGAAACAATTGGAGGGAGCATATTCGGTCGCCCTGCTCGTCAGCGATGGCACAATTGTTGCCGCGCGGGACCCAAAAGGCTTCAAGCCCTTCTGCATCGGAAGGAAAAAGACGCTCGTGGACGACCTCATATTCATTGCCTCCGAAACGTGCGCGCTTGACGCGCTGGATGCGCAATTCGACCGCGACATCAAGCCGGGCGAGATCGTGGTGGTTAGGAACAATGCGCTCGAAACCCGCCACCTCTTCCATGAGAGGCACGCGCATTGCATGTTCGAATGGGTTTATTTTTCAAGGACGGATTCCGTGATCGAGGAAACGCCCGTATACAACGTAAGGGTGCGCCTGGGCCAGGAGCTTGCAAAGGTCTTCAAGCACGAGGTCGACATCGTAATACCCATCCCTGATTCGGGAAGGTCGACTGCGCGCGGCTTTGCACGCGCTTCGGGAATTCCATACGAGGAAGGGCTCATAAAGAACAGGTACATCCACCGCACGTTCATAATGCCGGCAAACGAGCAGAGGAAGGCGCTGCTTAAACTAAAGCTCAACCCTGTGAAGGCTGTCATCGCCGGAAAGCGCGTTGCAATAGTGGATGATTCCATAATCCGGGGCAACACCATGAAACGGCTTGTTAAGATGCTCCGGGATGTGGGCGCAAAGGAGGTGCACATCCTTGTTAGCTGCCCGCCAGTGATTTCACCCTGCTACATGGGAATCGACTTCCCGACTTACAAGGAGCTTTTGGCATCTGACCGCAATATTGCGCAGATCACTGAAGAGCTGGGGGCGGATTCGGTTACATACAACACTACGGATGCACTCCAACGGGCGCTTGCACTACCCGATAACGACAACTGCATGGCATGCCTTACCGGGGTATATCCAACACCTAAAATCCATGAGTATGCGCAGTCCCGCAAAATAGAGGGGAAGAAGAAGCCCTACACAATCGGCGTGCTTGCATCCGGAAGGGGAAGCAACCTGCAGAGCATCATCGATCATATCGAAAGCAAGAAATTGAATGCAAGGGTCGGCATCGTCATAAGCGATAGGCATGATGCGCAATCGCTTAAAAGGGCAGAAAAGCACGGGATCGAATATGCTCATGTGGACCCAAAAAAATATCCCGGCAAGGAGGAATATGAAAAGGAAATTATCAGGCACTTGCACGATAAGGGGGCCGACCTAGTGGTGCTGGCAGGTTACATGCGCATAATTGGGAAAACGCTTCTGGATGCCTTCAAGGACCACATCATCAACATTCATCCAACCCTGCTCCCCAGGCACAAGGGATGCATGGGCCTTGCCTGCCATGAGGAAGTGCTGAAAGCTGGAGAAAAGGAATCAGGATGCACAGTACATATCGTCACGCAAGAAATCGACGGAGGCCCAATCATCGGCCAGCGGAAGGTGCCGGTTTTGCCCGGGGATACGCCGGAAAAGCTCTCGGAAAGGGTGCTAAAGGAGGAGCACGAGCTTTTGCCGGAGGTGATTGGACTTTTTGTTAGGGGCAAGCACGGGTGCTGATGTTTAACCTGCGGAGGAACCGTTAAAATAACCCCCAAGCTAATGCTCTTGATCTGAATGTGGACGCAAATCAACACGCGAAGGCTCGCGCCCCAGATGGCGATTGCCTGGAATTTGGGATTTGGAAAACCATTCCAAAAGCACTATGGCGCCTCAATTACCAAAACCCTCCAGCATTATAGCGGCAAATCAACCGGCTATTATGTTGATTCGGAGGAATACGCTCGGTTCAACAAGCATCTGGAACACCTGCTCGCCAGCGATGAATTCATCAATTCAAGCTATGATGGGGCAAAAGATTTCCTCGAAATGGCCCAAAATTGGAGCGAAAGGGCATTTTCCGGGGATTTGGGCGCTTTACCGAGCCAAGAACTTGCCGGCCTCTACAATAAATTCGCCCTGGAAATGCAGCCTTCATTTTACTCAAGGATGTGGATGGTTTACCGCATAAGCCATCCGCTTGAGGCGGCCGTGGAAAAAAAGCTCCTTGAGGCGACGCAAAACGAGGCCAAGGCCCTTAGGCTGCTTAAAATATTTTCCTCGCCCCTAAGGCCAAACAATGCGCAGGAGGAACGGATGGAGGCATTGCTGATTGCATCAAGAAAGGGTAAACTGCGGATGGATGAATACGGCGCCCTCATAAAAGCGCATGCCGAAAAATACGCTTACATGCCGATGTATGGGATTGACCACGAACCTTTTTCGGAGGCGCACTTCCGGGATGAAATCGATGGGATAAGGGAGCCAAGGAAGGAATTCACAAGGGCAATCGCTGCATTCAGGAGGAAAAAAAGGGCATACGATAAAGCACTTTTAGACTTGAGGCCAGCAAGGGGCCTTGCCAATTTGCTCAGATTTTATTCCGAAATGATTTGCCTTAGGGATTACAGGGATACGCTCCGTGGAAAGACCAACCTCAATGCTAGGAAAATGTACACCGAGATAGGCAGGAGGGCAAAGCTTTCCATTGAGGAAACCAATCTCCTCACCAACGAGGAAATAATCAGCTTTTTGCGGGGAGGAACAGCGCCGGGAAAGGCTGAAATTAAAAAAAGGAAGCGCGGGTGGCTAATAATCCAGAATTGGGATAAAGTGGGGATATATTCGGGCAGTAAGGCCGGGAAAATAGCAACAAAGGAATTAGGCACTGGGAGAATAAACGGCCTGGATAAACTCATGGGGCAAACTGGTTCGCCCGGATATGCAGTTGGAATTGCAAGAATCATCCACACAAACAGGGACCTTGGCAGAATCAAAAAAGGGGACATCATGATCACATCCATGACAAGGCAGGATTATGTCCACTATCTGAGAAGATGCGCGGCACTTGTTACGGATGAGGGCGGAATCACATCACATGCGGCGGTAATATGCCGGGAGATGAAAATTCCTTGCATTGTGGGAACGGAACTTGCCACAAACACATTCAAAAATGGGGACAGGCTAGAGGTAGATGCAAACAAGGGAATTGCGATACGGATTGGGGGAAAGAATAATTTGCGATAAGGGGAAAAACACATGTGGGTCGCGGAATTCAAGCTGAAGCGGGAAAAATCCGTGCTGATTGCGGCAACGGCAAAATACAACGTGAACATCGCATCCTACTACTTGAACGTCTACAGCCACAAGGGCAGGGCGTTCGTGAACAAGGTGTCGCTGGTGCAGGGGCCCGATAAGGCGCAGTACATCAAATTGCTCGTTTCCCACATGGCCGAGAAGGTAAGGACAGTCGAGGGCAACCAGGTGTTTTACCAGCATGAGGGGATGGATGCGTTCAATGCGCAGGTGATGAATTCGGAGGTCATTTTCCTGAGGCCGATCATAGGGAAGGGCGGCTTCGAGTATTGGACGATTGCTTCATGGAGCAAGAGCAATTTGCATGAGCTGGAAAGGAAGATAGCCAGGATGAAAGGAGTAAAAATCTGGCTGCTTTCCCTTCACGAGGAGCCGGTTGACATCTTCCTCCCGAATGTCTTTGAGCACCTTTCAAAAAAGCAAAGGGAAGCAATAGAAAAAGCGGCCTCACTGGGTTATTACGAATTCCCAAGGAAAATTTCAGCGCAGGATATTGCAAAAAAGGAAGGCGTGGACGAAAGCACTTTTAGGGAGCATCTCAGGAAGGCGGAGATGAAGATAATCAAGGCTGCTGTGAGGCAGGCGCTGTAATATCCCGCAGATGGGTCAGGGCCTGCGCCCGCACCCGCGAGGGTATTGATGTGACAATGAGTTTGCCGCCAAAGGTCCTGACATAAAAATGAGGATGGAGTTCGCTATGCTTTTTCAAAAGGTCGAAAATTCTCCTCTCCTCGGCGTTTGCATCGATCAAATCCGTACGCAATATCTTGCCCGTGCGGAGCTGCAGGGCAATTTCATTCAATCCGTGCTGAATCCCCCCATTCTTCGATTCCGCCCTATGCCTCATCCTGGTTCCTGCTGCAGCCAATGGCCAAATCAGGAGCGATAGGCCTTTCAAAGGCTTTTCTAATGCCCTAAACACATATTTTTTCCACCGATTATTGGCAACAGCATCGAGTCTTTTCTTTAACTCCGGATGGGCCCAGCCGGGCTCAAGCTCAAGCCTGAAATGAAGTTGCTGCCCGCTCCCTTTCCCTGCCACCCATTCATTCATTCTTGCGTACGGCATGATATTCGAATGGGATCAAAACTAAATAAATCTTGCGCGGTACTCAATAACCCCTACATAGGGGGTAAATTGTTAAAGCTGGAAACGCCCATATAGTAGAACCGGGTGTTTGCCATGGAGGGGCTTATATTCGGGCTTTTGCTAGGGATTTGGATGATCGGCGAGGTTGAGGGGGACGGCATGCCGATGTGGCCGTGAGAGGAAGAATATGGAGGAATGGTTCAAATGGGAACGGGAGGCCACTCCCCATTCCACGTACTGGTTCTTTGAGGGCGTAATGAAGCAGATGCGCGCCAACTTCGGGGTAACCTGGCCATCCACATTCCTAATTTACAGGGGCAGTGTCGTTCACTGGCGCAACTCGCTGGATGGATTGAAAAAAGTGGGCCATGCATTGATTGGGAAGCACCTTTCACTCAAGTCGGTATCCGGAATCGAGCGAAAAATGAGGAAGGAAACGGAAGCGCTCACAAAAGCCATTGCCGAGGTTGAAGCCGCCGATCTGGAATCCCTTTCCGATGACGCACTGTCCTCACTTTACCGCAGGTTCCAGGGGGAATTTGCGGATTGGGGGGGTGCGACTGCCGCAACATCGGAACCCATGGCATACGCCGGCGAGGAGGAAATCGAGGATATGCTCGCTGGGCGCGGGCTGGAAGGCAATGAGAAAAAACGCTTGAAGTCGTTGCTGACAGCCACCACAAAGGAATCATACACTCTCAGGCAGATGAGGGAATTGCTTGAAATCGCTGAAAAATACGGCATCCGGAAGGGGAATTTCAAACGGAAGGTTAAGGAACCACGAATCTTATCGGCAATTGCTGCGCATGCGAAACGATACCATTGGATGCACAACGGCTATCTTACAACCTATGTTCTCGGCAGCGGGTTCTTCCAGAATGAACTGATGCAACTTTTGATGGAAAAAACGCCCGAGGCGCACCTGAAGGGATTAGGGAGGGGAAGGCGCGAGTTCCTGGATATGAAGGAAACGGCCGCCAGGGATCTGCACCTCACATCCAGGGAATCGAAAATATTCCAACTGATTGATTTTTTCGGATACCAGCAGGATTACAGGAAAGGATTCATTCTGAAAGCGGTTCGCGTCCTGGACTGCCTGCTTGCGGAAATCGGGAGGAGGCGCGGCATACCGCTTCTGGATATGAAATATTCCATCCCCAATGAAATTGGTTTGATAATGGCAGGCAAACTTGGGAGGAAAACGCTCAGCCCGCGGATGCGCAATTGCCTGCTTTCCTGGAGGGAAGGGGCAAAGAAATGCGAGTTGCGTGCGGGCAGCATGGCAATTTCAGAGGAACGCAAATTAGGGTTGGAAACCGAGAGCGGCGAAGGATTGCTGGAAATTCAGGGCATCAGTGCAAACCCGGGCAGGGTTCAGGGGGTTGCGTTCGTTACCATGAAAGCATCAAAAGCGAATAGGGAATTGGAAGGGGGCGAAATACTGGTAACCTCCATGACATCTCCGGATTTTGCCCCCGCAATAAGGCGCGCAGCCGCGATCGTAACAAACGAGGGCGGGATCACCTGCCACGCCGCCATAATTAGCAGGGAATTTGGGATTCCGTGCGTGGTGGCAACAAAATTCGCAACGAAAGCAATAAAGAGCGGCGAAATCGTAGAAGTTGATGGCAACCATGGGTTCGTGAGGATTTTGAAGAGGATGAGATGAATGGAAAAATGGGTGAAGGGCGATAGCAGGAATGATGCAAGCCTGTTCCCGCTCTTCCTTATGACGGAAAGCGCAACCTTACCGATGCAAAAGGCGCTTGGCGTTGGGCTTAGCGGCCTTATGATCTCATTCCATGGGAAAAACTGGGTATACTATGAGAGGAAGGGGGAACTCGGGAAAGTCGCGCAGGCATTGGTGAAAAAAATTGAGGAAAAGCCGGATTTTGTTGAAAATGCAATCATGAGCACCTATAACTCAATGAAACCGGTTTTCAAAATCACAGGGAAAATTTACGGGGCGGATTTAGGCAAGAAGAGCAACACGGAATTGCTCGATTATTACCTGGATTATTGCAGAAAACTCAAGGTAGCACGGGGCTTTGGCTGGATCGCGCCTGCGCTCGATATTTCAGGCTTCCTCACCTCGAAATTGGAGGGGATATTAAGGAGGCATTTGAAGGGAAGGGAGGGGGAAGTGCCTAAATATTTCAATATTCTCACGAATCCCGATAAAATAACAACAATGCGGAAGGAGGAAAGGAAATTGCTTGAAATGGCGGCGGAGGCGGGAAAAAACAAGCAATTGGCAATTTTGTTCGGGAATGGCAGGGAAGTGGAAATTTTAACCTCACTTGAGGATAACCACCCCCAATTCTTCAGAAAGCTCAAGGAACACCATGAAAATTACCTTTGGCTTCCGGCAATATTCGAGGGAAGGCCATGGAAAATAGGGTATTTCGTTTCCGCGATTTCGGGGATGCTTAAGGGAGGGACGGATCCGGATTCGGAATTGCGCAGGCTTGGGGAAAAGGCAGTGCTGGAAAGGAGGGCAAAGCAGGCTGCGTTCAGGGATCTCCCTCTGACCAAGGAGGAACGGCACCTCTTCCATATTGCATCCGAGATATTGTTCTTCAAGGCGGAGCGCAAGGATCTATACCAGAAGAGCTATTTCGAGTTCAATCCGTTGCTCATCGAGATAGGTAAAAGGATCGGACTAACATTAAGGCAGGTCCGGTTTATGCTTCCAAATGAAGTGAAGGAGGCGCTGCTACATGGGAAAACAAATGGGCATCTGTTGGATGAGCGCTTCAATTTCTCAGTCGCAATAAGCGAGAATGATGCAACAAAAGTATACGTTGGAAAGGAGGCGGAAAAAATAATTAAGGAAGGGGTTGAGAAGCAGGAGGTAAATACAGATGTTATGGAACTTAAGGGGCAATGCGCCAACCCCGGCTTTGCGAAAGGAATTGTTAAACAAATACT
>DATDZF010000025.1:0-7970 GCA_035288785.1 Candidatus Norongarragalinales archaeon
CCAAGATATTCGTGGTCGGGACTGGCGGAAGCGGCTGCAACACCGTAAACAGGATGTTCGATATTGGCATTTATGGCGCAAACATCATCGCAATGAACACCGATGCACAGCACTTGCTGAAAATACGCTCGGGGAAGAAGATCCTTCTTGGGAAGAAAAAAACCAAGGGCCTTGGCGCTGGCAGCAACCCCGAAGTGGGGGAGGCCGCGGCGATGGAAAGCGAGGCGGAGATCAAGACCGCGCTAAAGGATGCAAACCTTGTCTTTGTGACATGTGGAATGGGTGGGGGCACCGGGACTGGAAGCGCCCATGTCATTGCCAAGGCCGCAAAAGAGAGCGGCGCTCTCGTTGTTGGCATTTGCACAATGCCCTTCACATCCGAAGGGACGAAAAGGATTGGGAATGCCATGGAAGGGCTAAGGAAGCTTCGGGCTGTTGCGGATACCACCATTGCCATCCCAAACGATAAGCTGCTTTTTTACGTCCCCGACCTTCCCCTCAATTCCGCATTCAAGGCGGCGGATTTGGTGCTGACAAATGCGGTAAAGGGGATCACGGAACTGATAACCAAGCCGGGCCTTGTGAACCTGGATTTTGCGGACGTTCGGACCATCATCGAATCATCGGGCATTGCCATGATTGGGCTTGGGGAAACCGCAAATGTGCGCGACAAGAACCGGGTCGTCATGGCGGCTGAAAAATCGCTTAAATCGCCATTGATTGATGTCAACGTAACGCAGGCCAACAAGGCGCTCATCAACATCATGGGAGGGGAGGATCTTACGCTCGGGGAGGCAGAAGCCGCGGTGAATGCCATCTCGACAAAAATCCACAAGGACGCCCACATCATCTGGGGGGCCACAATTGACAAGTCGCTTTCAGGCGGGGAAGTCCGCGTGCTTGCGGTGCTTGCCGGGATGAAGGAGGATGGGAATGTCGTGATGACCAGGGAGGAGGCGGAAACAAAGGTTGAGGACAGCGTGAATCTCGAATTCATAACGTGAGGGAATGGACTTACTCAATTTTCTGAAAAATTGCCTCGTTTGCCTTGGCTGCATCTTTGCCGGATTCATTGTCGCATTCATTTTCAATTACGCCTTTAATGGAAGCATAGCCGGATGGGCAACCATCGGGATCGCCCTAATCGCAGGGGCTTTTTTCATCCTGCTCTCCTTTTCGACCATAATCAAGGAGCAATATAGGGAAAATTTGCGTTTGATTTTACTCTATTTGGGATTAGCATTTTCAATGTTGTTTGCATTATTTTTAATCGTCATACTATTCAACCCACTGTGTATTGGCGATTGCGGCGAATTCCGCTCATACCCTGCAAGCACAATGAAGGATTGCATCAGGGATCTCCATTCGAGGGGGTATGGGGTTATTCAACCAAGGAAAGTCACATTCGATAAAGGTATGACGATCAATAGGGGAGAGCTAGTGGCAGATATTCCCATCAGCGCTAAGGATGTGGAATTTTTCTGCGAGGGCAGCATATGCGGGAAGTACATTGAGATTAGCCCTGCAAATGACAGGGTTACGGCAAATGCAAAAATGGATGCGGTTGCTGTTTGCTGTGCTGACGAACAGAGGGCAATTAGCCCTAAATACTGCATCGCAATAACGGATTTGAAAACCCCAGGTCAAGCAACCAACACATGCGCAAGCGCATGCGGCGTGGAATAATCAGGAAACCATTGCTTTTTTCAGCAGGCTTTTGCCGAGCACCAGTTCTCCGTTTTCTATCCTCCAGGCGACCTTTTCGCCCTCGCGAAGGCCTGCAAGGTCCTTGAGTAAGGAGGGGATCGTTACCACTATTGACTTTCCGACCTCCCTAACCTTCACAACAAGCGAATTTTTCATCTCCCGAATCTTTTCCACAGCTATAGGATCCAGCAGCTCCTCGCCGCAATTGTCGCACTTCCAACCCTTAACGATGAACCCCTCGAATTCCAGCTCGGTTTCCTTCATCTTCCTCCCGCAAATGCAAGCGTATTCCTTTTTCATCTAATCACCTGAATTTCCCCACATGGATGATCCTGAAATGGTCGCCCATGTCGGCAACCACCACCTTTACTACGATCTTTCCGAACCGCTTGCACCTTTCACGGATTTCCGGTCTGCGGCGGCTCCTCTCGCAATCGTAGCCGGTTTCAAGCGTATCCACTATCTGCCGGATCGGGATATCCTCGTCGACGATCTCCCTTGCTGCCGATTTTGTGGGCAGAACATCCTTTCCACCCCACTGAGGATATATCATCCTATCGCCAGATATATATTTAATTGTTTTCAAGATATATAAAATTATCGTTTGATATATTTAAACAAGTACAAATAATAATGATTGCAGGGATGATTTCGGGTGCCCTCTTAGGAAGGGTTAAAAACCTTCATTCCCCCAAAGAATGCACTTATTTTACATTCTTTATTCCTTGTTGTTTTACCTTTATTTTGGAATATGGCGGTTTGGAAAAATATGCGCAGTATGATGGAAGCCGGAATATCAGAATAAAGTTCATGACCTTATTTGCAATATGGCCGGAATATGGTGGATGGATATGGGAATGAAAATGATGCTTAATGATTTTGTTTCGCAAAGCCAGCGCGTCCTTAATGTCACGCACAAGCCGGGAAAACTGGAATTCAAGCAGATCGCAGTAAGCACCGCGCTTGGGATCGGGGTCGTGGGAGCAATCGGTTTCCTCATGCACACTATTGCGAACTTGTTTCGGGGTTAGGTGGGAATATGTTGTACGCATTTCGGGTCACATCAGGTCAGGAAAACATTGTTGCGGACCTGCTTTATGAGAAGGTCAAGAAGAACAAGATGCCTGTGAAAACCATCGTGGTTTCACCTTATTTGAAGGGGTACTTGATCGCGGAGGCGGAAAACGAGGTGGAGGCAAAGCGGCTCATCACCAACGTGCCGCACGTAAAAAGCATGCTTCACCGCACGATGAAGATCGAGGATTTGAAGGACATGCTTGAAAGCAAGCCGCAGGAGATCCTTCTTGAGGAAGGCCAGCTGGTGGAAGTGACCTCCGGGCCATTCAAGGGCGAGAAGGCAAAAGTCGTGAAAATACTGAAGGAAAAGGAGGAGGTAATTGTGGAGCTGGTGGAGGTCGCGGTGCCAATCCCGGTCACGATAAAGATGAACACGATCAAGGTCATCCAGCAATAAGAAGGGGGATATGGGCAGCTAAAGGACAAGCAATGATTGACATGGCCAATAGCGACACCAGTCCATCTCAAGGCATCTTCGGGAAAAACTGACCTCTGCGCAAAGTCATCCAATCATGGAATATAAGCAACACTTTTCATTTCATAGGGGTGTGATTGATTATGGGTAAAATGACGATTCCGGCAATGGTTGAAGGCGGCAAGGCCACTGCAGGCCCGCCGCTAGGCCCGGCGCTTGGCGCTGCGAAGGTGAACATCCAGGGAGTGCTCGCGCAAATCAACGAGAAGACCGCCGCATTCAAGGGGATGCAAGTGCCAATCAAGGTAATCATCGATTCTGATACGAAGGGATTCGAGGTCGTTGTGGGAACGCCGCCGGTATCCGCGCTGCTCAAAAAGGAGCTTGGGATTTCCGAGAACGTGAAGGAGGAGTCGGGAGCGAAGGGCAAGCGGATCATCGGGAACATCACCGTGCCCCAGATCGTGAAAATAGCGGGCATGAAGAAGGATGCGATGCTCTCCCGCAGCCTCAAGGCACAGGTAAAGGAAATAGTCGGGACCTGCAAGAGCATGGGCATAACCGTCGAAGGAAAGGACCCAAGGGAAGTGACCAAGGAGATCACTGAAGGGAAATTTGATTCTGTGATCAGGGCCGATTAAGAGAAAAAGCGTTATTGCGTTTGTAAGCGGAGAACGCAGGGTATGCCATTTTTTACAGACGCGTAAAAACGCGAAACAACTCGTTTATTTCCACTTTAAAAAACGGATACCAATAAATAGCTGCATCCCTACAACAGTATTCCACGGACATTAAGCAAAACACACAAAAACAGGGGCGAGCACACATGCAAGAAGGGGACAAGAACATCATCTACGTCGGGAAGAAGGAAACAATGGCATACGTCCTTGCGGTCGTTACCCAGTTCAACCAGGGCGTTGCGGAGCTCCACGTGAAAGCCCGCGGAAAGAGCATCAGCAAGGCAGTCGACATTGCCCAGATTGTCAAGAACCGGTTCATGTCCTCGATTGTCATCAAGAACATAGACATTTCAACAGAGGAGCTTCCCTCCGAGGATGGCAGGATGTCCAAGGTCTCGAGCATGGACATAACGCTCTCGAAGTAGGGGGAAGGGCGTTATTTTTATTTCAGGGCTAGGCCCGCCTTTATACGAGTAAGCCGCAAAAGTTCATCCGGCGGATGGGGGGGAAGGTGGGCTCTTTCAATATATTAAAATGGGCAAGATATAACTGTAGCGCTTGCTATTGATGACACGAAGTCAATCAGGTAAATTGGCACACAGATATTCCAAGCCAGAATAATCGTTAGTGGAGGTAACATTCATTTTTGATTGGAAAGCAATACATTCTTGGCTCATAGGTAGGTCAATATAAAGCAATCGGTGACACTCTTCCTTTATCTTTTGGCTAATATTTTCAAAAAAATCGACCGTTGCAATGTCATTTTCCACTTCTTCTTTAAAGCATTGTATTAATGCACCTCTGTTGCTACAGAGAACCCCTAATTCATCGATAGAATCCAGAGAATATTTTTTTTCGTCTGATTTTTCGCAAAGGGCTATTATTTTTATGGACATCTCAGAAGTAATATTATCATAATTAGCTACCTCCTCTCGAAATGCGGTAAAATTCCCCTTTTTCATTGTCGATAATAGAATAGCTTCGGAATCTTTTTGTTTTGGTAGATAGATTGATTTGATATTGGCAAAGTCGACCGAAATTCTTTCAATAAATCTGTCCTTTTCTGAAGGCGGTGGCGAATAGAGAAATAAGCCAATAGCGAAAATATTTAATAATAATACGAGAACGATGGCCACCCGTATTCCTTTTTGGAGCGGGCTTAGACCAGATTGTTTCCAAACTCTTTTCTCTTTAAGGTAATTGGCAATTAAGACAATAAGCACAATTGCTGCGATCGTCAGAGGACTAATAACGCTGGTTACTGAATCTAGCCCGGCGTAAAGTGCGAAAACAATGCCCGGAACAATGATCAATGCGCAAGCCAAGACGGTTGCAAGAAGCCATTCTTTATTTTTTATTTCTTCGAGATAAAATGGCCCCTTTTTCTTTTCCCTCATCCTTTTCATCTTTTTCTGCTATAATTGAACCTAATATCAAGCCACTAACAGTTAACCAACCGAATAATGCACCCCAAAGCACGCTTATCATGAGAAATAAGGCATTTGAATGTTCTTTTTTGAGTCTGATTTTATAGAAATACCATATTAGGAATAATCCAAGAATTATTCCGAGAAATCCAAAAATTACGGAGGATAAAAATAACCCGAACTTATAAACATATTCCTCCGGTTTTGCCCCGAGGACAATGAGGTAATACAAACCCGCATATAAAAAGAATGCAATAATAAAGACCAATATTATTTTCCAGAGTTTTTTCATTTTCATAGACTAAATAAGGTTTTTAAGCCTTTAATAATTAGGGGGAAAACAAAGCACTCACATCTTCTGCGGCACATCAATCCCAAGCAAGAAGAGCCCGTTTTGGATCGCAGTTTCAGTTGCCTTTACAATTTGCAGGCGAAGCCCGCGCGATTTTTGGCTTTCCGCCTTCAGGACCGGGGAGGTATCGTAGAATGAGGAGAACTGCAAGGCAAGCTTGAAGAGGTAATCGCCGATTATGTAGGGAGAAAGGTTCCTTGCGGAATGCTCAACCACACCCGGAAACTGGCCGAGGAGGAGGATTAGCTTTTTCTCCTCGCTATCGAAGGGGTAATCGGCTGGCAACAAGGGTTTGGCATTTTCGGGGGGCTGCAACCCATCTTCCTTTGCCTTCCTCAGGATGTTTTTCGCGCGGACACACGTGTATTGGAGGTAGGCGGCAGTGTTGCCATCAAATTTCACCGCCTCGCGCAGGGAAAACCTTATGTCCTTTTCCGAGGAAATTTTGATGATCGAATACTTCAAAGCGGCAATGCCTACAATCTGGGCGATTTCCGCAGCGTCCCCATCCGAATACTGCTGCCGCCTCTTGACTTCTTCAAGCGCAAGGGATACCGCATCATTGATCACATCCTCCAAAAGGAGCACGCGGCCTTCCCTGGTCGAAAGCTTCCCTTCCTCGAGGGAAATCAGGCCAAACCCTATATGCCTTAGCCTATCCGCATAGGGTTTTCCAAGCGCCCTAAGGATTGCAAACACCTGCCTGAAATGCAGGTTTTGCTCTGATGCGGTAACATAAATCCGGGTGTCGAATTTGTACTTTGAATACTGGCGCTCAGCAAGGCCCAAATCCCTTGTGCTGTAAAGGGTCGTGCCGTTGGAGCGCAGGATTATGAGATTTGGCGCGCCCCATTTTTCCTCAAGGCCTGCAACCACCTCACCCGCCTTGTCCCGGAAGGCAATTCCCTTTTCCAGCGCCTCGGCCGCAATCCTTTTCCCATCCCCCACATAGTCGGAATCGTAAACCTCCTCGTCGAACTTGATATTGAGGAGGGAGTAGTTGCGGTTGAAGGGTTCAGTGCTTAATTTCCTTACTTTTTCCAGCTGCCTTAGGACCTCCTTATCGCCGCCTTCCATTTTCAGCACCAAACCCTGCGCCTGCAATTCAAGCTCGGGCTTTACTTCCATCTCCTTGTGGATGTCGACGTACAGGGAAAGCAGGTCTTTTTCAGATGTAATCTTCTTGGTCTTGAAGAGCTGGATCGCAAGCAGCAATTTTGCGGTCTGGAGCCCGGATTCGCAAAGGTAATTGGACGATACGGTTTTGTAGCCGCTGGCCAAAAGGATCCGGCTTATGCTATCGCCAAGTATTGTTGACCGGATATGCCCAATGTGCATGGGCTTGCCGATGTTGGGCGAGGAAAATTCGACTATTGCCTTGCGGGACCTGCCGCCATCATTATGCCCAAAGTCCCCATCTTCAGCAAGGGGTTGCGCGAGCAATTTGCGTATCGCGGCACTGGAAAAGGAAAAGTTGAGGAAGCCGTTATTGTGGGGAAGTACCGTAAAATTTTGCGATTTTCTCCCGCTTAGCGATTTCGTAATTGCCTGCGCTATTTCCTGCGGCGGTTTTTTTAGCATGGACGAGATGCGAAAGGCAGCGGGGGATGAGACATCCGCATCACCTGCCCCTTTTGGCGGCGTCAATTCGACCCCGGTTCCCGCAAGCTTGACGGATAGGGCTGAACTTGCGGCCATTATGATGGATTCCCTTATCTCCTCCTCGATTTTTTGCAGCTGGCTGGCCATGTAGATAGATGGATCAGTGGATTAAAAAAAGAATAACCCGCACGCGAAAGGGAGGGCATCTTGCAAGAATAAATAAGCAGCGATTCGCTTCTAGGCAATCGCATCCCAATATCAAAGAGCATAAGAGATTAGTTTTCACTTGCAAGGGGGTTTGGCTTTCCGTTTAGAAAATCAGGAGCGCAAAGGCAATTATCGCAACAATCGCCTCCATGAGCAGGATCGTCATCACAACCTCCCCTTCATTCATTGGCCGAAGCTTCATGACATAATGCGTCAGGGATTCGGGGCGGGCGGGAGCCACCAATTTCCCATTTTTGAGCGTCCCATAATTCTGGCCGCGGAATAGGTAGCGCGCCTTTATCGCAAACTCCGCGAAGTAGGGGGCGAATAGGACAAGGCCGAAGAACTCGAGGTTTCCCACAATTACCGCCGAGGCAATTGTTGCCCCGATCGTATACGTGCCCACATCGCCGGGGAAGATTTTTGCGGGATAGCGGTTGTAGAAAAGGAATGCGATGCATGCGGAAAAGAGCGAAACGGAAATTATCATGGATTCGTACGAG
>DATDZF010000026.1:0-11967 GCA_035288785.1 Candidatus Norongarragalinales archaeon
TGAAAAAAATAGGTGCAGCATGTTCCTTGCCGCGCAATTTTGGCATGACCCCCGATAGCACGTCCTTGAACGGAATGGGCCCGGTCATTTTAATGAACTGGTTTTCCCCACCGGCAAGCACCTGCTCCATAATTCCGCAGAAGCGGTTGTAAATTCTTGGAAGCCTCGCCTCTCGGGATATTTCAAGAAGTGTCCCGTCAAGCGTGTGCACAGATATTTGCTGGAGAAGGCCGGCCTTGTTTGCAAGCGTCTCCATTGCAGCTAAAAGGGAAAAATGGAGTATATCGGGCCTTCCCCTCCGATCCGGATTTCCAAGGGAGCGCATGGGAAGGTTGTGCTTATTGGAATCCAGCAGGATTTCGCCTGGCTTCTTGTGCCGCTTGCGGCCTTCCTCCGCAAACATGGGATTGGATACTATTTCCTTCGGCACGAGCTCTAGGGCTGCCTCGGAAAAAATTAATGCAATTTTTCTCATAACCTCACCAGAAATGATCGCACGCCTATTTTTTAATGCTTCTTGCCTCCCGGCGCATGGAATGATGTTTTCCTTGCGAGGAGATATTTGCCCTTCATTTTTAGCAAGAGGTAAGGTGAAAAATACTTCCTCACGAATTGGTTTGCAGGGTGCTGGAAAACTTCAAGTGGCTCGCCTTCCTGCACCACCTTGCCCCCGTGAAGAAGGTACACCTTATCTGAGAGGTAAAATGCCTCTTCGACATCATGGGTCACATATAGGGCCGTCATCCGCAATTCCCGCTGCAATCTTTTAAGTTCCAACTTTATGCCTTCCCTCACTACCGCATCTAATTCCTTCAGTGGTTCGTCGAGGAGCAGGAGATCTGGGGAATAAGCAACTGCCCTGGCAATCGCAACCCTTTGCCGTTCCCCTCCGGAGAGTGAGACAACATCCCTGTGCATTTTTCCATCCATGCCAACGGCCTTAAGCGACGATTTTGCCATCCCCAGATCCATCCCATGCATCCGCAGCCCAAATTCCACATTTTTAAGGACGCTCATGTGGGGGAAAAGGAGCTTATCCTGGAAAACCATCCCAAAATTGCGCTTTTCTGGCGGCGCCATGGAAAGGTCCCTGCCATCGAGGAGTATTTTCCCCTCGTCAATATCAAGTAAACCCGCAATCAGGGATAGAACGGTGGTTTTGCCGCTGCCAGATGGGCCAAGGATTGAGACGAATTCGCCCTTACTTGCAGAGATGGCAGCATCGACGGCGAATTCCTTGAATTTTTTCTTAACGATTGCCTGAAAGTACATTTTATCACTCTATGGATGCGATTTTTATTATGGGAGGTAAGTTTTTTCACCGGATGAATGCGGCCATCCAGATTGCATTCGGCCGCCCCAAAAAATCCTATGCTTCCTGCATTTGTTTGCCAGAAAGTACATTTGAACCCTCAATCACGAACGCGGTTATTACCGCGATTGAAATTAGCAGCGCCGCATAGAAATACCCCTCAGCAAAGCGGTACGCGGAAAATGCGCGCAAAACCGACATGGAAAGAGTCTCGAATTGCTGCGAAATGGAGAGGATGAAGGCGGTTTCCCCGATTGAAAATGCGAACGCGAACGCGAAAGCAAGCGCTAATGGCCTTGCAAGGAGCGGGAGCCGGATATAACGGAATTGCCGGAACGAATTTGCGCCAAGTACTGAGGATGCTCCCTCATAATCCGAAATTTGGCCCATAGCCGGCAGGAGGATTGCGGACACCAGCGCAAAGGAAAGTATCGCATGCCCTATCGGGAGGAGAATGAATGAATATGGGAGCAGATAGTATGAAACCGCAAGGACTGCGGGGGAAATACCGAGCAATAAGAATGAATGCCTCGAAACCGCCTTTCCGGTTAGCGCCCACAATAAAATGCAAAGCGTTGCAGAAGCGGCTGCCAGAAATAGCGAATTTGATAGGGGCGCAAGAGGAACATGAGAATACTTTAAGCGCAGCATTGGGCCCAAAAGGATTGCGGCAAAGATTGCAAGATAAAGTACGGAAATCCATTTCGCGCTGGCACTCAGGCTCGCCTTATCCTCCGAAAGTTTCCAGGGCACGGCCTTCCATGCAATGCTGATTGGAATGAAAATGAGGATCTGGAGGAAGGCAAGGAATGCGCCCTTCTGGAAATTGAAATCCCTGAAGAAGGTCCGGTAGATTTCGACTTCAAGGGTGGAATTTGCGATGCCGCCGAATACAAGCGGGATTGAAAAGCTAGTGAAGGAGAAGGCGAACACAATTGCAAATGCGGAAATGATTGCGGGCCTTAGCGAAGGGAGGGTGACATGGAGAAACGATTGCAGCCTCGAAGCGCCAAGGCCCCTTGCCACAAGCGACATCGGGGCTAATGAGGTCCACCTTACCGCTATCACCCTTGCCGCAAGCGGGAAATTATACAACGCATGCGCAAGGACAATTCCCCCTAGCCCATAGAGGGAAAAGGGGAGCTGGAAATAACCATTTACCCCAAAGAGCACTATAATTGAGAGTATCATCGCAGGTTGGGAAAGCACAAGCGGCATCAGGGAAAGAGTGCTAAGGAGGCGAGAGAAAGGTGTGCGCTTGGTCAGGGCAAATGCCAATGGAAAGCCAATTAGCAAAGAGAGGAGGGCACTTAACGAGGCCTGCAGAAGATTGTTTTTGAGCAGATTGGACGGGATTGGGAATGGGCCGGAATTCAAGATTAGAGCGGCGAGCGGCATTACCAGGAAAACCAGGAAGAAGGCGATTCCGGTCAATCCGAGAATGCGTCCTCCCATATTTTGAGCCACTTTTCATCATCTCCAAAAGCTAGCGGGGCTGCACTTGGGGCAAAACTTAGATTGAACGCATCCGGCAAGGGCACATCATTCCTAGAAGGGTACATGAAATTCCCAAGGGGTATTTCTTCCTGTGCTTCCCTGGATAGGATGAATTCGACAAATTGCTCAGCAAGCAAACGGTTCCTTGCACCTTTGACGATGCTTACAAACTCCGTTTGCCGGGGGAGCGTTTGGATCGGGGCGGCTTTGAACCTAGTGGTATTTTCATTGACAATATGGTAGGCGGGCGATGTGGAATAGCTCAGGACAATGGGCACCTCCCCTTGGAGGAACAGGTTATATGCCTCCGTCCAGCCAGGCGTGATTATGAGCAAATTGGGTGACAGCCTTTCAAGGTAATCCCTTGTGCGATCGCCATATTCCCCTGCAATCCAGTGCAAGAACACTTTTCCCGGCGAGGAAGTCCGTGCATCCTCTATTGCTATTTTTTTCCTATAGAGTGGGAGAGTAAGCTCCTCCAGGGATGCCGGCGGCCTTTCAATTAGCTTTGAATCATAAACAAATGCAAGGTAACCCCAATCGAAAGGTATGAAGCGATAGTCGGGTTTGCCTGCGCCCCACGGGACTAGCGTCCGGTCAATGTGCTCCAAATTTTTTGGCGCATATGGCTCAAGCAAATCCTCCTGCTTCACTTTCTCCATGAAGGTATTGTCGATTCCAAGGGCGATGTCGGCCTTTGGGGACTCTTTTTCAAAAATGAGCTGGGAAACGAATGCGCCCACATCGCCTTTTGCAACGACCTTTAATTTGCACCTGCATTTTTCCTCAAATTTGGGGAAAATTTTCGGCCCAAGCCCCCACTCAGAAGTGATCCCGTCATAGGTGTAGATTACCAGCTCCCCCGATGGCCCTATTGCGGGCACGGCGGGCGGATCATTGCCATCAATCCTCAGAATTTCTGCAGTATTGCCATTTGGGGGCGCCGACAGGTTCGTGACCAGGAGCGCTCCTCCAAAAATGGCCAGTAGCACTAGGATTATCCCGATTTTTTCCTGCATATAAACCAGAAGCGGAATTTGCTTCCCTGGGGTTAAAAGGGGTTCGAGCGTATAAAAAGGGTATTTATATCAGCCTTGCGAATCAAATGCCCCAAGGGCGATATCCGCATGGGCAAACGCCTTTTTCAGGAATTGCCCGCTTGCGAAATGCGACTTGCGCCTCGTTTCGTGGCTTGGGAGGAAATCATAGTAAATCCAGTTCGCAAGCAGGGAGTTGTAGGGCAGCCAATAGCGCGTAAAGGCCGCAAATATCCTTTTTTTGGTTTGATGGGAAAATCCCCTAAAATAGGATTTCAGGAATTTCGTGATTTGCGCATTTGTCAGGAACTTTGGGCTTTCCCAGGAGGTTGTGAATGGGGAAATGAAATTGCAAAGGTCGAAGGCAGCTGAGGAATACATCGCCCATCCCCAATCAATCAGGTAGGGGCGATCCCGCGTGACCAGGATGTTTTCGGCGGTGAGGTCGTTGTGGATGAGCGAAAGGAAATCATCGGGGTTGGGCTCTATTTCCAGATGGTCGAAGGCTCTGCGGGTAAAACAGGCAATCAAGCTATTGCCATTCCTCCTCGCCAGATCCAATTCGGCGCGCTTAAGCAAATATGCCCCGGGGTGCAGGATGCGGTAGGAGCAGATGCTTTCCTTGCCATTAGTGCTGGCATGGAGCTTATGAAGCAGCCTAGATAGGCTGCCAATGTCCTTGGAATAATCAAGCTCCCGCCCGGGAACAAACTCCTGGATGCTGTATGGAAAGCGCCTTCCTGAAATTGTGACGCTGCCAAATGCGAGGAATTCCGGCGAAATCCCAAGCCGCGAGATCCTACCAGCGATGCGCTTTTCGTAATTCGCCTGGATGAAAACCGATGGCTTGCTCGCCGGGGCTACTGCGAATTTGACCAGGTAGGCTTTTCCTTGCCGGGTTGCCTTTACAGCTAAATTCGCAATGCCTCTTCGGAATGGATGGGCATCTGCACTTCCCTTGAAAAATGGGAGCTTGCATGCAGCGCTAGCCAATAGGTTGGGCAATTTATTCCCTGCAAGATTCATAAGTAGGAATAATTCAGTTTGAGCGGAGCATCTCGCTCCTTGCCTGCTCGATTGAGGCCCCTTATCATGTCCTTAAGCGTCTTGGGGGAAGCAACCCCCGATTACGTTGAGCAAGCTCAACTCATCGCGCAGCCTTGCCGCACGATACCCTTGGAATCATCCCCCTCTTAATGCGCCCTAAGCATCTCGCTCCTTGCCTGCTCGATCTGGCCCCTTATCATGTCCTGTTTGTGCTTGAGCCCCCCGACAAGCGAGCCGGAGTACTTAAGCGTCATGAGGTTATCGTAAATGTCGTTCATCTTGGTAAAATAAAATTCCGCGTCGTCCTTTTTCCCCGCGCGGAGGGATAACTGGAGCGCGCGCCGAAGTTCCCCAACGCAGTCCGCAAGGCCGGTTAGCCATGGCTGGAACTCCACTCCCAAATCCTCATAATCCGGGATTTCCTTCCTGGCAAAAATTGCATCCAGAACCTTGATCTCCACGATCTCCTGGTAGCATTGCTGCGAAATGTGCCCAAAGTCCGGGTCGTGCGTTTGCAATTCCGAAATCTTGCGGTCAATTTCCCCGATGAGCGCTTTCATCTCGGCCATTTCCCCCATATGCAGGCTCTTGATCGCCTTGGCGCAGTCGCGGATGATCTCGCGCGTAAGCCTAAGGACTATATCCTGGCTCTTTTCCCGCTCGTCCAGGATCTTGGTTATTTTCACTATGGCTGCATGCAGTTTTGTATCCATTTGAGACCCCCCTTAAATCAGAAAGCACCATTATTAAAAAGGCAGAATTATTAACGGTTTTGATGCGTATGGGAATCGTCGTGGTTTCACTTGGGGGTTCGCTGCTTTTCAGGGAGGGAAAATTCGATTTGGCCTATGCAAGGAAGGCCGCGGAATCTTTTAGAGCCCTAACCAAACAGGGCATTAAGCTCGTCATAGTAACCGGCGGCGGGAAAAGGGCGCGCGAGTATGCGCAAATCGCAAGGAAAAAATACGGGAGCGAGTTCTTCGCGGATCGGGAGGCGATACATGCCACCAGGGAAAATGCGGCCGGGATACTCAAGGCAATTGGGGAGGCCGCGTTCCAAAGGATTCTGGAAAAATTCGATGATGCGGATACTGCCTTGGAGAAACACGATATTGCAGTGGGGGGCGGGATTCTGGAAGGGCTCACAACGGATGCGGTTTGCGTGCTGTTTGCGGAAAAATTGAAGGCGAATGCGGTCGTTAACCTAGGCGACACCGCAGGCGTATATGCATCGGACCCGAAAAAAAACCCGGATGCGAAACGGTTTGCCAAAATGAGCCATGAGGCGCTTCTTGGGCTTGCGATCAGGGGGGATGCCCGCAAGGCGGGAACACACTTCGTATTCGACCTCGTTGCGGCAAAGCTTGCCGCAAGGAGCAACATCCCCCTGAGGTTCGTTGATGGAAGGGACATTGGGCAAGCGGAAGCAGCAATTGCAGGGAAGAAATTCCAGGGGACTTCTGTTGAGGATTGAATTAATTTGGGCGCTTCCGGAGCAAAATATGGCCGGGGATTTTGGCCCTGCGCACCTGCGCCTCAACCTATGCATACAGACAGTACCACGGCCTCATCATCGGCCATCCCCAGGCGCTTGATGCACGCTTTCCCGTTTCCGCCATCCGGATCCAAATCCCCAACCGTTAGGAGGCTGCGCCCATCCGTTTCCAGCGAAATTCGGATCCTGCTTGATTCAACCAAATGGAAATTGCGCTTGATATCGGTGAGCGGAAGGTGCATAAACGAGTGGATCGCGGATTTTGATAGGACATTCGAATCCGGTTCCGTTCCCCGGCATTTCGCCAAGCCTGGGCCTTCCTCGCACGAAAACACGAGCTTGTCTGCAATCACCATTGCCTTCCTTTGCACATCTATGAAGGCGTATTGATGGGAAAGCGAATCAAGTTGCAGAAAAAAACCCGACAATGCCAAGATCAGGGCAGAACTGGAAATTAGTACGGAAACAAGCGCATCAGTGGAAAGGAACAAGGCCATAAAACCACCCTCCCCACGACATTATTTACAGGAAGAATGGGTAATATATAGGCGACCATCGTACATCCGTTAATTTATGGGCAAGGAAACCGGATGATTAAGTTTAAATAGCTAAAACCATATACTAAAAGCATTAAGTTCGCAAAAATGGTGATCGCGCATGTATGGAGGAGGCGGTGTCGTTGGAAGGAGCACTCATCTTGAGAGTTCCATACCCTTGATTCTGATAATCATACTGGCGATATTCATCGCCGGCAACTTCGGCATAATCAACCTCGGGGATATCCCGTTCATCGGCTCCACGTTCGGGGGCCAGCAGATCCGGGTGGGCGTTGTTGGCACCCCATCCACGGGCCTTAAGAGCTACTTGATCAGCAGCGATGCGCAGTTTGCAAAGATAAAATATGCAGGGAACCTGCGTGCGGAATCATTGCGCGCAACCGGGTCGCTGAAATTATTCGATGTCATCGTCCTCCAAGGGCAGCCCATCTGCGATAGGACCTCCAGGAGGATCATCACCGAATGGGTGAGGGGCGGCGGCAAGCTGATCGTTGTCGGGGATGCATGCACACGGGTCAACGACGACAATTCCGTCCTTGGATGGGATATTGGCGTAGGCCTTCTTGGCGAGATAATGCCCGTGAAAATCGGGGGCCTGACATCGCAGGCAGAGCCGATAAAATATGGCTGCTCATCCGGGACATTCACCTGGGCGCAGTTTGATAGCCCGATTCGCAGCGGCGCCAAGGATTACCTGTTCTCGGGAAGGACCATTGAAACCATCCCGTACAACGGCAACATCGTTGCATACATCGATTGCGGCTCCTCGGGAAGGGGCAGCACTGCAACAACGCCCGCAATCGTCGAGAGCTCATCCCTATTGGGTGGGAAGGTCATCTACTTCTCGTATGATCCTGGCGTAAACGGGGATGCAGCAGGCAGGACGGTGTTCCTGAACGCCCTGAAAACGCTCAAGGGCCAGAAGGGCTGATTTTTTCCTTTTATTATTTTTCAAAATAGATAGTGTAAACCATGAGAAAGGCACTCACATTGGCTGCAGCGGCTGCACTGATAGCAACAGCAAATGCGCATGGAAAGGATAAGAGGAGCTACGCATTCAGCGCAACTGACATAGTCCCTGCATGGCTTGATAGCGTAGTGGAAAAATCGCAAAAGCTTCCGGGAAACCACTATCCGAGCATAACGTATGGCAACTTGCTCCTCAATGACTGGAGGAGATTCATTTTATCGGAGGATCGAACGGGCGAAATTTCCGATTTCTGGGATATTTCCCGGGTGCACAGGTTTTCAAAAAAGGAGATGGAGGTGCTCGCAAAGGCCGTCTATGACCACCCCGCCTTAGCTCGGCGCATCAGGATCACAACTCCCCATTATGCGCATTTCCTGGGAGCACCGATGGGAACCGAAATAAATTTCCATGAGGATGCCCCTAAGATGGAACACGTCGTAAGGATGCTGGAGCTATTAAGGACGCACAAAGGGGCAATTTTCCTCAAATCCAATCCCGAAGTGCTCAAACCTGCGACAGATTCCATCTTCTTTTCATTACTTCTGAGGGACGATCCCGAATGCGACGTGCAGGGCCTTGGCTATTTGCCCCTAAGGGAAAGAAGGCGGCTTTCTGAGATCGGCATCGACGAGAACAAGCGGAGATTTGATTCTAATGCGAAGCGGATCTACCAGAATCTGAAAAAAAGCAGGGAGGGGCGCAGGGTGCTGCAGATCCTCCTAAAGGGGCCCTCGCAGTCCCAGGAGGAGCGCAGTGTGAAAAGCCATCCCACAGGAAGGGGAACAAGCCCAAGCCCAATCAGGCGCGAAATCCGCGACTATGGTAAGCCAGGCAACAGGACAAGGGAGATTAATAGGCGATATTCTTGATCATCGGCATCGACGCGGGCGCGACTTTCGCATACGCGGCACTGAACTTCAATGGTGAAATACTCTCCATGAGGAGCAAAAGGAACGCGAAGCGCGAGGAAATCCTTGCCATGCTTGAACCCTTCGATCCGGTAATAATCGCAAGCGACACCAACCCGCCATCAAAATTGTCGAGATGGCTCTGCGCGGCTTTCAGGTGCCGGCTCTCCTTCCCATCAAGGTCAATGACGCAGATGGAGAAGGTCAGGATGACGCGAAGCTGCAATTTCAAGAACGCACATGAAAGGGATGCCCTTGCCGCCGGGCTTAAGGCCTATTTCAAGATCGCTAACAAGATGCGGCAGGTGGAAAGGCATTACCGGGAAGGGTTCATAAGGGAGAGCCCGGAAAAATCCAAGCAACTGGTTGCGGAGGGGAAAAGGATGAGCGAATTGTGAGATTTCAATTGGGGAGAATGAATGAGTAAACAGTGGATGGACAGCCTAGAGGTAAATAATAATATAGTCAAAAAAGGGTCCTTGATGCACGCCATTTGCAGACAGGGCATTATTTTCTGGAGACCAAGTGCTCAGAGAGTAAGGCAACCCCCCAATTTTTGATTCGCTCTTTCGTAGACCAGGTGCGGTCGCTTTCCGGCGAAGTAATTCCTTGCCGAGAATGGCTAACACGCCTTTGCAATTCCGCATGCACGGCGGCAATCGCATCCTTGGGGAGCTTTGAGAGGGCCGCTTGTGATTGTTCCATTCGGGGAAGCTCACTACCGTTTTGGCTCGCATAGGCCTCAACAATCCTCCAGATCTTTTCGTGGACGCCGTTTGTGGCCGGCGAGTTAGTGGGAAGCGGTTCGTCGCCGTTTGCAATTATTTTCGGGGCAGTAGCCCTCGCCTGTCTCGTAGTTTCAATCCACTGCTTGGGAAACCACGACTTGCCCTCAAATACTATGGCACGCTGCCCGGCCATTTCCTCCACTTCATCACGTGGAAGATGGAGCCAGGAGGAGGCTTTGGTGTGATCGACATGAGTATGGCCGATAACATTTCGAATTGCCTTCAACGCATCCCTCACATCATGTGACGTGTGGCCTGTGCTTTTAGCAACCTGCCACCTGGGCACATCAGGCAATTCAATGCGTGCCTTGAATACCTTCGCGTGGCGCCTTGTAAGAAAATGGGGCAGCAATTCCTTCTGAACGGGCAACCCGAACCTTTCTGAAAATTCCGGGGAGAGAACCAAGCCATACCTTGGAACGTAATATATCAGGGGCAACTTTTCCCTTGCAATAGTCCCTCGCATATAGTAAAGCTGGCTTTGCACTGCCCTTTCACTGATGGACAACGCCAGCGCGAGCTTGGGTATGCTGATTCCCGGCTTTTTCCCGATTTTTTTTATGATTTTAACCTGCAGATCTGGAAAACGATAATCCAATGAAGAGGCCATTTCACCTTCATCAAGGACTTTGACATCCAAAGGAGGCGTAACGGCACTTAAATTATCTTCAGGAATTGGAACTGGCACAGCCATTAGTAGGGATCGCGCTCCGATTTGCCGGTTTTTCACCCTATAGGGAGCTGAAACCGCAGTCAAATGAGCATTTAAGCCCCGTCTGGCAGCATTCAAGTCATGAGGAGCTAAACCCAAACGATCAGTGGCATCCTCATGCCAAATTGCGGACCTCCGCCGGAACAAATTCCTAAGCTTTAATTGTATAGGTGAAAGGGGCGGTCCTAGAATTTTGGTAGGTTCGGATAAGTTGAAAAGCTCAGCTGCTTTTTTTGATACTGCGTACCTCGCAGAAAAAAGGCTGCCCAATTTGATCAATATGGGCGATCCAATCAAGAGCTCCCCGAACTGGTTTAACCTATGGATATATTTCAGCACTACAGAAGTGCTCATGCCATACCCCTTGGATTTCAAATGGGCTTGCGCATCAGCCCTCGAGGAATGCGGATTTTGCGCAAAAAAATCCACCACATGGAATAATTGGGGGGTGAGCAAATTCTTAAGCCCCAAATTAACAAAGGATGCGTGCAATTCCTCTTTTGACCGCGGTATGTTTCCTCCATCAACGTTTTCGGGGTTCAGATAATAAATCGACACTCCGGTGGGAAGATACAGCCTTGAAAAAGGATCGGCATAGCCCCGGATAGTAAGCCTGCGCCTGGCCTCGTAAATGTCCCGGGAAGTGCCCCTTCTGGTTGTTACCGTGCCTGGTTTTTCTTGATCCTCAGAATATTCCAAGGATACAAGCGGGCGTTCGAATAGGCCCCTCATCAGGGAAATGTGATTATCCGCCAAACGAAGCCTATCCAGCCTTTCAGGCGACAACTTTTTTACAGTTGCTTCGGGCATAGTACTTTAACACCGGGTAAAGTTAAAAAAGCGCTTCCGGCATATCAGCACAAATAGAAACTCATCATCCGAGAGCAAAGGAGGTATTGGTATTTGGCAGAAGTCAGCCGCTCCGTATCTCCTTCATCCTCCGTTCCATGTCCTCCTTCAGTTTTTCCGCTATGAAATGGTGGGAATAGAAATCCGCCTTTGCGGCAATCGCGAGTTTTGTTGCAAGGGCGCGTGCCATCTTCCCCCTTTGCTTGAGGGGCGCTGTGCCAACCATCGGTGCCTGAAAAATGACGCCATGCTTTGGGGGGCGCGAACCTGTCCGCAGGTGCTTGAAGAGCGCCTTCTCAGCGCCAATTACCTGTATAGTGCTTGCAGGCATCTTTGCCAGGTTTTCGAGTGATCCGGCTGTTGACACCAGGCGCGATGCCAAAATGGGGTCGGAAAGGTAGGATAGGTTCTTCAAGGTGATTTCCCCTTCCTTGTTCAGGTATTCCTCTATGTCTTTCCGGAGCAGGAACAATTCATGGAGCCGTTTTGCGAACTGGACGATGATTTTCGCATCACTTTCGTCGAACGGCGCGCCCATGCTGCCTTTTATGAGTGAATGGATTTTTGATGCACGCTCCGCGCCGATGACCTCCTCAAGCTGCCCGGTTGTGAGCGATTCCTTTGAGCCCGCCTTGGAAAGGATCCTTAAAAGAAGCTCATCGCCCTGGATTTCCAATTCTGGGAAATTCATTTTGAACCATTCCGTAAGCCTTTCCAGCAGCAGTGATTTGGCCTTGTCGATATCATCCAGGGTGCGGACGGCCTGGATGATATCGACAAGGCCAAATCACTGCT
>DATDZF010000027.1:0-41689 GCA_035288785.1 Candidatus Norongarragalinales archaeon
CAACGCAAAAGCAAAAGGCCCTGGAAAAGTTCTTCAAAATTGATTCGCAGGGGAAAAGACTTCTGGAGATTGCAAGGACATTTAGCTGGCAAAAGGAGATTAGGAAGCAGATTTGCTACAGGTCGTTCCACGCGTTGATGCCACTGCGCAGGGAAATAGCGAAAAGGGCCGGGGTCAGCATCAAGCAGCTGGGCTATTTGCGGCATACTGAATTGCCTCTGCTGCTCGCGGGAAAATTTGACGCGGAAATATTGAATGAGAGGATGAAATTGCTCGTGTATTTCCCATATTCCGGCCTTAAGATGCTCACCGGAAAGGCAGCGGAAAAATTCATGAAGCAAAACGTGGGGGAAGCCGCCGTTGATTTGGAGCAAAGGGAATTGAAGGGGCAGCCGGCATTTTCGGGGGGATTGGTCAAGGGAACTGTCAAAATTATACTCAATGCACACGATATGAAGAAATTGAAGGAGGGGGATATCCTGGTCTCCCAAGCAACAAGCCCCGTGATGGTTCCTGCCATGAAAAAGGCAGGGGCAATTGTAACGGACCAAGGAGGGCTTACATGCCATGCCGCAATTGTGAGCAGGGAACTTCGGAAGGCGTGCGTCATCGGGACCAAATTTGCAACAAAAGTGCTCAAGGATGGGGATTTTGTGGAGGTGGATTCGATCAGCGGGGTTGTCAGGAAATTAACGCGGTAATTTATACCCTAGTCAACTAATTATTTTGATAAAATATGTGGGTCGCGAAAATCAAGTTCTGGCATGCGAACTCATACGTGACGGAGAAAACCCGGAACCTGGATGCGGTATTCACATCATATTACCTCAACACCTACCAGGAGGGTGAAACAACCGTCATCACAAGGGTGGGGCTGGTATTCGGGAAGGATGCAGAGAAATTGATGAAAACCGTAATCTCGGATCCGCGCATCCAGATCCTCAAGGCGCAGGGAAGGCAGGTGATTTTCAAGATGCCTGCAAACCGAGCTTATCACACGATCCTGCTGGACGGGAGCGTATTCCAGCTAAGGCCGCCGATTGCCAAGGGCGGCTTTGAGTATTGGGAAATTGCGGCAATGGACAAGAAGCACATTAAAAGGCTCATGGAGCGCATGAACAAGAGCAGGAAGGAGGCGTGGGCGGAAATGCTCTCGCTTCGGGAGGAGGATTTGAACCTGTTCATGCCAAGCGCATTCTCCAAGTTGACTGAAAAGCAACGCTGGGCATACGAGATGGCATGCAAGTACGGCTATTATTCATACCCGCGGGAATTTGATTTGGAGACGATCGCAAAAAAACTGAAAATGCCTGAGAGCACATTCCGGGAGCACCTGAGAATAGCGGAAAGCAAGCTCTTCCCGGCAATTTGGAAGTTCCTCACGCCGGATATTGATGAGATGAAGTAGGCGGAAGATTGACTCCCGACATACTACTTTTTCTTTTCCTTGAGCCAACCAGAGGCGACATGCTTCCTTTTTAGGGCATCAAACATCCTCTTGCTCATCCTGTTTAGGCCCGATCCCTCTAAAGTCGTCAAGGCGACATCGGTCCAACCTCCGGGTGTCCTGGCTTTCGCAATTACCTTAGTTGGATCGGAAGATCGCAACATCGCGGATGTGCCCGGCATGGATTCGATCAGCATGGAAAGCGCATGCTCCCTGGGAATGCCGCTGTTGACCGCAAGCGAATCTATGAAACTGGAGAACAAGGCAGGAGCCATAGAAACCAGAGTATATTTCGGCATCTCATTCTGGTGGACAACCTGTACTTTTCCAAAGCCACTCAACACCCTCCGAATCTGGAACTTCTTCGTAGGAGCGAGATTCGATCCAAAAGCAACGGGCAGGAATATGCGGCCGTGTTCCATGACGATGCTTGGCATGAACTGGGCAACATTCCTTGCGGAGGTCATTTCCGCCAGTCTATCCGGAGAGAACCCGGTCATGCAGGAAAGCAGCGGCTTATCCCTCGAAATCGCCGACCCGTTCTGTTTCAGCCAGCCTTCGAATTGGTCGGGCTTGAGGCAAAGTATCGCAATATCAGAGGAGGAAATGGCCCTCCTGGCATCGGTAGTTATCCGAAAGCGAGAGCCTTCAAATCTCGATATTCTGCCCCGCCCCCTCCTGACAACCGCGTTAACCTCATGGGCTTCCCCAGCCTCCCTTAAAGCTCCGCAGATCAGCGAGCCCATTTTGCCATTCGCGCCGATTATAGCGATGGAAGCCACGGAATATCACCTAATCCTTATTCGGGGGTTAAACGGAATAATTGCTAATGACAGCCTAATAAATCGAAAGGAATCGGCTAAATAAGGTACTCTCAAGTCTAGACGTTTTGCTGAAACCCGCGCTATCGCGGCTAAATTCTAATTAAAAGGATCCGTTATATCACTACAAGGGACGTTCAAGGGGTGGCTGGGCATGGAAACAATATTTATTCTAGGGGTAATTGGATTCTTCTTATTCGGCGAAATCGAATCGGACCATATGCCGATGTGGCCGTAATTAAGGACGAAGAGCTTATCCGATGCGAGTGATCAGAATGAACCTTATCTGGGTGTATGAGGACCACAACACCGACCTGTTCCCGTTCTATTATTTCATCGACCACTGGGTTTACGTCCCAAAGCTTATCAAGAACAACATATCGGAAAAGTTCGTCGTATTTTCCGCTGGCACCGTCCAATACTATGTCGACAAGAAGAGCTACCCCAAGGTCGGCATGGAGGTTTTCGAGTACATATTCAACAAGGGCGGGATAAAAAAAATCGGCCGCAAGGTTGATGAAGGCTGCAGGAAAATCCTGGAAATTTCAGGAAGGCTAAAGGGCGCAAACTTCCGGCTGATGCCGGTAAGGAAGCTGATTAGCCTATATGCGGAATACGAAAAGGAAATGAACGAGCTAAATGACTGGGGTACGCTTTATGGCGCAATGGAATTCGGGGAGGAGGTGCTTTCCACAAAGGGGCTTAAAGAGCAGCTTGCCTTCCTTGCAAAGAAACATTCCGTGAAGGAAGCGCCGGAGCATGCGATGGCGGTCTTGATGGCGCCGAGGAAGGGCGCGTTCATGAGGAAGATGAAAAGCGATGTGCTAAAACTTGGACTTAAGATATCCAAAAGGAGGCTCCCGAAACTATTTTCCGGTGATGCGTCTGCAATTGAGAAGCGGCTATTAGGTTATCCGGAAATCCTCGGGGAAGTGGAAAAGCTAAGGAAGGATTACGAATGGATCAATTACGGCTACCAGGGGCCTTTGATGGGGCTCGATTATTTCATCTCGCAGGTAAAGCAGGTGTTGCAGGGGGATGTGGAAAGGGAACTATCCCAGTTTGAAAGCGAATTCGCAAGGCTGAATGAAGCGCAAATGCGGCTTGAAAGGCGGTTCCATATTGGCGGGGCGCTTAGGCGCAGGTTCGAGGTGCTCCGGGAGCTCTCATACCAGAAATTCTACCGGAAAGAGGCGCAGTTCCTTGCATTCCATGCAGTTGAAGGGCTGCAGATGGAAATTGCAAGGAGATTGGGCCTAAGTCTTCAGCAACTTAGGTATTTTGCATTCGACGAGGTAATGGCAGCGCTTAGGGGAAGCACCGGCCTTAATGCAAACCTTGCAAATGAGCGCATGAAGCTTTGCATTTATTATTTCAAGGATGGAAAGCACCGCGTCATTTCCGGGCGGGAAGCGCTCCGCTGGATGCGCTACCTTCCAAAACGCAAGGAAATCGCGAAAACCGACGAGCTGAGGGGCGATTGCGCCTCTCCCGGAAAGGTGCAGGGAAGAGTCAGGATTGTGATGAATGCAAAGGACATTGTAAAGGTGCAAAGGGGAGATGTGCTGGTATCGTTTTCTACGAACCCCCAGATGGTGCCAGGGATGAGGAAGGCGGGCGCAATTGTGACTGATCAGGGAGGCGTAACCTGCCATGCGGCAATTGTATCACGGGAGCTGAAAATTCCGTGCGTAATTGGCACCAAAGTGGCCTCAAGAGTGCTTAGGGATGGCGACAGGGTAGTGGTGGACGCAACTAATGGAATCGTGAAAAAAATTAAATAATTGAAAGGGCTTGCGAGCAAAGAAAAAATAACGTTCATAACATCAAACAGAAGGTAAAAAATATGCTCTGGACCAAAATCTGGACGCACCGGCCCTACTCCCCGGCGGTAATGAGCACTGTTGTAGCCGCAACCGTGCGGGGCTTTTCTGAAATAGTTCCGGAGAGCAAAATCAGGATGGGCGCAACCTATTGGGACGGGGGAATGGAGGATTATTTTTACCCAACAGAGGGGCTTGAACAAACAGTAAGATCGCTGAACGAGGAGATGATAAAAAATCCGGAGCGCATTTTCTCATTCTTCGAGGCGGCGCTTGAGAAGGCCAAAAAGCTAAACGAATTCAGCATGAAATATAAGGGAAAAGGCCTTTCCACATTTTCAGATGAAGAGCTTCTTTCCCACCTCAAGGAGTTTTCCAAGAGGTTTTATGATACCTACCAGAATGCCACTTTAATGATAATGCTGGGCTACCAGCCGGAAACGCCGCTTTACTTCCAAATGATGGAAATCCTTCGGAAGAGGGCCGAATCCGAGCCGGAAAAGTTCGCGGAATACCTGCTGATCCTTACACGCCCCCCCAAGAGGCTAAAGACGCAGGCACAGGAAAGGAGGGCATTGGAAATTGCGCGGGAAGCCAAAAAGAAGGGGCTCTTGGAGGGGGAAAAAATCGCTTTTGTCTTTGCTGGCGAGCTCAAATCAATTGCAGAGGAATTCAAATGGCTCTCATACGATTTTTGCATATCAGCCGGATGGGATGAGGGCCATTATGTGGGGCTTGTAATGGAAAAGCTTGGCGCCAAATTTGAGGACGAGATTTCGCTCATTGACAATTATGAGGAAAGGGTTAGGGAGGATTTTGATGCGATTTCGAAAAAGCTTGGCCTGAACAAGGCGGAAATTTCCATTTTCGATCACGTTGGCCAGATGGGGTATTACAAATGGGCGCGGGAGCATGAGTTCCAGCAGGCGATTTTCAATAACTTGCCAATCCAGGTGGAATTGGGGAAGCGTGCAGGGCTTGCCCCAAAAGAAGCCATGTTTTTGCTGCCTGAAGAAATCGAATTGGCGCTATCCGAACCACAAAAATTCAAGGAAAAGGCACTATTGCGCCTAAAGAACATGCTCTACATTGCGGATGGGCAAAAGACCATTATCCTGGAGGGAGAGGAGGCAAAAAGGGAATATTCAAAATATATATTTTCCAGGGAAAAGATAGACATTTCACAAACGGAACTTAAGGGAATGCCTGCGTGCGCGGGGTTTGCAAGGGGAAAAGTCAGGATAATCAATACCTCGGCGGAGATGCACAAGATGCAAAAGGGGGACATCCTGGTTTCCGCGGCTACAATGCCGGATCTGGTGCCGGCAATGAAGAAGGCAGCCGCGATCATAACCAACGAGGGGGGGATCATGTGCCATGCGGCAATAGTGAGCCGGGAACTCGGGATCCCCTGCATCGTGGGGGTCCGGAATGCGAATAAGATTTTGAAGGATGGGGATGAAGTGGAAGTGGATGCGGCGAAAGGGACAATAAAGAAGAAGTAGTCAGAGCGAATTATCCCTAATAATACTTAGAATCTCGTGAGTTTTCTATATTCCTTCATCCGGTTTTCGATTTCTTCTTGTTTGAGGGAAAGGAGCTTGTTCACGGAAAAGTCCTCAATTGCAAATGAGCCCATCAGGTTGCCGTACGCGACCGCTTCTTTTAGCGTTTTCAGCGAGAGCTTGCCCTTCCTTGCAAGATGGCCCATGAAGCCCCCTGAAAACGAATCGCCGGCGCCGGTGGGGTCGATGGAGGATTCGAGGGGGAATGCGGCAAGCGGGAAAATCACGTCCTTGTAGAAGAGGATGGAGCCGTGCTCCCCCTTCTTGATTATCACGACTTTTGGGCCCAGATTGGAAAGGTGCCTTGCGGCCTTGATGATGTTGGGGGTGTTGCAGAGCATGCGCGCCTCGATGTCATTCAAAACGATGCAGTCAACATGCGAGATGGTTTTTTCCAGTGCCGCCTTGTCATGCTGGATATAGAATTCTATCGTGTCCAGCATGGAGAATTTGGGGCTTGAGAATTCCCTTAGCACTTTCAGCTGCTTCTCCGGCGGGGAAGTTCCCAAATAAACGTATTCGGAGGATTTGAGACCATCGGGTATCCTTGGCTCGAAATTCTCGTACACGTTCAATTCTGTTGCGTTTGCCGTCCGAGTATACATATCATAGGAGAAAGTTGAATCGAAGAAGAAGGTCTTTTGCTCAGGGTGCTTCTGGACACCCAGCATGTTTACGCCCGCCTTCTCAAGTAGGTCCCAATAATTTTGGGGGAAATCATGCCCAACAGCCCCAACAATGGAAACCGGCGAGAAGAACCTTGCGGCAAGTGAAAAATAGCTCGCGCTCCCGCCAAGCACCCGCTCAACGGTCTTGAAGGGCGTGCGCGTGGTGTCAAGGGCAATTGTGCCGGTTGCTAGGATCATTTCATCTATACAACCTTACTGCAAACGATTTTAAAAGATGTTAAGGAAATGTTGTGGGGAGTGGAGCATGAATATCGACGAATCGGCTTATTTGGCAGAACCCTTCCGCATCAAGGTGGTAGAGCACCTTAAGGTTACGGATAGGGCTTACCGGGAAAAGGCGATTAGGGCATCTGGCTTCAATTTGTTCAACCTCCAGGCAGAGGATGTTTACATCGACCTCCTCACCGATTCGGGCACCTCCGCAATGAGCGATGTGCAGCTTGCAGGGCTCATGATGGGCCACCAGGCATATGCGGGAAGCAGGAATTTCTTCAAGTTCGAAAAAACAATCAAGGAGATTTTCGGGTTCAAGAATGTGCTGCCGGTGCACCAGGGAAGGGCGGCGGAGAACATTCTTTTCACATGCATGGTGAATAAGGGGGATGTGGTTCCGGCCAATTCCCATTTCGACACCACAAGAGCCAATGTGGAGCATAATGGGGGAAGGGCGGAGAACTTGGTGATCAAGGAAGCGTATGATACTGAAAAAATTCTGCCATTCAAGGGAAATATGGACGTGGCGAGGTTGATTGGGCTGATCAAAAAGGTGGGGAAAGCAAAAATCCCATTAATTCTCCTCACTATCACCAATAATGCTGGAGGAGGACAGCCGGTTTCCATGGAGAACGTCAGGGAAGTAAGCAAAATCGCACGGGAAAACGGAATCCCGCTGTTCATTGATGCATGCAGGTATGCCGAGAACTGCTATTTTATCAAAACAAGGGAGAAGGGCTACGAAAGCAAGAGCGTAAAGGAGATTGCAAAAGAATTATTCTCGTATGCGGATGGATGCACGTTTTCAGCAAAGAAGGATGCACTTGTCAACATCGGAGGATGCCTTTCGATGAATGATGATGCGCTCTTTGAGAAAGCAAGGGAAATGCTCATCTTGATCGAGGGCTTCCCTTCGTATGGCGGAATGGCGTGCAGGGATCTGGAAGCTGTTGCAATAGGCATGAGGGAAGCACTGGACGAGGCATATTTGAAAAACCGCATCAGGCAGGTGCATTATTTGGGAGCGAAGTTGGAGAAAGCGGGAATACCGGTCCTTTTGCCTTTCGGGGGGCATGCGATATATGTGGATGTGAAAAAATTCTTCCCGGGCATCCAGCAAAGGGAATTTCCGGCACAGACTTTGGGGGTGGAGCTGTATATTGAGGCAGGGGTCCGGGGAGTTGAACTTGGGACATGCGCATTTGGGAAATTTGGGGAGAATGGGGAATTGGTCCCTCCGGAATTGGAATTATTGAGGCTTGCTATTCCGCGTAGAGTGTATACGGACAGGCATATGGACGTGGTAGCGGACGCCCTGATCAACATATTCAAAAGGAGGGACAAAATCAGGGGGCTTAGGATGACATACGGTGCGAAAAACTCCCTTAGGCATTTCACGGCAAGGTTTGAACCGATTTAACCTTATTTTTCGCCATGAAGGAGTTTTCGGAATTCTCTATCTTCAGCCTCCGGATCCCTCTTTGGAAGTTTTCCCAATTTAAGGCGGGGAATGAACATGAAACCATGCTGGAGGCAATTTAACGCAAGGAAAATATAGAGCCATATGAAGAACGGTTTTTGGGTCATGCTTTCATTCAAAGAATAAGCAATTAGAGTGTAGGGCACAAAAAGCAGGAGCGAGATCCCCAATAAAATAAAAAAAACGTAGGTTGAATGCCACCTTTCGGAAAGTTGTTTTGGGGTGGACTTTTTCCCTTGGCTAGATTCCATAAGGGAGTCCTTGAATACGAAAAGGATCAAGACCAGGAGCGCCCCGCCCACGAAAGTAAGTCCCTGGCCGAAATTGTTGGGGTCACCAAGGCCAAATATGAATGCCAATAGCTGCTCAATTTGCTTTGGGAGGGAAATCAGTCCTGTTGCAAGGAACGAAAATACAAGCCATCCAAAAAGCGAAACCGCTTTTTTTATATGATCCAAGGTTATGCACCCGTTAGAGAAATAAGCTCACAGCTCGAAAGTATCCCCGACAGCCGGTATAAATACCTCGATTTCCTGCCTATCCTTTTCCGCCTGCTTTTCGATTGCCGCCTTGAAGTCGGTTTGCTTTTCGCCCTCGCCGTGCACTATGAAAACCTTCTTGAGCCCTTTCACGGCACGGACAATTTGAAGCAGCTCTCTTTGGTCGGAGTGGCCGGATAAATTCGCGCGCTCTATTTGGAGGCCAATATCAATTCTGCGGTTTCCGGCAACGAGTGTTTTTGCGCCATCGAGAAGCGAGCGGCCGGGCGTCCCTTCTGCCTGGTAGCCGGTGAAAAAGAGCTTATTTTTGGGATCGTTCCCAAGCTCCTCCAAGTAACTTAGCACGGGGCCGCCATTGAGCATTCCGGAAGTGGTGACAATTATGCATTTTCCGCTTTCAAACACATCACTGCGATCCTTTCTTTGTGGGAGCACGTAATGCGGCGATTTGAAGGGGTCATCATCCGAGGTAAGGATCCGGCGCTTGATCTCATCCTTCAAATAAATCGCGTTGTGGCGGTAAACCTTGAGCATCTTCTTGACCATTCCATCGATGAAAATGGGAACCTTCTCAAGCTTACCCGAGCGCATGTAATTTTCGAGGATGAAGAGCACTTCCTGCCCCCGTCCGGTGGCAAATGTGGGAATGATAACCTTGCCGCCGTGGCTTAGGGTCTTTTGCACGCCCTCCACGAACGCATTCGCAGAATCCTTCGCTGCCGGGTGGGAGTCGGCATTTCCGCCATAGGTGCTCTCGATGATGAGCACATCCCCTTCCAAATTCTGGTACTTGGCGCCTTCGACGAGCCTCGAATCCCGCGTGTTGATGTCACCGGTGTAGATGATTTTCTTCTCGTCGAAAATTTCAGTTATGGCGGCGCCGAGAATGTGGCCTGCGGGAGTGAATTGTATGGATTTCGAGGAATCCAATTCCCCGAATTCGAGGATTTCGGTGTTTTTGAGCAGGTGGTTCACATCGCGCTCATTGTATGGCGAAAAGCCGGTGTTCAGCTTGAGGTAATCCGCAAGCAGGATCTGGATTAGGTCGCGCGTAGGCTTTGTAAGTGTAATTTTGCCCCTATAGCCGGAGGCATAAAGCGCGGGCGCATACCCGGAATGGTCCATGTGCGCGTGGGAGATGACCACCTTTCCAAGGGAGCGTATGATGCGGCTGTCGAGCTCGGGGAATTCCTCGCGCTTGCTCTTGAGCTTAACGCCGCAGTCAAGGAGGATATTATGCTTTCCTTCAAGGAAAAAGCAGCTCCTGCCTACCTCCTGCGAGGCGCCGAAAAATGAGATTTGCGTATTGATTTCACCAAAATAAAACAAAAAATAAGGCGAATGTGGGAAACTGCTTGGGGTGTGATTGGGATGCCTTCCAAGTGTTTCCAAATTCAGCTTATTTTGCGAGCATTTAATTTTTTCAGCCAGCGGAGGGCTTCTTGTCGACCTTGAACTTCTGCACAGTGATGGGCGCCGGAATACCAACAGAGAAGGCAAGCAGCGAGCCAACCGCCATGCCGGTGTATGTGACGGAATTGAGCAGCATCTCGGCAATTGGCTGGTCGATGTTCTTGCTCTTTTTCCATCTTTCCTCCATCTCCTTCATTGCCTTTTCAGTGTCCTGCATGTAGACCTCACCTTCCAGCTGGATTTTTGCGAGCTTGGGCTGGTAATCGATGTCGTATGAATACTTGACGCCGATGTGCTTTCCCTTCAGAACAACATCCTTTATGATGAGGTTGAGGCTAAGTGATGTCTGACGAACTTCGTCAGCATTCTTCTCTGCTCCCGTCTTGGTGACCTTTCCGCCTATGATTTCCATAAAAACACCTCGAATGGGATTGAATGGGGGATGTGGAGCGTATGTCCGCAATGAGCCATTAACCCAAGAATAACCGTTGCTCCATCATTAGGTTGGAAAACCTATTTTAAACCACCCCAATGCATCGCGGGATGGAGGGGCGCGGAAATATGCCGCAAGAATGCCCCTTCCCAGAGGAAAAAAAATGAGTTTTTAAACCTTCAAGGGAATAAGGGATTGGTGATGTTTATGGCAGAGGAAGTTTCGCGGTTTCATCAAACTGTAAAGGAACGCATTTCTAGGGGTCATATCACTTTCCAGAATGATCGCATTGATAGATTTCATGAGAAGGCATTAGCTGCATCCGGGGGCCACATCGAATCCCCGCTTATTGGTCTTGCAAGGAAAATAAAATTTAATGCAGCGCATGTAGATGAGGCAACGGGCGAGGTAAGGTTAAATGGAAAAATAAACGTCGGCAGGCTATTTCGTAAAGAAGCCGGTATCACTCTGGCCTCAAACGGGAGGGAAATCCGGATAGATGTGGATCTTCCAAACGCATATCAGGTTCAGGGACTCCATATTTCTGAGGGTAAAATAGGGACAAGGGCGGAACCTGCGAGGACCACCGATAGGAGTGGAAAGGCAGTTCGGGCAAATGACGCCGTTGGCCGATTTATCGAGGCGACACGGATAAAATTCATTATGGCTGCAAAAGGAGCGTTGAAATCCTGACCTTAAGCCTTCTTCACATCCATTCGACATGCGGTTGGGCCTTATGCCTTCTTCACATCTATTCTCATGCCCAGCTTCTTTTCGAGCTTGGTGATGTTGGCGCCGCGCTTCCCGATGACCCTTGCGAATTGGTGGTCCGGGACAAACAGGATAAGCTTATTCCCAAGGACCTCGTAGTTGTAGCTTTCAAGCTCGGCATTGAGGATGCGAACGATCTTTTGCTCATCAACATAATGGTCGGGGGCGATGTCGGAATCCGGATTTTCGCTTTCAGTTTCCCTTTCCTCAAAATTGCTGCCGGCTTTGTCATGCCAGTTTCCCTTTGAACCTCCGTGCCTTTGGAATTTTCCAGCGCTCCTTGCGCCCCTTCCAAAATTGCCTCCGGAACTTCCCTGCCTCATCTCCCTTTTTTTGAGCGGCAAAACCACGGTTTCCTCGCCGAACTTGTAGATTTCGTATTCCGGCTGCTTTGTTTGGAAATCACGAACCTCGATCACCGGCCTTGAAAGGTCCTGCTCGTACATTCCGGAGGGGACCTTCATGGTGAGCTGCATGTCATAGACCTTTTCGATGCGCCCATTTCGGACGAAAAGGATAGTGTCGATCACTTGCGGGATCATGCCCAGATCGATTTTGCCAATGAAGCGCTGGACGGCATCAATTGGTTTCGAGGCGTGCACAACACCCACCATCCCGATGCCGGCAAGCCTAAGGTCGGAAAAGGTGTGGAAATCATCGGGTTTCCGAATTTCATCGTAAATGGTGTAGTCGGGGCGGACAAGCAGCAAAATGTCGGCTGCCTGCATGAAGGAGCCTTCAAGGGGCGCATACTGCGTTATCTCCTTGCTGACCTGCAGATCACGGGGCGATTCCAAGGTCTTGATGATCTTCTTGCTAGAGGCATAATATTCCGCAAGCGCGGTTGCAAGGGTAGATTTTCCGCTTCCAGGAGGACCTGCGATCAAAATGCCCTCCGCATGCGATTGGAGCCTTTCAAAAAGCGCTTCCGAAAGCTCATAATCCTCGATTTTCAGCTTGGCAATGGGCCGAACCAAGGTGAGTTCGAACCCTTCAGAAAATGGGGGCCTTGTAAAGGTGACCCGGAAATCGTTTATTTGGAGAACTGTTGCGCCCTTCTTATCGATCTCAATAAAGCTCTTTTGCTCCCTTTTAGAGAATTCAATTGCCTCCTTGACCATCCGTTCAATCTCATCCTTGGAAATAAGATCCTTGGAAAGTTCAGTAAGCACGAACTGGCCGGGAAGCCCTATTTTTGCCTTTGGCGGGCAGTTTTCCTTCAAATGCACCGAAAGCGTGTTCTTCTGGGTGAAGAATTTGGTGAATGAGAGCTTGGCTTCCATGATGATGGGCTTCAAATACTCCACTTGAAGGCCTTCTGCCTGGGCAACCCTGCTCTGCACCGCATCGGTGGTCATAAGGACGGCATCTAGCTCCTTTGCTAGTCCCCTTATCTTCGAATCTATTTCACCAAAGCGGGCGTTCTTGATCTCAAATGCGGTAGGCCTTTCGCCTTCGAATTTTACCTCAATCCTGCCCTGCTTTTGCATTTCCTGGAGCTTCTTTAGTTCCTCCAGCCCCGTAAAGCCTACTTCGCGGCCAACGTTCGCCTGGTATTCGAGCTCAGCAATGGTTGAGCGGGCAATCACCAGCCGTATTTTCTCATGCCCCTTTTGGAGCAATTCCGAGATGCGGCCGTCTATTAGTACGCCTGTGTCCGGAACTATTGTTTTCATATCTATTTACCTCATATAAGCTACCCGTAATTTTTCCTTAAAGGAAATATTGGTTAGCCCAAAGTCCTTCTAAGATCCAGATCTAAAAGAATCAGACTTTAATGTCCGTAGCTTTTGCCTTTACTTAGAATTAGTAAGGGGATATGGAGCAACTTCTATTTAAACTTTGGTATTAATGGAATTGGGCGGATTGCCGCCCTTAAACATCAATTTGAGTACTAAATCAAGGGTAAACGTTCTATCAAGACAGTATATATAATAGGTAAGAAACAGCAGCTTTCAAAAGGTTTATATACTTCTTGTCCCTAATTAGTAGTAACATAATTGTGGGCATAGTTTGTTTGAGGAGGGATAGCTATGAATGGTCGGATTATTGGTCTACTCGCATTGATCTTGCTTGCGGCAATGATCACTAACCTTAATGCGACCTATCCGCCGGAAAGCTGTTTGGATAAAATCAACAACGATCCAGCATATGGCGATCCTAAAATTGATTGCGCCGATAGGCAAAGCGGCGGAGTAGGCGCGCTTACCTGCCCTGCAGGATCTTATCATCCCGATGCGTGCCCAAATGGGGAAAGCCCATTTTGCGTGCCAGGCCAGGACGATTATGACATGGTTTACAAGGCAGGGTGGATCTGCCCCTCTGGAGCAAATGTGCAGCTGGAGCTTGGGGAGGAAGAGTATAGGCAGATGACGCCTGAAAGTGGGGCTATTTCTCCTGAAAGCTATTACGGTGACGAAACAGCCGAATCAGATGAGATAGATAGCTCCTATTACTATTATTACGATTATTACGAGGAGCAAACCACAACTCAAACAACCACCATCGAAACTACTTATGGCGAGAGCGGGGCGGGCTTTGGATCGGAAGATGGACAAGAAGGTACAATCAACGGAGTTTCATACTCATACCCTTCAGACATGGAAGTTGCAGACCAAGGCATCGAATACCCGGCATATGAACCGGACTTTGGTTCCGGGGGCTATGAGGGCTACAATTACGATGAATCCGGCTACAATTACGAGGGAAGGTGGCATCTGCAGCAGGAATCCTACTTCCCGCTTTGCGGCGATGGGGTTTGCAGCTATGGTGAGGGGTGCTATTCGGATTGCGGGCCCCTGAATTCGTACAATAATTACAACTACAATTATTTTGATTATTACGATTACGGATACGCTTACGGCTATTGCTATGTGAATTCGCCAACCTACGCAATTGCAGGCGACCGCGTACCAATCCAGGTCGTATTCAATGGTTATGCGCCATATTCGGTGCAGGTAGATTGCGGCGATGGCGGCAGCACTATCGCTTACAGGAATGGATATTACAGCTATGGGAACGTGATGTATGCATATTGCCATTATACGTATGAGGGCATTTTCTTCCCAAGCGCATATGCTTCCGGCACCTCGTGTTATTCGGATCAAATTATTGTTAGGAACAGGGGGAGCGGCGGAGGCGGGGGCTATTACTACCCAACGCCAACACCTACTCCACAAACGAATACCGGCAGGCCCATGGTGAACCTGCTCTACCCAACAGGCGGCGAAATATTTGAGGCAGGAGAGCGCATTGGCATAGAGTGGGATGGAACCGGCATAAACAATTACAGGGTGCTTTATTCCACAAATGGCGGGCTAAGCTGGCAGGTGCTGCAGGCGGACCCGTATTATTCCACATCCGTCAGGTGGACGGTGCCAAACCTTGACATCAACGACCTGAGAATTAAGGTTGAAGGCCACAGCGCAACGCACAGCCTTGTTGCCTCGGATACTTCGGGGTATATCGAAGTGGTAGGAAGGGCGGCCATATCTCCGACCCCTTATCCGACAAACTACCCAACTCCGACGCCCGGAACTCCGGAATGCGCGCTTACTGCGTTCCCTTCAGCGCTGCAGGAGGGCGAAAGCGCCGTTGTGACGGCAAACTATTATTCACTTGCAAGGTCGCCGAACACAATTTCAATTGATTGCGGAAACGGCCAGCAGAAGAATGCGGTGGACTGCTTTGGAACCACTGGAAGCTGCGCGGAATTTTGCAATTACCAGGGCAAGGGGACCTTTACTGCAAAGGCGATTGCATCAGGCACGGCCTGCGCCCCTGTGCAAATAACAGTCAGCGAAACATCTGCTGAGAAATGCACCGATGGGACATCGTTTGGCGATTGCTCGGAACAGAAACCGAAATATTGCGATGACGGGATATTGGTAGATAGGGCAAGCATCTGCGGCTGCCCCTCGGGAAAGATTGCCAGCGGGAATAGGTGCATTGAACCCTTCGGGAGCTGCACCACAGCAGTCAGCCCCCCAACCGTAAGGGCGAATGAACGGGCAACAGTTAGCATTGATTATGAGGGCATACCCCTCGGCACCGGGACGGCCCAAGTAATTTGCGGCAATGGCGATCTGGAAAGCGCTCGCTGCACACGCGCAAGTGAGCTGAGCGGCAGCTGCACCGCAGAATGCGTTTATGGGGAGGAAAGCTATTACCCGAAGAAATACGCCGTAGGGGCGAAGGTTAAGGGGATTTCATGCAGCTCTGCAAATGTGCAGGTAAGCGCGCCTTCCGAAACAACCGGAACCCTTCTGGCAAAGGTGTCGGAATGCGTTGGCGGGGATGTGATCGAGCACGCAAAGGTGAGGATCCAAAATAACGAGGATTTCTACACCGATTCGAACGGCCAATTGAAGGTTTCATTGGAGCCAGGCGCCTACAATTTGGAGGTGTCAAAGCCGGAATTCAACGGCCAAAGCGCGAGCGTCCAAATCAAGAAGGGGCAGATATCGACATCCGAAGTGTGCCTTAAGCCCGCGGGCTGCAGCATTTCAGCGGAACTTGTAAGGGTGCCAGATACGGATGACTCAAATCCCGTACTGCTTTACCAGATCAGGATCACTAATAATCTCAATTCTGAGAACGAAATTTCCCTTTCGTACTCATCTGCATTCCAGATAGAAGGAGACCAGCTCGTTGTGATTGGGGCTAAGGAATCGAAAATTGTGAACGTGCTGGTACGTGCGGAAGGGGCAATTGTGGGAAGGAGCTATGGGATGGTCGCAATAAAAGGGGAGGGAGATTGCGCAAAGAACATCGAGCTTCCAATCAGCATCGTTGGGGGCCTTAGTTTGGAGCTCCAGCAGCACGACAAGGAATCCTTCGCGGATAGGAAGGTATGTTTTGATTTCCTGGTAAGGAACCGGGGCGAGAACGAAGGGGTCGTAACCCTGAACTTCGAGGGGGATTTCGAAGGCGAATTCAACGTGCCCCAATTCTTCCTGACAAGCAGGGAAATAAGGGACGGATTGCAGTTCTGCGCAAATGTGCCCTCGGGAGAGAGCGGCTCGCATGCATTCACTATCAGCGCGCTTAGCCCAATTTCTGATGCCTACGGCAGCGTTGCCGTGAAAGTGCTGGATACGGGGGATTTCGAGACCGATATCGACGGCGCATGCATCATTGTCCATGATTATGCAGAGCTATATCCGGTCACCATCACAAACGATGTCGCGGATGGCGATTATGCAGTGACACTTAGGGATAACGAGGCAAATGCGCGTGCGACCCCTTCGGTGCTCTACAATTTCAAGAAGGGCACAAGCCGCACGGTCTACATCTCCGCGGATCCTGACAATATAGACTACGGGGATTCATACATGCAGCTCGTATTGAAGCGCGACGGGTCTGTTGCATTGCAGCAGGATGTTTGCATCGCATCCGCAACCAAGCGGATCGCAAGGAGGGACATCTTCTCGCAGCTTTCGCAGGGCACCCTGAATTTGCAGGCAGGCGCAAGCGCAAGCACAACCCTGACCATCAGGAACACGGGCACGAGGACAGATGACTATTTCATAAGGGTGCAAACGCCCCTTAGCGTAAGCATCTCGGAGAGTTCGTTCACATTGGATCCGGAGGAGGAGAAGAAGGTTACGATCAAGGTTTCGGCTTCCGCAACAGAGGTCGCAAAGCGCTATTCCATCCCAATAAAAATTTATTCCGGAAGGGGACAGGGCGGCGTCATATATGATGGGCCATCGGATGGCGGCTACGGCGGGATCGGGACCGCATTTGTGAAATGCGGCAATGGCAGGACCGTTTCATTGCAATGCGATGAGGGCTCCTCGAGCTGCTCTGCAGTTTGCAAATACACCGATACCGGAAGCTACACCCTGCAGGCAAATGTGGGCAACGAGGAGTGCAGGGACAACAGCATCCGGGTGATTCCTGAGAATTCGAACGGATGCGCAATTTCAGCGGAATCAGTGAGCCGGGAAGACACAAACACAATTGTAAAGGTCAGGTACAGCCAATTGCCCCGCGAGCCGACAAACGAGGAAATCCTGATCTCGTGCGGCAATGGCAACAGTGCAACTGCGGACGATTGCGATGGGCTTTCGGGAACGTGCAGCGCAACATGCAGCTACAGCTCCAAGGGCACATTCACCATAAATGCAAATACGGGCGGGGTCACGTGCACTCCATCTGAAATCGAGGTAACAGGCGATTCGGAGTTCTGCTCCATCTCATCCCCCGGGCTTGCGGAAGAGGACGACACCGTGACAATAGGCCTCAAGTACAGGAATGTGTATTTTGGCGGGCAATTCTACCAGAACAGTTATTCTGGCGATACGGCCGATGGGTACTACGACAGCAACGGGATTTTCCGCTATTACGACAGCAACGGCAACGGCTACTATGACAGCTACGGGAATTGGCACAGCTACGGCACATACTATTCCGGAAGCGGCGTGCTGTTGAAGACGGAAAACCTGGTCGTGATCGTAGGGGGCGGCGGTGCTTCCGGCACAATCACCCCGGGCGATTTGCATCCGGATGCAGTGGAAGTCCGGCGCGTGCTTTCCGCAGAGCTTCCCTCAAAGGGGAAGGCAAATGTGGCGGCGACATTCAAGAACATGCGCGATTACAAGCTTAAGGACATCGCCCTTCTAGTTGAAGGATTGCCACAGGGCGTTACGCTTACGCAGGTGGCGCCATTCGAAATCGAGGCCGGTAGCGAAAGGACAATCTATTTCAGGCTGGAGGCAAATGGCGCAAAGGAAGGGGTTTACCATCCAACGCTCACCCTCAGGTTTGATTCGCAAAGCGTCCAGAAGGAATTTGAGCTCAAGATTGCGCCGGAAACCGAAATCCTGAAAGCCGAGATAAAAATATTGGGAGTCGAATATGCGCAGGAAGGAGGCAGCGCCATCGCCCGCCTTAGCTTTGAGGTAACAAATAAGGAAGGGGGGCAGGTCCAGCTATCGCCGATCTTCCGGGACATGCCGCAGAATTGGAGCGCGCAAGTCGATCCTTCCCTTGGCGTCATCAATGCCGGGGAAACGCTTCAATTCAACGCCAACATTACCGCAAAGGAATACGAGCAGAAGAGCTACACGCTCCTTCTCGAGCTTAGGAGCCCAGATGGAAGGAGGTATTCCGAGCCGGTGGCAATTGAATTCCAGAAGCTTGGCATTTTCAGCGGCCTGTTCACATTCTTTGGGGCACTAGGGCCGCTGCAGGTGCTGGTGATCCTGGCAATCCTTGCACTCGCGGTATTTGCAGTCACTTCCCGCGAGAAAGGCAAGGAAAAGGATGAGGATGATGGTGGCCCATCGGAACGCCTAAAGAGCATAAGCGAGGAAATAAGGCCAATGAAGGGGAAACAGACAACTTTGCTTGATGAACGCAAGTACAAGAAGAAGGGGGGCGCCTACGAGGCAACCGAGGAGATAGAATCCCCCGAATACATTGAAATGGACGATGCGGATGTGACCGACGAGGATGCCCTGAAAACCCCGCCGGAAGACGAGGAAGACGATTAAGGCGATCTGCAATGCAATTGAGAATAATTTTGCTGGCCCTACTGGTATTGCCCCTTGCGAGTGCATCGGCAATAATCCTGGATTCGACAGGGCAGGAGGCATGCGCAACGGACCAGCTGGTAATATCAGGTATATTGCAGAATGCCAAGTCCGTTGCAGACAAATACGATTTGAGCGTCACAAGCAAGGATGGGCTTTCGGCATTCGTTACCCCCAGTTTGGAAGTGGACGCATACGGAATTGCGAGATTCGACTTGTTCCTCTCGCCCGTTTGCCTCGATGCGGGAAGTTACGATTACGAAATTACCGCGGGCAGCGTCCGGGGCGAGGTAGTTTCTGAAAAAGGCAGCATCCAAATCAATAGCTGCGAGCTCATGGAGCTGCGCATCTCCCAGACGAAAACCGAGGTGTGCAACGGCGAATCAGCAAGCTTTGCGATTTCCGTGAAGAACCTTGGCAATGAGGAGCAGAACTTCACCTTGGGAACGGATTTGGAGGCGGGAACGTATACGCTCTCGAAGGATAAATTCCTTTTAAGGCCGGGTGCAGAGGGCAAGGCAACACTCAACCTGAATATACCCGCCAACCTTTATGCGCAGGGGATGCTCACATTCAAGGTTAGGTCGGAAAGCACCTACAGCTGCGGGAGCAACAGCCGCGAAGTGCAAGCTTCAATAAATGTCCGTAGATGCGATGGCGCGAAACTGACCGCCTTGCAGGATTTGCAGGTGCAAGCCAATACCAAATCGGTTTGGAACGTCTTCATTGACAACCAGAAGACGCCAGATTCCTATGGCCTAGTACTGGAATGCGCGGATTTTGCTGCATTGCCAGTTGAACGGGTAGAGCTGGGGGAGCTTGAAAGCGCAAACATCAATATCCCAATTGCGCCAAGGCTCGAGGATGTGGGGGAATACGAATGCAGGCTTACCGCGACCTCGGAGAAATTCAGCAAATCATATACCACAAATCTCAAGCTGAAAGTGGTGCAGGAATATGCGGTGAAACTTGAGGCACCTTCGCAAATCAAGGTGTGCATGGGGGATGACGCTTTGATCAAGGTAAAACTATTGAATGCGGGCAAGGCGAACAAGTACGCTCTGGCGGCTCCGGGAGGGGAAGTGGCGCTTTCAACAGGCGAAATTAATGCGGCTGAAAATTCCACGAATGAATTTGGCCTGGCAATCAAGGGCAACGCACTGGATGCGGGAGTGAACACGGTCGAAGTGGCCGTGAGGAGCCCGTATGCCGCCGCAAAAAGCTCCACAAGGATAATCGTGGAGGATTGCTACAATTCCGCGCTTTCCGTATCGCCAAGGACAATTGAAATGTGCGCGGGCAACGGTGGCGACAATGTGGTTGTTAGGGCGGTAAATAAGGGAACCAGGGAGGATTCCTATGTGCTCTTTGTTGCAAGCAAACCGGGATTCGATACGCAGTTCTCTTCACAGGAAGCATTCCGGCTCGGGCCAGGGGAAAGCAAGGAAATCGAGTTGAAAGTGAATGCAAAGGAGGATGCTAAATCAGGTAATTACGAAATCGAGGTAAATAGCCGGGGAACTAATAGCGAGGAAAGCGCAAGCTTTTCTGTGAATGTGCTTCCGGTTAGCGTTTGCCATTCGCTAAAATTGGAGGTCGATGGGAATTCACGGAGGACGGGCTCTGGCATTGGGAAGAGCTTTAGGATCAGCATAACCAACAATGGGCGGTTCAAGGAAAGGGCGGAATTGATATTGAAGGAAAAGCCCGCCTGGGCGTACATTACCCCCTCGTTCATAGAAGTGCTTCCGGGGACAAAGGAGGAAGCATTGATATATTTTGCACCGCCCCTAAACGAGGCGCTTGGCAATTACCCAATTGTAGTGGAGGCGCGGGGGAAATACCTAGAGCAAACTCTTGGCCTTAATGTCGAGGTAATCGCGCTGGAGGGTGGCGAAGGGCAGGAGGCAAAAATTGACCTTTCAAACGTGAAAATTCCAACAGATCTTGAAAGGGAAACTGAAACACCCATTGAAATAGACATATACAATTCAGGGGACGTTGACCTGCATAATGCAAGCATCCTATTCTCGGAGGCAGTATCAATTGTCGGGCAAAAGCCCTTTGATGTGGAGGCGGGGCAGAGAAAGAAGATTGCGCTTGTCGTTACAATTGGAAAGGAAGCCCCCGAGGATGTAATGAAAATTAAATTGGGAGTCTATGCGGCAGAAGGGTCCGCGGAAAAGGAGGTCACCATCAAGGCAGTTGAAAGCCGCCTTGATGTGGCCCAGAAGGAATCAAGGGAAGCCGAAGGCGGCTTTGATATCGCACTTGCCTTGAAAAATAACGGCGAGGAGGCCCTTAAGCTTAAGGCGCATTCGCTGGAAAATGCGAATTATTCCGAAACGGAAATCGGCTTGCAGCCTGGGGAGGAGAAGGAAATTAGGGTCAAGCTGCAGGAGGGGCGCGAAACGCTTGTGTTCGAGGACGAATTAAGCGGGAAAATATACCGGAAGAGGATAGAAGTAAGCGAAACGGGGGATATCACGGGCCTTTTCGTGGCATCGATGGGCAGGGTGCTGCCGTTTCTGGTTGCGATAATTGCCGGCGCAATCGCGCTTTACCTGATAGTATCGAGGCGGGGAAAGATCGCAGAAAGGCTCGATGGAAAGAAGGGAGAGCTTGAGGGCGAGGATGAAAAGGGGCCTGAATTTTACGAGGAATCCGAAAGCGAGCCGGACGTTGCCGAGGAGAAAAGGGAGGAAGCGGAAGAGAACACTGCATTGGACAGGAAAGGGGAGGGGGATGGAATTGATGAGGGCGCGGATGGCTTGGAGGACGACATTGACAGGCATCACATTTTCTCGGCGGTTGCAGCGGGGAAAAAAGCGACTGTTAGAAAAAAGGCACCAGCGGCAGCGGAAAAGAAGGAAGCAAGCAAGGAGGGCAATAAAAAAACCATTGGTAAAATGAAACAAAAGCCATTGGTAAAAAGCCGGAAAGCCAGTAAGCAAAGCGCAGGCGGGGGGAGGAAAAACGCCTCAACGCAAACGGAAGGGCGGAGCCCGCACCCGATGCAGGATTACCACATCTATTCCGGGCCTGAAGCGAGATGGCATACCAATCAATAAGAGAAAGGGCCGCCACCGGCAAGGTGCGAATTCCATCAATCCGTAATTTTGCGCCTTGAAAAATGGGCTTTTGGCGTTTTGCATGCCATCACAATTAATTTAAACAGCCGGAATGTTCTAATTCTCATGCTTCTAAGCCGGCTGGAGATATTGAAAGCTATTAAGAAAAAAGAGATAGCTGTGACGCCCTTCGATAGGAAGTGCGTGGGGGCCGTTTCCGTTGATTTGCACCTGGGGAACGAATTTCTGCTTTTTAGGAAGCACGGGAGGGCAATTTTCGTCAAGGAAGAGACCATCTTGCCAAGAAACCATGCGCGGAAAGTGGTGCTTGGGGCCCACGAGGTGCTTCATCTAAGGCCGCACCAATTCGTTCTCGGGGTTACGAAGGAAAAAATCAAATTATCGGGGAAATTTGCCGGAAGGATTGAGGGAAGGAGCAGGTTTGCAAGGCTCGGGCTGATGGTCCACATATCATCGAGCCTGGTGCAACCCGGGAGCAATAATGTGCAGGTTCTGGAGATCGTAAACCTCTCGACAGTCCCCCTAATTTTGAAGCCCGGAACCAGGATCTGCCAGATGACGTTCTACCCAACAAGCAGCGAGGAGAAATACGAGGGGAAATTCAGGCTGCAGAGCGGAATTAAGGTCTGAAAAAAGGGCGGAAATGTCTAAATTTGGCGCGAAAAAGAAGGCTAATTCAACTTGTTTTGGTTGAATCAAGGAAAATCCAGGCTTATTTCAAAAGCGGTAAGCTGTTTTTCTGTGCTCCAAGAAAGCAAAATAAATCGTGTCGCCTTTTTGGGAATAAATTATCCTGAAAACCTCGATCCGCTCGCTCCGGTAATTCTGCATTGGTGCATGCAGGGGCTTTCCTAATTCGGGCATTTGAAGGATTTTATCCATTCTCCTTAAAATTAGCCGTTGTTGGTTCTTATCCAATTTTTTCAGCGAATTTTCAAATTCCTTAGTCAGAACGAACGGGTGCATCAAGCTTCAGCTCCCTCCGAAGATGCCGGAGATGCCTGTACTTTTTGCCTCCACGCTGTTCCACTTCCCTAACCGCACGCCAGAATTCGGGCTTAGAAAACAGTTCCAGATCCTCCAAATAGCCCGCGAATTCACCCTTCAGGCGTTTTGCCTCAAGCATCATTTTTCTTCCGTAAGCGTCAGTCTTTTCGAATTTATACATACCTAACACTACATATGGTTTCTGCTGTTTGCAATTATAAGCCTTGCTAAATTCCAATCTGCTGCTTGATTGCCTTTTTTGCTGTCAAAAGGAATTTCCTTATTGCATCATCTGTATTCGGGAAAGATGCGCCGGCCGCAACCGAATGGCCTCCCCCGAACCCTCCAGCTTCCTTGCTTGAATTGCCCATCACTTCCCCTAAATCAAGCCCCTTTTCAACTAGCCCCCTCCAGGCCCTTGATGAGCCCTTTACCTGGTTGCTCTCATCGACTGCGAGGGCGATGATGGGCTTTGTGCGCTCAATCAAGCCGGAATTATAGTAACTTCCGGCAACCGAGCCGATTACCGTGTCGGGGATTTCCTTCCTTGCATCAAGGAGGTAAAATGCTCCCATGTCCTCCGTGAATTTTTTCGCGAAGGAGATTGATTTGGAGATTTCCATGCGGTGCGCAAGCAGAAGGGAATGCGCCTCCTCGTAAGCGCCGGGCTCGTTCATGCAAAGCGAAATCCCCACATCATGCCTGCCGCCCCTGCCGCACGCATTGAGGAGGGATGAAAATTCATATGCATCGTAAAGCTCCGAATCGTTTTTCTCATGTGGGAACAGATACACCTCCCCAAGCATTGACTTGATTACCTCCTCGGCGATGCGTTTCTCATAGCAATAGTACATAAGGCCCCCAATCAGCCTTATCCTATCCTCTTTAGGGAGGTCATAGTATCGCAGCCATTTCCGCTGGCCGTTTTCCTCCCGGAAGAGCGGGATGCCGGTTTTTTTCAGGAAGAGGGCACAGCCCTTCGCATTTCCCGTGAGCCCCGGAAGGAACGGCTCCGAGCAGAAATTCAGGAAGCTTACAAGGCTGCGCGAAACGCGCCCAAATAAGCGCAAATCAGAGATTACATCAACAACCTTGAATTTCCGTGCCTCTTGGAGCATCAAATAATTCAGCCCCCTAAGGCCCCTTATGTCCTGCACATCCCCAACTGCGCCGATGATCCCAAGCTGCGCCATTCTTTTTGCACATTCGACCGGGCTGCATTGCGAGAACACGAAATAAGCCGCAGAGGAACTGCAAAGGTAGAATGACCCATCGATGTTGAAATTGTGGCAGTTTATTATCGTGAATGCATCGGACCTATTCGCAATTGTTTCTGGAGAATGGTGGTCTATTTGCAGGATGCTTTTCCCGGCTAGTGCAATTTCATTTATCTTGCTGAGGAAGCCGGTGCCGATGTCCACGAATATCACGTACTTGCACGGGTCGTTTCTGATATTTGCGATGATTGCATCGTCCATTTTCTTGACGGTAAGCATCCTGAAGGGGGTTTTGCGCTCCTTTAGGGCAAGCGCAACAATGGAGCCGGAGGCGAGCCCGTCGCAATCGAAATGGTTCACGATAAGGGCGTCCTTGAAGGTATCCAGGGTCCGCCGGCCTTCCCTTGAGGCAAAGGAGATGAAATCGGCGATGTCCTTTTCAGAAAGCCCCCCGGGGGCCGGGTTCTCCTGGGGATTGATTGATTGGCGCTCAAGGGGCTTTCCGCCAGGGGAACTGCCCGGCGCCTTAGCCGCTTTTCCCTCAAGCTCCTCGTGCGCATCTTCGAGGAAATCGAGAATTTTCCGGTTCATAATTCAGGCCCAGCATGAAAGGAAAAGAGAATGTTAATAAATAATAGGCTGATGAGTAATATCAAGGGGGCATATAGGGCAGCAATCCTGATTTTGGAACAGAAGAGGTGGGCGTTATGGCAGTCGAATGGCTTGTGCTGGGTTTTTTCATCATCATATTTGCGTTCATGAGCATCAAGATAGTAGATCAGTATGAACGCGCGGTAAAATTCCGGCTGGGGAAGTACGTTGGAACCCTTGAGCCGGGGCTCAATTTCGTCATCCCCGTCATTGAGAGGATCGTGATGGTGGACATTAGGCTGCAGACAATAGACATCCCCGCGCAGCAGGTGATCACGAAGGACAACGTTCCCGTGCAGGTGAATGGCGTCATATATTTCAAGGTCAGCAGCCCTGAAATTGCCATAATCAAGATCCAGAATTTCGGCTATGCGATCTCGCAGTATGCCCAAACCGCCCTAAAGGATGTTGTGGGCGGCATGAGCCTTGACCAGCTTTTGGCCGAGCGGGACGAGATTGGCAAGGCAATCGAGCAGCTTGTGGAGAAGGAAACCAAGGATTGGGGGATGGAAGTCGAGGTCATAAAGATGCAGGATATCGACATGCCCGAGGAATTGAAACGGATAATGTCAAGGCAGGCGGCAGCTGAAAGGGAGAAGCGCGCAAACATCACAAAATCCGAGGGAGATAAGCTTGCAGCAGTCAATCTTGCAGCCGCAGCAAAGCTGATGGCGGAATCGCCCGGGGCAATGCAGCTCCGGACGCTTCAGACAATTGACGGCCTTGGGCCAACTCCCAGCAACACGGTGGTGATGTTCCCGATAGATATCTTAGAAACATTGAGGTCGTTCTCGGATTGGATGAAGGCAAAGAAGAAATAATTGATTCGCAAAATAAACAGAAGGGGTAAGGCGACACGATAGGGGGAACTGGTTCCCCATTTGTGTCGATTGGATGAAGATTAAGAAGAAATGATAGATGTGCTATCGCACTGGAAGAAACCGCATTGGGAAGTGGTTGGCAATAATGCCGATACGTACTTTTGCAAATACCCCAAACCAGCATGAAATAATTACAAATATCGCATCAAAGCACCGTCAGCAGAAACCGGGAGCCATATTTCGAGGTGGTCAGGATGGAGGGATTGATCAGAAGCGTAGAGACTATTGACGGGGAGGAAACACTTTCGAAAGGGCTCAAGCGGCTGGCCGATAGCGAGATGCTGGTGGTCACGAGGAATGGCAAGTACGCAGGAGAGCTAAGGGCGGATATGCTATTGCGGTTCAAGGCGGACGCCGATGTGGAGAAAATCAGGAAGGTGGCACGCAAGGGCAGCATAGTGTCCGAAAGGGATGCGGGCAAGTTCGGCACGCTATTTGAGAAATTCTCAAAATCCGGGATGCGCTGGCTTGTGGTGGTTTCAGCAATGGGCAAGCCCGTTGGGATGGTGCATGCACAGGACTTGCTCAGGTCAGTTGCGGATTCGGTGAAAGGGCAGGACGTGCGCGAGTGCATGGAGAAGGTAATAACGGTAGATGCGGGAACGCCATCAGACAAGGCGGAGGAATTGATGGTGAAGAGCAATGTCAGGGAGCTTGCTGTTTTCGATGGGGGAAAATTTGCGGGCGTCCTAACGGCAAGGGATATAGCGGTAAAGATCAAGCCTTACATGCGAAAGAAGCTGCACACGATCAAGCCGCGGGAAATGATGGATGTTGAAAAGGAGCCGGTCCGGAGCATCCTCACGCCGGAATTCGAGATAAGGAAGGCGCAGCTTGGAATGGGAATCGGGGAAGCCCTAAGGGCTGCGGATTTCGAGGAGGCCTACATTTTCGAGGGCCAGAAATTGAAGGGGCGGCTTTCCTATTACAAGATATTGAAGGGCCTTGAGCTCGTGGAGCCGGCGCATATAGAAGTATCGGGGCTCACTTCCGAGGAAAATATGTTCAAGGAGTCAATATTCGAGGAATGCGCCTTGCTCCTTAGGAAGTTCGGGAAGGGCGGGCGCATCCACTTGCACATCAAAAGCTCCCGCAAGGGAAAGGAAAAGAAGATTTTCGAGATACACGGCCGGCTAGAAATCGGTAAGATGAGCTTTGTATGCACGACCCCGGAAATACAAGGCCACAAGGAAAACTGGGATTTGGGGATGGCCGTTGCAGAAGTGCTCGCCGAGCTGAAAAAATCATACCTGAAAAGGAAGGGGTAAAACGCCTGGCCGCCCTCCTCGCAAAAACGGTAATCCATAGAGGCAGAGTGGTTGCTGATGATCGACTTACTTCGTAAACTATTCGCAGGGGGGAAAAATGAGAAGAAGCCCCAAGAGCCCCTTCCAAAGGAAATGCGCCTTAGCCCTAAGGATTTGGAGCCCTACCTCCAAGCCGAGCTCGACTTAAGGCTAAAAGGATTCTACGGCAAGGCAGACGGGAGGATCAAGGCGATAATTGCGCTCTTCAAGGAGATCGAGGCGGCCGCATTGGAATTTTCCAAAAAGACCCTGAGCGTCGAAAACCCGCAGTATGAAAAAATTGCAAAGCAGATGAAGGAAAACTACTTTTCGAGGATCCCAAAAATTCTGGGGGGGGTAAAAAGGCCCGAAAAAATGGACTACGAATCCATAATGAAATTCCATGGCGAGACGCTGCAAGCGATGCTGCAAATAACGAAAATAACCTCCGACAATAGGTACCTCGTCATATTCTACAAGGAGGAATTCGGAAAGCTAGGCGGCCCAATCAAGGCGCTTTCTGAGGAGGAGGACGCCCTCGGAAAGCTGGTGGCGGAAAATTCCCCCACATACGAAAGCGCAGGGCGAATTGGTAGCAGCATTCGCACGGCACATGCATTGATCGCAGAAATTGAAGAAAAAAACCTAAGAAAAGCGGGCCTGGAAGCGGGATTGGAGGAATCGGCGGGCAGGTACCGGAAATCCGAGGAAGAATCAGAGATGGAAAAAGCGATCATCCTTGATCGGCGCAAAAAGGAGCTGGAAGGAATAATATCCGGCTACAAGGGCGGAATTGCAGCGCTCATCCAGCCTATGGAAAGGCTGCTTAGGAAGTTTGAGAAGGCATCATCGGATAGGAAACTTGGGAAAACCGCGGATGCATATCTAAAGGACCACCTGGCAGCTGCCAGGAGCGAGGGGATTGAGCTTTCCGAACTTAGGGCGCTTTGCACCGAGATTGGGAAATTGCTTGTGGAAAATAAAATCGAGGAAGAAGCGAGGGATAAGAATAAGCATTTGGGGATAATCCGCAGGATCCTTGCTGGCGAGGTAAGGGAGCTCATGGAAAGGCTTGGGAAGGCGGAAAGGGAACTCGAGGGGGTCGAGGTGCAAATACGGGGATCGCATGCCCTGCTGGAAGGATTCGCCCGCTCAAAAAGGGCTATTTCTGATAGCGAAACAAAGGTTGCAAACGCATCCGCAGAAATTGCTGCCGACACGAAGGCATTAATGGAATTGGCAGTTGGAATTGAGAAGGAGGCGGGCGGGTTTTTGGGTGCAAGACTGACTCTAGATATTTAATCCTGCCATCGAGGCGGGCCCTTGTGGGCATCCGAATTATGTTGAATTCCCTATCGAGTTGGTTTTTAAGGCTGTGAGGGAGTTATAATTACAGGGAAAGGGGGCGCCTATCATGGATTTTGCCAGCATCGCATTCGGAGGGTTCTGGCGAAGGCTGCTTGCACTCATCATCGACAGCTTCATCGTGGGGGTGCCGTTTTGGATGATTGCAATTTTGCGCGGCAATTTCCTTGACAGCCTGGCATGGCTCCAACAGGCAATGCTGGCCTCCGACATCGCCTATTACGTTTATTTTGAGGGAATGCAGGGGGCCACTTTGGGCAAGCGCGCCGTGGGGTTGGCGCTGGTTAAAGAGGATGGCACGTACCCGGTTGGATGGCAGACGGCGCTGTTTAGGTATTTTGCAAGGACGGCATCGTTTTTAATCCTTGGAATCGGCGTGCTAATGGTTGCATTCAGTGCAAAAAAGCAGGGCCTCCATGATAGGCTGGCAAGGACCCTTGTTGTAGCGTCTGGAAGCCTCGAAGGGATAATCATGGAACGGGAAGCGTCGAGTGCGCCACTTGCCGTTGGGAAAATGAAGGGAAGGAGAGTTGTGCACGCAAAGGCAAAACGGGGAAAGTGAAATGGACGAAAAGGGGCTCGTTTATGCATTGGCATTTGTTGGGATCGTGACCCTTGCGCTTCAGACATACGTTGCATCGCAGAATGCGCAAAAGATCCGGGAGGCGCTTCCGCCACTTCTTGAATCCGCGCTTTGCTACAGGGAGGGGGGCTCTGTGCTGCTATCCCTGCCGGCAAATGTGGAAAACTGCAGGAAGATTGAGAAAATATACCGCAACTTTGGGTCGAACCTTTGCGATTTTTTCCCAAATAGGCGCGGGAGCTGCGAAAAAATAGCCGAAATAGCTGATGAGCGCTACATGGATTGCATTGGAGGCTTGTTCAGCAATGAATACAAATATAGCGAGGGCTATCCGCAGGCCGAGCAATATTGCAAGGAATTCGAGGGTTAGGAATGGCTTTGAAAAACGGGCTGAAAATCAAGGGGGCAGATGCAAACGCCAAAGAAGCTATAAGCGGGGAATTCAGCTTCGAGGAATGCATAATTGGCCCATTCAAGCTCGTGAGGGAAGAGCCAAAAACCATGCTTCCAAGCGTCCTGGAGTGGATTCCGATGCTCATAATCGCAGTTGTGCTTGGGGATTTCCTCACGAAATACACTTATCTTGCAGGCAAATTCGCAAGCGCAGTGCAGAGCAACGACCCAACCATCCTATTCTCGGTCTTTAACGACTTGCTGGGCGCATTCATCAAGTACCTCCCTGATTTCGTGCTGATCGGCCTTTTATACGTGCTGATTTCAAATTTCCTGGCACTAGCATACTCCCATATGGTCATGCAAAAACGCAGTGGGAAAGGAATTTTAATTGCGGAGGCATTTGGCGCCGCGAAAGGCCGCCTTCCGGGATTGCTTGTTGCCAACTTGCTGTTCACACTGACCGCATGCCTGGCGGGCATGGCATTCCTGCTCCTAATCATGCTCAGCAGCCTCCTTGGGATATTCGGGATTTTAGTTGCAATCATGGCTTTCATCATGCTGATTGTTGCCGCTTTTGTCCTGGGAATTGCAGGCTGGGTCCTCTCACCTATGATTATGATCGGCGGGAAGGGGGGGATGGAAGCATTTGCGGAGTCTATCCCATTTGCCTGGAAGAACATAAAGAGGGGGATAGCGGTAGTATTGGTAGCATTCGTGGTATCCGTGATCCTCGATCAGCTTGTAGCCGCATTTACAGGAATACCATACGCCGGCCTTGCTGTTGCGAGCATGATTGGGCTTGCGGTCAATTCCTGGAAGGCGATGGTGCCCGCAGAATTCTACAGCGAATCCGTGGAATGAAAAATCGCATCCGGCTATTGGCGGAGCGGGTCCACCGGAATGCATCAACGTGCCATGCAACAAGAACGCCACTACTAGATGCATCCAAGAGCCAAGGCCATTCCTTGCTTCACACGCAAAATGACTAATCTTTATAAGGGGGGAATTTGTAATCAGAAGATGGTTCTCGAATTCAGGCGGGATTCAACGAAGGATTCATTGGTCCTGATCGCCAACGAGCGCGGGAAGCGGCCCGTCGTATATGGCATGCAGCCCGCATGCCCGTTTTGCAAGGGCGGGGAAGCAAATACGCCCCCGACGCGCTACGCCTTGCCAAGTGATAAGGACTGGCGGGTGCGCGCATTCGACAACGTATTTGCGCTCGTGGGGACGGAGGGCAAGTACATCGAAATAAATTCCATCAACCCTGCCTCCTACGCATACGGCCGCCATGAAGTGATCGTGGAAAGCGACGTGCACGAGGAGCTCTTCCATGAGCTTGGCGAGCTGCAGCTGAAATTCGCATTCAACGTGTACAAGCATAGGTTCGAGGAACTAATGGCGGATGAATGCGCAAAATACGTGCACCTGTTCAAAAACCATGGCAGGAACGCTGGCGCAAGCATCGAGCATGAGCATTCCCAAATACTCTCATTCCCGTTTGTGCCAGAACTCATAGGAAAGGAAGTGAAAAACCTTCAGGAGTCTGAAAAAAAGGGCAAGTGCCTCATCTGCGAACTTTTATCCAAGGAGGCGGATAACATATTAATCGACAATGACTATTTCAGCGCCATTTGCCCCTCGTTTTCAAGGTTTGCAAACGAGATCTGGATCGTCCCAAAGGCGCATCTTTCCAGCATCGCGGATTTGACGGAAGCGCAGGGCCTGCATATGATGAGGCTGCTCAAGGAATGCATCCGGAGGGTGCACTTCATTGTCAAGGACTACAATATTGTTTACCATAACGCCCCAAAGGGGATGGAATCCCATTTCCATGTTGAAATTTACCCCCGGAGCGGCTATTGGGCGGGAGTGGAATTGGGGACGGGGGTAATTGTCAACCAGAAGAGCGAAAAGGACGCGCTTCAGACGCTAAGAGCCGTGAAATAATAATTTAGCAAGGCAGAATCGGTACGCTAGCTAATTCTATATGTGTTGGCCAAGCTAACAGCGGGGGGGTTTGGGCATTTGACCAAAAACTAAGGGGGGTCGCCCCCCCTTGGGTTGGTCAGTTAGACCGCGCTGTATGGATCAAAATCGCTGCTGGGTTTTGGCCTTGGGGAAGAGGTTTGGGAATAGTCCGCAAGGGGCTCTGGCTCATCGTTGGTGAACCTGAAATTGAATACTCCCTCAGAATGGGTTTTCCAGCTCTCGAGGTTTGGCGCTGCGCCATCGCTCCTCATGGAGAATTCGGGCTTGCCGAAAGTCGTGTTTGCAACCGCATGCAATTGCACTGGCGGCTGCATGCTAAGGCTTCGCACAACCAGCCAGTAAATGCCGGGTTGGAGGGTAGTTTTGCGGTTCGCAGAGAATTTGACCCAGCCCCATTCGGGCGGAAGGGTAGAGTATCCTGTGGTAAGGCTCAGGGTATTCGAGCCCGAGGGCTTGCCTGCCGCATCCGGCCGAATTTCCGCATAAACATCAAAAATTTCATAGCCAGTTGCCGACTTCCTTAGGTAAAGTTGGATTTCCTTTATATCGCGGCTCTCCTTTAGCTCAAATGCCTGGCTTCGCAATGCAACCGAATTGATATCAAATTTCAAGTTGCCCGAAACGTCGGAAAAACCGTACGGATCGGCAGTGATGGAGAAGAGATGGTCGTTGTTTGCGGCATCCGCCTCTTCGGCGCCAGTGCCTAAGATTCGAAGCAGCAGGTTGTACTTGCGGGTTGTTTCGGGCTTGAATTTGAGCTTAACTGGGTTCTTATCCAAAAGCGCGGCGATGGCAACACTAGCCAGCTTGCGCTTCCCGTCATATAGCTCCACCATGGCAGAGCTCGGAACGGTTTGGCACGTCCCTTTGTCAAAAAGCACCTCCGCGCTAATGTCATTGGAAGAGCCGTAAACGACCAGTTCCGGGATAGTGACATCGCCGAACTTGAGGTCGGCTTTTGCGCATTCCCCGGCAGGACCCGTTGGCCCGGCGGGGGTGGATGTGGCCTGCACCACCGTTGAAGGAGTGGCCGTTGTTCCCGAAATAGGCGTCCCTGTGACTGCCGGAGGCTGTGGCTGGGTGCAGCCAAAGAAAAGCAATAGTGCAAACAAGCCCACAAAGATAAGTACTTTCATCCAAGCCCACCTCAATTATTGATATGATGGGAAAGAGGGGGAGAAATTTAAAGGTAACTAATCGGCGCCTGCTTAAAGATCAGGTTGAGGAAAGGGGATTGCTGGGAATGAGTATAGAGCTACGGGATTCGCTTGTTGGAAGGGATTGGCTTTTTGGCATATAGGGCAATGGCGTTCCTTTGCGGCTTTGCCATCGGCTTTAGGACATGCACGGCTAGGGCAATTGAATTTGAAAAAAGAATGAGAAAAAGAAAAAGAAAAAAAAGAAAAAAAGGGGATTTAGCCCCTTACGGTGTCCCTGTTCTCGTTGAGCCAGTTGATCAACGCATTGCCGGCTTCCTTGGTGTCCGCTGCAGAATAGCCTGCAACGACCAGCTTGGTTGAGCCAAACACCTGCACGATCGGTTGGTCACCGGACTTCAGGTCAACTCCCGCCGCTTTTGCGACAGTGTTCACGATCTGTCCACCAACGACAACCAGGTTTGCAGTGTCGGACGCTTCAGAGTCCAGCACCACTAGCGGGTTAGACGCAGTGTTCAGTTCGGTCACAACAGCCGCATCCTTCACTGAAGGCTCCAGGAGGTCAATGCCGGTTACGTCGCCAGCAGAGCCGCCGGTCACCTGCGCAGTGATGGAGTCCACCATCAAGGAGTAGCCGCCGCCTATTGTGTAGGGGTCGCCCTCCTTCAGGTTGACTTTTGCATCAGAGCCAGTCCCGCTTGATCCGGATGCGCCGGATGTCAGCGTGAATCTTGCCTGAGCAACCTTCTTCGCGTAGCTGATGGTCGCCGATGACGAGCCAATGCCGGTGAAGATGTTGCCTCTGCGCGTGGTGTACTTGGGTTCCTTCGATGCGATGTTTGCCACCGTAGTGCCGTTATACCCTGCGGGATTGCTGTTGTCATAGCCGATCTTGTCAACTGTAGTTGAGCCGATCGTGTTGACGAACTGGTCGAGGGTCACATCGTATAGGAGGTTCAGGTGGAAGTTGGTTGCAATTGCTGCCGAAGAGCCGTTGTTGGTCTCCGTCAACTCTGGGATTGCCACTAGAACGTTGGTTATGCCTCCTGAGTGGTTGTACGAGGTGTTGACAGACAGCACCGCATTCTCCTCCGAAGAGTAGTAATACGTGAGCTGCCCTGCGGTTGTGCTTGCATTGGAGTACGCGCCTGCGGCGGTTATGTAGAATACTTCGCCTGCCGGATGCGTTGTGTTGCCCGTTGCTTGCTCAAGCAATATGTATGCGTCGTTGACGGACCTGCTTCCGAACTGGAAGGCATTGCTCTTTCCGGAAACTATGCTGAGCACGTTTGAGGAAATCGCTGCGCCGTCATCGAGCGTCATTGCATATGACTTCAGGATGGAGAACGTCAGGGTGTCGTAGTCTACAGTTTCCAATCCGAGGAAGTTGAGCTTGTATCCTGGCATTCCCTTGATTACCTCAATGGATTCGCCCGGGTTCAACGTCTGGGAGATTGGGGTCTTGTAGGTCTGGTCGAGGTTGTTGTAGAGCTGGATTTTCGAGATTGCATCGGTAGAGCCAACGACCGCACTTATGATGTTGGAATACCAATTCTTGTGGGAGTCGCCGCCCGAAACTTCTGCACCGTTTGTCAGCACTAGCTGGCTCGAGTACAGCGAGACGTCGGCAATTCCTTGCTTTGCGAATGCGCCGGGGAAGACCTTGTTGACCTTCACCACGATGTTGTTCGCTTCTGCGATGGTTGCGCTGTCGCTTTCTCCGAGGTATACCCTCTTGATGAGCACTCCATCCTTGTCGGAAACGTCGAACTGCGCCCTCTGTGGGGAGAACGCTGACAAGTCCTTCAGGGTGATGGTAAAGCCATCCTGGGTTGTAACGGATTCGTCGATGTTGAATGACTCCTTCCTGGTGATTTGCTTACCAAGCGTCACGGACGTGATGGATCCGAACGTCGGGTTTGTATAGTCGAAGATGGTCCAAGTGTCGCCAAGGAACGTGATCTCGACGTTGCCCTTCTTGAGCATGTCGGAATCAGTGGTGCATGCGCCAGCGGACGTGTTCTTCGAGGTGTCCAAGCAAAGCGGAATTGGATCGGAAAATACGACCTCATAGCCGGTCTTTGCATACTGTGCCTGCACAGCCTTTGCGGTTTCGTCATACTTCACGTATGCGAACGCATAGACTTTCTGCTCCTCCTTGGTGTTGGTTGAGCCCTTCGGGTAAGTGATCTTACCATCAGAGGGCATGCCTGCCGCGGGTGCGACGATGGACGTTAAGTCCTTCGTGATTACCTTGGGGCCGAGGTTGGAACCAAATGAGGTATTTCCGGAACCGAATCTGGATGTTTGCGCCGTGCTCCTGTTGCTGTCAACGGAGAAGTCGAGGTCGTCCTCGATGTACGCCTTCATCTCGTATGCGGTTGCCGGGTTCACTCCTGGCGTAGTTACTGTCAAGCCCACTTCCTTGTCCGAAAGTTCCCCTCCGGAGCCGGAAGATCCGAGCTTGTCGGTGTTCAATACTTGCACTGTCTGCGTCTTGTACGCAAGGTTACCCAGGACTGCCGCGATATTTGCTCCAACCACGACATCTACTGGCTGCGCCTTGCCTCCAATCACAACCTTCACTTGGGGCTCCCCGGCTGAGAAGAAGGGGAATGTTCCAACGCCGGCTGTGTCGACGCTGACTGCAGCGCCCACAAACGCCGCGCCCATCATGGCTGCGCCGGTTGCGATTGCCGCAATTCTCTTCACATTCATACTTTTCATTTATTTCACCTATTTTTTGAACGGGCGCTTGAAAATCAAGCGCGCCCGCCTAACTCACTGTATTCATACGCAGCCGCAGGGGGCGACCGCGCCGTTAGCAAAAAACGTTGCTGCCAAAGGCCTTAAGCCCCTTCTCATAACGCATGAAGACCATCTCGCGGACATAATAATAATCGCGCTCAAAGGTCTTTGGGCCGGGGTGCATCTCCAAAAAAAGAAAGATGCAGGCAGCAGATGCTTTCTGCTAAACTTCCTATTGTTCATCTTTAGAGGGTATTTAAAGCTATCTTTCCCCGCCTGACGATTGACGATGTCGTCTTCTCGAAAAGACGTATTTTGGCCATTTTTCAGCTCTTTTTTAAGCCAGTTTTACGAGCTAAAATCCGTTTTAGCTTTCAATTTAGACAGTTAACGAATCTTGTGGTTGAAAAGACTCAAAAACACTATAGGTTTGGTTAGGGAAAAAGACTTTAAAATCCTGCTATTTTTGGCCGTTTTTAACTATCTGCAACACGTGATGCAAAAAATAATTAAGGTTTGCCGGATTTCGTTTTTTCAAACACCTTCATCATAATTTTAATGTCCCGCAAAAGGGAAGTGGACCTGGCCCTTAGGGGCGAGAAAGCGCTGGCTTCTATTATATATTGGACGTTTGACGATCCTTTTTTATGCAACACGTGAAGCACGGCATTTCTTGACTTTTGCGGCAGGATGATTTTGAGGGCATCCTCCGCTTCCTTCCCATCCTTAAAGTTGATGTCAAAGGTCGTTTTCATAAAATAAGTCGCCATTACCAGCAATATTTAGCCAGGGCTTCCCATCCCCATGAGGCCCTTCCCGGCTGCCCCTTCCGCAGCTTTCTTGCGGATGTCAACATCCTCCTTGCACTTCGGGCACGTATACACGAACCCACCCTCCTTGATTTTGATGCTAGGCGAGCAGTTGGCGCACATTCCAGTTCCGCAATACGGGCAGAAGATGATTTTCGTGTTTTTTGAGCTGCAAGTAGGGCAGCCCATGCCCTTCTCCGCCTGGATTTTGACAAAATCAATGGAGGATTTAGGTATAATCGGGGCGGACTCGCTTGCAGCAGACCCAAGGGAGGGCGTTGCAGCTGCCAATTGCGTTCCTTGTTGTGATAAGCCAGCAAGTTGGCTCATGACGCTAGAGCCGCCGCTGCCCGCATCCTCTTTCTTTTCTTGGGGCTTATCGCCGAGGAGGTCCTCGAAGGTGATTTCTGATTTTGGCGCCTGCTTTGAGGAGGAACCCTTTGGGGGGGTCACTTTCAAGTTTTTGGCAATGCCTTCGGTTTTGGTGCTTTTCAGTTGGGTGTAGACATCACTCACCATCGAATCAAACGACTCGCCCTGCATTGCCGCTGCATTGCCAACAACACTTACCCCCTGCGTTTGGCCTGATTCGCCGCTTCTGACCAGGTACCTTCGGTGGACCATCGCGCCTGGAGGAAGCTCGCTTGCGGTTTTGGTTGCAACACCTCGCTGCTGCGCCTGCACCTTTTCGTAGAGCCGGCGATGGCCATCGCTGGGCGATTCCACGACCTCCTGCACCAAAACGTCCTTTGGAAGGATATCCTGCAAAATTGCCTCCGCCTCGGTTTCCGTGGCCTTTTTTATCTGTTCTGCCCTCTGCTTTGGATCGGTTTCGAACTTTTCCTTTACAAAACCCTTCTGGCTGGCAGCGGCATCCGCTTCCTGGAACCTTGCTGCCGCATAGAGCCGCTCGTGCCCCGAAACATCCAGGGGCTTTCTTTGCTGGCCGTTTTGGGGAACGGTTGGAATTTCAATGTCATCGCCGCCCTTTCCCGCATCCGGCTTCTTTTCGTCCTTTATGATTTCATCCACCATTGCAAGGTAGCTTTTCCTAGGCTCTTCGGGCCCCAAATTTCCCTTCTTTTTATCATCCTTGAATGGAATGGAGATATCGGCAGAGGCATTTGCAGTGCTGGATGCAGCAATCGAAGGCAACGCCCCTTTTGCTTGCGCCTCGTTTTCCTGGGGTGGTTTTTCGAATGCGGGCTTTTCAATTACAATTCCCGAAGGTGGGTTCTCCCTGGCAACATACGGGGGCGCCATAATTGCCGCTTTCCCTAAAGGCGCACTTGGCGGGGCACTTGCTTGCCCGGCTATGAGCGGGCTTACCGTGACCATGGCCGCTTTTTGCATGTCCTCCAGCGCCACTTTCTTCTCATTTGCCTTTGGGGAGAACACATGCACGATTTTCGAGAAGAAATTCTCCTTCTTTTGGAGGATCACATGCTCATCCGAAACGACCTTTAGCTCATCTTTCCCAGTGACCCGCTCAGATGCCTTTTTTTCGGCCAATTCCCTTTCCTGCATGTCGCTTGTCTTCTTTGGAATGATAGTTTCCCTAACTTCCGGCTCCGGCTTGCGCTCAATATGCTCGATCTGGAGGGTGATTGTGGGCTGGCTCATGGGCATGCCAACCGTTAGGAATTCCGGCCTCGAGAACATGAAATACAGCTTCATGGTGACGAACGAAAGCAAGAAGAGCAGGAATATGATTATCGCATATAGGCCGCTTCCCGTTAGCACCTCCAGCTTGCCATCGAACGCATAATCGATGACCAGGGATGCCACGGCAAGAAGGCCACCTGAAATACCCGCAGCGCCAAGCTTGGTTTCCGGGCTAAGCGTGCGCACCTCCGGGTAAGTTAGCCGCAAAAGCAAATAGCCAAGGGTCACGGACCCCGCAATGTAATAGAGGTAAAATAAGTAGGCGAGGTAATCCATACAATAAGCGATGGGAAGGAAGTTTAAATAAATTGGGGTACGTCAGATAAATTGGGGTATTGCCGGACGGCGTGCCTGTTGCTTTAGTGTGGCAGGATTTCCGGGATCGAATGCCAGGGCTCCGGGTCAAGGAGATTGGCCACTTAAGCGTTTTATATAGTTAGGGGGGCATATTTTTGGACGTAAAAAAAGGGAAAAAAACATGAAATCGGAATTCATTGAGATTGAAAAGCTGCTCGACGGCAATATGGAGGGAAAACAGGCGAAAATCCGGGGCTGGGTTTTCCGAAAGCGCACCTCAGGCGGGATGCTTTTCCTTGTCGTCAGGGATGCAACGGACATCATCCAGGTTGCCGTGAAAAAAGACAAGGTCGATGCAAAGGAGTTCGCCTTGGCGGAAAAAGCGCTGATTGAAAGCGCGGTTGAGATAAGCGGCGAGGTCAAGAAGGATGCGCGTGCCCCAAACGGCTTTGAAATGCTTGCATTGGAATTCAAGCTCACGCATTCTGCGCATGCGTTCCCGATCGCCAAGGACAACTCGCCCGAATTCCTTTTGGACATCCGACATTTGTGGGTGAGGAGCCGGGAAATCACCGCAACAATGAAGGTGAAGGCGTGCTTATTGGAAGGGGTTAGGGAATACTTCAAGGGGGAGGGATATATCGAAACCACCCCGCCAATCATAGTCAGCGGGGCAGTGGAGGGCGGATCCACACTCTTCGAGATGAACTACTTTGGGAAAAAAGCGTTCCTCTCCCAATCCGCGCAGCTATATTTGGAGGCGCTGATTTTTTCGCTGGGAAAGGTGTATTCGATTACCCCCTCTTTCAGGGCCGAGAAGAGCAGGACACTTCGCCATCTTGCCGAATACTGGCATGTCGAGGCGGAGGCCGCGCATGCCGACTTGGAGGACATGCTAAAACTTGAGGAGGGGCTGATATCGTCCGTCTGCCAAAAAGCCGCAGGGGAAAGGGCCAAGGAATTGAAATTTTTGGGCAGGGACCCTCTTGAACTCAAAAAAATCGAGCCGCCCTTTGAGCGCATCAAATACGACGAGGCAATTGAAATTTTGCAGAAAAAGAAAAGCGAAATAAAATGGGGGGATGACCTGGGCACCGAGGACGAGCGCGTCCTCACTGCCGACAAAAAGGTTCCGATATTCATCACGCACTACCCAAAAGCGATCAAGGCATTCTACATGAAGGAGGATCCAGGCAACCCAAGGCTTGTTAGGAACAACGACTGCCTTGCCCCGGAAGGGTATGGGGAGATTATCGGCGGCTCCCAGCGCGAGGAGGACGTGGACAAGCTTATTGCAAGGCTAAAGGGGGATGGCGCGGACATTACCGCCTACGAATGGTACCTTGATTTGCGCAGGTACGGCAGCGTCCCCCATTCCGGATTCGGGCTTGGGATGGAGCGCTTGGTTAGATGGGTGTGCAAATTGGAGCATATCCGTGACACCATCCCATTCCCAAGAGTGATGAACAGGTCGCATCCGTGATTCTGCGTAAGGGAAGTGAGGCCCCATGCATTTCTCCCTTTTTTCAGGAAAGCCATCAGGGCATAGCCGCCTCCTGATGCTTGCCCGGAAATATTGCCCAGACCTGAGGGGCAAGCGGGTGCTGGCTGGAGGGGATGACACCGGCAAGCTGACCGATTACCTGATTGCGGAATTTGGCGCAAACGCCCACGGTATTGATAAGAGGAATAGCCGTTTCAACAGCAAGCTATCGGCCGTGAGGCAAAATCGCGTCCTACAAGGGGACCTGCTAAATCTGGAGCAGCATTTTGGGAACGAGGGATTTGATGTCATCTTTACCCACGACGTTGTAAGCACTGCAGGCCAAATCGTGGGCAGGTGGCCACGGCTTTGGCGCCATAGCGCCTCATGGAGGCAGAATTGGAGCGCAAAAAGGGTCGCATTGTTCGACAGGATGGACCGCAGGGTCAGGAATACAATTGCTCCACGGCTTCATGCGGCATTGCTAAAGCAATTGCGCCCGGGAGGCATAATCATCCATACGGTCAGGCAGAGGGAAGAGCTCGGAATGACCCAAAGGAGATTCGAAAGGCTAGGCTACCGGGTGCTTCACCTTACGGCAAACGAAGCCGTGCTATCACGGGCGAACGATCCCCCTCCCCGGATTGAAGCGTTGTCCGAACGCTAATGGAAGGGAATATATTTTTATCCAAGCAGCATATTCCCGGAGGCGTTCATGGTTGGAAGCAAATGCGGGAAAATCTTTTTGATTTGGAGCTAAGGAGCCTTCGCATCAAGCTGGGGTTCGATTCGCTGCTTTTTGGGATCCTTGCAATTTCCAGCGTTGCCTCCATCATTTTCCTTGGCTCATTTGAATCGGATCCATTCCTCAGGGGGGCAGCATCACTTGCCATACTCGCGCTCCCCGCATCCTTATTTTATTTTTTGCTCGATTACCTTCGCGACAGCAGGCAAAGGCATCTGGAAGAAGAGCTTCCGGAATGCCTCTTCCAGATCGCCTCCTTCCCCGAAGGCACGCCCCTTGAGGAGATCATTGAAAGAATTGCGCAAAGGCCCTCTTTGCTTGGAAATGAATTCAAAAGGGCCCGCAACATGATTAATGCGGGCCTTCCCACGCAGGAAGCAATTGCAGCGGTTACGGAGGGCAATTCCTCAAGGCTGCTATCGCGCGCAATTTCCCTGCTCCTTGAAACCTACAAGGAAGGCGGCAAAACAATGCAGGCGCTTGGAAGGATTGCGCAGGACATCTACGAAATGCAAGCACTTCAAAGGGAATCCGCATCGGGGCTAGCCATGCAAAAATACTCCTTGCTTGCCGCTACCGGAATTTTGGTGCCAGGGATACTTGCAATCCTTTTAAGCATGGCATCATCGCTGGATTTTCCAAGCGGCGGGGAAACCATCTGGGGAAATGCAAGCAACGCGGGCCTCATTTCCGCGGCAATCCTGTCCATCCAGGTATACCTGTTTTCCCTGTCGGCAATCGCGGGCATATTCCTTGCGATGCAGGAAGGGAAGCTTAAAAAGGCGCCAGTCTATTTTTGTATGCTGTTCCCCTGCAGCATTGCATTGTTCAATTTGCTTAGGGGGATTCGGGTTTTCTGAAGGGTGAGATGCATGATCGTAGACATCCGTGAAATTGAAAAAGTTAGGCTCAAGAATGCCATCATGATCGAGGGCTTCCCGGGCATTGGCATGATTGGCACGATTTCCGCCTCATACCTTGCAGACAAGCTGGGAATGCGCATCGTCGGCTACATCTCAAGCTCCCACTTCCCTCCAATAGCCGCAATCCACGACTTCGTCCCAGTTTCCCCGGCGCGCATTTATGCCTCGGAAAAGCACAACCTCGTCATCCTTTTTTCCGAGTTCGTCATTCCTTCTGAAGTCGCGTACGCCCTTTCACAGAGGATATTGAAATATGCCAAGGAAAAGGGCGTCAAGGAAATCTATTCCCTCGCGGGGATCGCTTCCGATAAGCCAACTGACAAGATTTACGGCATCGGCTCATCCAAGGAGATGGTAGATAGGCTCAAGAAGGCCGGAGTCGAGGTCATCAAGGAGGGCGCAACGCAGGGTGTTTCCGGGCTACTGATTGCGGAGTGCGCAAGCGAAAAATTCCCGGCGGCAAACCTTTTGGTGCAGACATCGCAGCCCATGGAGCCAAAGGGCTCGGCAAAGCTTCTAGCAAAGCTTTCCGAATTGATCAAGGTTCCGGTGGATGTAAAGCCGCTTATTGCAGAGGGCGACGTGATCGAGGAGAAGATCCGCTCCAGCATGGACAAGATCAAGGACCTCCACCAGAAGTACAATGAGATGGGATCGAACCCGGCATACGCCTGAGCGTCCCTAGGGAAACCAAGGTTTCCCTGGCTTTCGTAGCCTTC
>DATDZF010000028.1:0-7695 GCA_035288785.1 Candidatus Norongarragalinales archaeon
GGGCAAATTAAGCGAAACGGGCGGCTTTGGCTTGATGCCTATTAAGCCCGGAATGAAGCAGATGTTGGCATCATCATCACTAATAAGGGGATTTTCTGTGCAACTTTGGAAATGCAGGTGGTGGCCTATCTCATAACTGCAGGTTTCTTTCCCAGAGCTGCCCATGTTCCCGATTTGGGTGCATTTTTCTACGACCGTTTTCTCCTTTACAATAATTTTGGACATATGGCCGTACAAAGTGTAAATTTTCTTGCCATCCCGTTCGCTTTCAATCACGACGGTATTTCCAAGGCAATCAGTTCGTTTCCCCGAAAATACTACCGTTCCTTTGAAGGCAGCCCTTATTGGAACCTCGCTCTTCTTTGTCGGATCGCCATCCGCATCGCCAATATCTATTCCTTGATGCTTCCGATCCGGCTCGCGGTCCGCAAGGAAGCATACTGATGACGTATCGACTCCCAGTGAATAGGTATTGCTTTCGACAGGCGCGCAGGCATCATCCTCGGAAGGCGTTTCCCCTCCGCTGCCAGGGGTGCCAGGCTCTCTCTCACCGGGCAACTTGAATTTCACACTTACACTTGCAAGGAGGCGCTGGGTGTATTTGGGGGTGATCTTTGCCTTGAGGTAGAGGGTGTTGGAATAGAGATTCAATGTCAGGGTGTCCTCAAGCCCCGCATATTTCTTTTCAAGCTCCGCAAGGGCGGTGTAATCCGCCGTGAACCTTAGGGAATTCTCGGAAAGGATGCATGAGAGGATTGGCTTCCTTTCGGTTTCGGGCTTCCCTTCCATCGCTTTTGCAAATCCATCCTTCAAATTACTAGAGGAAATCGTGCAGTTGTATTGCTTGCCGGAATCCTGCCTCACTATTTCGCCGGCAAAGGGAACAGATATGTCGGCGAATTTCGGCACACCATCCTCTTTTGTTATTAGGGTTTCCTTGGGGATCGCCGCAACATGCAATTTCGCGGAGACGCTGCCCTTAAGTGTCGCGCATTTTATGCTGCCGGAAACGGGCTTTGGCAGCTCTTTTACGGTCCCTTCCCCGACAGCTGCCACCACCAATTTTGTCCCCTCCGCATTAGCCTTGAATTCGGCCTTTTCAAAACTTGCCTGCAGCGCCAGCTTGCTGATGGTCCCCCCGTCAGAATCGCCAAGAAATTGCGTTTCACCGTTGCCGTCCTTGATGCCGCTCACCGTGCAATCTGCTTCCTTGAAAATGTCCGTAGGGTACTTGAACTCGCCGGTTAGCTGCGGCTCCGCATTGGTAAGGATGAACTGGAGGTGCGGGGTAATGGTCTCAAATCCATATTCCTTGAGGGATTCCTCCACGGATCTTGGGAGCGATAGGACGATTGGCGCAAGCACGGTCTTGACCGGGCTTAAGTAGCTCATCCTTAGGTAAAGCTCGCTTTCGCTGTTGATGGGATTCTTCTTGGGTACGGAAATTTCTGCTGCATCCGCGGTGAACTTGATGGCAAGATCGCTTCCGGACTTATCGCAGGAAAGGGGCTTGATAACGTCGGAATACTTGCCAGAAGAGGAAGGTTCGGGCTGTTGCCTTGATGAGGTTGAATCGGTATTGTAGAGCGGGTTGTAATTGAGGTTCGAGCCGATGTTATCGAAATAGTCCGGATCCGTCTCAGCCTTGCAGCTAATAGAGCCAGCGCCGCTAGCAGCCCGCGGAACCTTGAATTCCGCATATCGTTGCATAATGAACGGGTCGAGCTCGACTTTTAGGGTGCTTAGAACTTCGTTTTGGGCGGTTTGCCGCTGCCCCTGCGGGTATCCTTGCTGGCCCTGCTGCATTCCTCCCATCCCGTAGCCATAGTAAGGAACGCTTCTTGGGCCGTACTGATTTTGGTAGGGAAGCGTTCCGCCTTTTGCTATGATCTGCACGACGACGGATTGCCGCACCCCGGATTTCATGATGAAAACAAGAGAGCCCTCAAGCATCCCTGCATTGCAATTGGTTGCGGAATACGCAGGGTCGTACGGGCTTGCCCCGATCCCGTATGAAAGCCCATAGCTGGAGCGCAAGTTCGAATCAGTGTATGGGGGCGCCGGATACAGGTATGGTTGCTGCATGTAATTCATATTAGGGTAATTGCTGTAATCGATGTAGCCGCCCTGGTATTGGGGCGCAGGATAATAGCCGTTTCCGAATTGGTTGGATGGATAATCATAATTCGGCAGGCCATAGCCGGCATTGCCATAAATGTTCCCGCCCAAATAATCCCCTCCCGTAGAGCCATAACCGCCATAAAGGTTCCCGGAAATGCCATAATTGGGATTGCCTACATTGGAGCCATAACCGCCGTAGGGGGACGAGCCGTAGCCTCCATAGAGGTTGCCGCCATAGCCCTGGTCGTAGAGGTAATTCGAGCCATACGGGGGAATGCTTTGCCCATAGCCCTGATGCTCGTAATAGTTCATGCACGCGGGATTGTTGCCGTATATTTTCACTAGAAGCCGGTTGTAAACATCAAAGGAGGAGAAATCCGCAACGAGTCTCACCTTCTGGTCGATCGGCCCGCAGAATTCGGTGGTGATGCCATAATCGAGGTTTTCCGTATCGCAGGAAGTGACCGCCTCGCCAAAAGCGCCAAGGGAATAATCGAACGTGTGCCTCCTTGTGTAGGGATCAAGCTCAATCACAATTGGGTCCGGGACAGGCGGCAGGCTCGAATAATAATTCAAATTTTCATCAAGGCCATCTGATCCGGGTGATGGGCTTGCCCCGCCCCCTCCCCCATCTACATCAGGAGGCGCTTGCGGCGCCGTGACAACAATATCGAAGAAGAAGACATCATCGGCAGTAGTGATTTTAAGCTTGCCTGCCTGCCTGAAGGAGCGCGTAATCGATAGCGCGGAATAGTCGGCGGTAAGCAGGATGAAGGAATTTGTGCAATCCCGCCTTACCCTGAAATCGGGGGAGAAACTTATGATGTCGCAGCTGTATTCGAGCCCATAATCCCTCATGTCGATGCGCTTTGCACGGAAATTGTTCGAATCAAGCTGGATCTCTATCGGATCTGCGATGTTCAGCTCGCCACTGGGCGTTGGGGAAGCGGAGGCATCCGGCGTTTCGGAAGCAGATGGGCTAGGGGAGGCATCAGTTACAGGCGGAGTGCCTGGCCCGTGCACATCAATCCTTATGGGCACCGTCCTTGAGATCGAGGTCTTTTTCGTGAATTTCTGCTCCACAATCAGGTTGCAGGTTTTCTTTACGGTCACATTCGGGAGGATCCCGATCACGATGGTTGCGGAGTCCTTGAAATTTTGGACCAGGTTGGGTTCGGCATAGATTACGGGAGTTGCTGACGTTCCGCAGTTATGTATGATGGAAAGCGTGCTCTTCACATCGAGTGAGGTTGAAACCACGATCTCCTTTTCGATCTCAAAGCGCGAATCGCCCTCGAGCCTGAGGCTTGTAGGGGAAACTGCGAGGGAATCCTCGTTTATCCCAACATCTATCAGGCATTCATCATAGGTCTTGTAGTCTGGATGCGTAATCCTGACACCGATTTTTCCGTTCACGACTGGTGCAGCGGTAAGCGCATACCTGCCGTCAGCGCCCTCATCCTTCTGGTCGTTCCCGGAAAGCTGCAGCTCTTCCGCCGCCAGTGGGGCACGATCGCAATCATACAAGGTTACGGTAGCATCCGTAATTGGCCTATCATCCGCAGATAGCGCCCTGATGATTAATTTTTTCTCCTCCCCGGTTTGGAGCGCAAGGGGGGATACTGAAACCTTCATCAGGTTTTCCCCGGTGATCCGGAGATTTTTATGGTATTTGAAGGTGCGTTTATCCGAGATGAAATTAAGCTGCAGGTCCGTTGTGCCTGCCCGAGCCGCTGAGAATCTAAGGGTGCCGGGGGTCTTGATTTCTGACGGGATGGTTACGGCTACAAGTTCCCCGGACGCGCCTATTTCGTCCGCAAAGCCCGTACCGATGCTGCTCCCGACCAATTTCACGTTCTTGCTGCCTATTCCAATCGATTCGATCTGTTCTTGCGAGAGGATCTCAAAATTAACCGAGAATTCAGAGCCAAGAGGTATGTCGCCTATCCTGTCAAAAGTGATTTTTCTGCAGAATGCGCCATTATCCGTGCATATCAAAGGCGAGGAAGTGACTTGCACCACCTTGTTGGCATTCTTGGCTGCGCACATCTTTTTCACAACATCAAGTGGCGGGGAGCTTTCTGGGGCTTTTTGGAGCTCCTCTTCTGCAGGATAGCTGAAGATTATCCCCTTCTTTAGCGAATACGCCTTGAAATTGAACGCAAAGGAACTGGATGCGGGCGCATCGGCATCAACAAAGAACCTAACTGCGATTTCACGCGAGCCCGTGGCTCCCTTGGGGAAGAGCAGGTCAAAGGAGCCAATTGTGCCATTGTCTGTTCCAGAATAGCAGTTTTCTGGGGAGAACCTGCTCGAGGAGAAAAGCGACTGGTAGGCCGAATCAATCTCCTTGATCTGGATGAAATCTCCCGGAGAGGAGACATGCAAGTGGAAGCCGGATACTTCTGATGCGGAAGGGAAAGTCACGAGGAATTTTGCAATATAGCTCTGGGCATTGCCAACCTCAAGCGCTTCCCCTTGGGAATCATAGACCCCGATGAATGAGGCAAGCACGGATCCCGCATCCGCCTGCGAAACAAGGTACAGTGGGAGGGCGCGCAGCTCCTGCGGCATAAGGATTAGCGGATCCGAAGTGGTTTGCAGATAGCCGGGGGAGATTGCAGCAAGGGTTAATTCGTAATTGGATGGCACCACCAATTCGCATTTCTTCTCCTTTATTTCGCAAGATGAAAGTACGGCCCCGCTCGCATCGATTGCTGAAATCGTGCCCTGCTCGAGTACCTTTTTCTTGACAGCGTCGAGGAGCTCCAAGCCAAGTGTTGCGGGGGCGCCGCTAAGCGTTATTTGGATGGTTTGCGGCTCACCTGCCCTAACAAGGCCGCTTGTGCCCGCATCTGAGTCCCGGGCCGCCTTTGCGAAGAGCTTATATGCGGCGCCTTCAATTGCGCGGGGAATTGTGAAAATGACTTCGCCATTCAGGTCCGTAAAGTCGAAGGGGATGCCAAGGAAGCGGCCATCCTCCCGGTAGAGCGCAACTTCCGCCCCCTCTATTGTTTCCCCATCCTGAAGCACAGTTACCTTTAGCTCCGCGGAATTTTCCTCGCTTTCCTTCTGAAGGGGGACTTTCATGGGCGCAGGGGATGCGGTTGCAAGGAAGGCAACTGGCAAGTAGCCGAGCGAGTAGACAGTAATAAAATACTCCTTTTCGCGGTTGACAAGGAGGCTCAACTTGCCATCGTCATCCGAATAGTCGCTTTTAAGCTGTTTTCCGAGGCTATCGAAAATGTATACGTTTGCCCCTGAAACCGGGCCCTCTTCGGATGTAATTTCAAGGTCAATGTAATCCCCGAGCCTCTTCTCAAGAAGGTCGAAGGAAATCTGCAGCATCTCCGAGGAGGAGGTGAGCGTGAAGTCCTCCGATGAGTCCCCTAAATACAATGCGCTTTCATCGACTTCCGCGAAATATTCCTTCCCGAGAAGGACATCCTCGAAAAGCACGGTCCCGGAGGCGTCCGTCCTGCCGCTAAGTCCGCTGCGAAGGGTGGCTGCATCTACCAATGCTACTCGGATCCCTTCAAGGCCCTCTTCCGTTGCGGAGCTTAAAAGCACCTGAACGCTCCCGTATACAGGATCTTCCCTGCCAGAATCATCCTTCCCGCTATTCTTCGATTCATCGCTTGATTCGAGCGATACCTGGAAGGCGCCCGCCTCAATGTCGCCCTTTGAAACGCTCAATTCCTTGCCCTTGTAATCCTTCGCGGAAACCTTGACCGTAAGGTGGTTTGGGGGGGCTTGGAACTCGAATTCTGCAGTGCCGCGGTAATCGGTCGAGCGGGATTCCTTGGTTCCATCATCAAGGACGATTTCTACGCTTGCCCCCATTAGGTATGTAGATGAAGAATCGGTCACCCAGACAGCAAATGCCACCGGATCGCCCGCATTCTCAAGCTCAAGCATGGTGATTTTCTTTGTTGTGGGGGATATGGCGTCCTTGAACGTCTTGTAGACCTTATTTGGATCAGAAACTTCGATGCTAAGTTCACCCTTCTCGGGAACCCCCATGAATTTGATGAAGCCATCGGCGTCGGTAGTTCCACTCGCGGAAAAGCCTAAATCCGAGGAGAGCTTCACATTCATTTTTGCAAGGGGAGTGCCACCCTCATTTTCAACCACTAGGGAAAGGTCCTTTTTGGAAGGGATTATGCTCGAAGGAAGCAGGAAATAGCCAGCAGCAAGGATGATCACAAGTATCAGCGCCGGAAGCAGCACGCGCGGCGATGGAACGCCCTTTTCCTCAAGGGAAGCCATGAGCTCCTCATATTTCTCCTTCAAGCCTTCGATGAACGAGGGCTGCTCTTCTGAGGCTCCGGCCATGCAAAGTTGATGAATAAATTCGTTTATAAACGTGTTTTTCTGTAACCTTTCGATAATAGCCCCGTCGTCTAGCGGTCAAACCATCATCAGATTGGTTTGCCAAATGAATCAATTAGATACTGGGACTTCGGATAGAGGCCTCTGGAATGTGCAATCAAGTGGTTGCAGCATAGAGAGAGCCTTTGACGGCAGTTCGAATCTGCCCGGGGCTATTTTTTTATTATTTAATCGCAAACACTATCCTTTCTTGGCGGCGGAGCCATCGCCACCTTCTTAGGAAAGAAGGGGGCAAGGCAAAGGATCTGCCCGGGGCTATTTTCCTTTTTTTGTAATTGTATTAATTGCCGATGGGGGAACAATGCCCAATTTATCCCTTCCCCCAATTTAGAATAGTTTTTTATTCCACCTGCACCTACTGCATCCCATGAAACTCGGCTTCCTTGACAGCATCTTTAACTACGCGGATGTTTACGAGGCCGCAGTAAAGGTATTCGAGGCGAAAATACCCTCAACAACTTTGGAGAGGATGACGGTCCCGCATCTGCTAAAGACCCCCTTATTTTCCAAAATGCTGCTTCGGAACGGCGCCGATGCCGTGATCGTCTTCCTCACGATGCTCGAGGAGGATGCGGCGGAGCTGGACTTGGTGCATGAGAAGATAATCGATTTGGAGCTTTCGGAGATGAAGCCGGTCTATTTCTGCATCATCTCGGATTCGGAGTTCAAGGACCAAGGCGAGTTGGAAGCGGTCATGGCAGATAGGCTTGGGATAATTGCGGAGGCGGTCTCGAAAATAGTTTCCTCCCCATCCGGCCTTGCCGGCGACATCGCAAACCAGGACATGACTAGTGCGATGAGCATGTTCGGAGCGTTCTCCTCGGCCGTTACTGAACCGGAAACTTCATCGGAGCAGGCAAGCTCGGCGCTTGATTCCCTTGGCGGGGATGATGCTGGTAAAAGTTTGTTTTAATTTGGAAGGAAAGATTGGTGTAAAGCTTACCTGATAAAATGTTAAATCATTCAGTGCCAGAGCTTCCTAAAGTCGATAAACATATTGCAAAGGTCCTAGCAGATCCATTCGCCCTTGCAGGGGCGCGCACTTGAGTGGTCCTCCGGCCATTCGCCGCCGCAAACAACCACCGGAACATCTTCGACGGTAGCTATAGCCCTATAGCTGCTCTCGCATTCATCAGTATCGGTGCACGTTCCGCCCCCGTTATAAGCCTCTTTTCCAAAAAC
>DATDZF010000029.1:0-10026 GCA_035288785.1 Candidatus Norongarragalinales archaeon
ATGTTCTTGGTGAGGTAAAAGGTCGCTTTTGGCATCATTGTATGGAATGTGCCAACAAGCGGCAAGTTGAGCGCCTTTGCGCTCGCAATGGCAGCGACCCCCATGGACGCGACCGCATGCGAGTGTATGAGGTCGATCTTTGCCTCCCTGGCAACCTTGATTGAGCTTAAAGGGAATATCGCTAGCTTGTATTGCGGGTAGGGCGGAAATACGACCGATTCGAAGAAGAAGGTTTTTGGGTTTGAATATTCCCTCCCCTCGCTTTCAGTGCCCGATGTGAAGATAAATACCTCTTCCCCGCGCTTTTCAAGCTCCTTCTTGTAGCCAAGCATCGCATTGACAACGCCGTCCACATTCGGGAGGTATGTGTCGGTGTAAAAGCCGATGTTCAGGCGCGATTTGCCATCCCAGTGTTTCCTCTCGGGACGAAGCTTGAATTTCCCAATCGCCTTCATGGGATTCAGCCTTCTTAGGCTGATTTTCATATTTGGAAATCTTATTTGTGCCATATGGGACGCCAAAAAAGTTTGCCGCACCGTCCATTTGAATGGGATCATTTCGGCGCCTGCAGAGCAAAATTTCACTTGCGAGATACCTAATCATCTTGTGATTTCCGCCTTCTCGAAAACCCCGAGCAAATTCTCCTTGCCCTTAAAATGCCCCCTAATTGGTTCGATGATCCTGTTAAGTTCAAGGCTTACGGCACTCTTAAGGTCCATCGCATGAAGGGTTTTAGCAAGGTAAGCCTTTTCCAGTTCGTCATAGCTTCCAAATTCCATATCCCCTCCGTATTTGCCATCCCTGCTTATTGAAAATGTTTTATTCTCATGGAAAATGAGGTATTTTGCAATTTCCAAAACCGGATTTCCCTCCGTGCCTGATGGGCAGTAGGCCTTTTTCAATTTGTCGGAAATTTCCTTTTCGGTATCATGTATGAAAATAGCGGATGAAGGCAGGGATTTGCTCATCTTGGCTGCCGCAACTTTTTCTTCCTTATCATCTCCCTCCGCCTTGGGCGGTTCCGTCAATCCGGGTATCAAGTGGTGATGCAATGCAATGGGCTTTTTTAGCCCCAATTTTGGGAAAACCTCCCGTGCGACCATGTGGATCTTGCGCTGGTCCATCCCAGCATGCGCAACATCCGCCGAAAGGTGCTTGATGTCTATCCCCTGCATTGAGGGGTAAAAATATTGCGCCAATTCCAGCGAATCCCTCTCGCTCCTCCCCATTATTGTAAGGCACCTTGTCGCCCTAGCTAGCGTCATGTGCTTTGAGAATGAAATGACGTCCCTCCAATATTCGTCATTTCCCTTGTATAATTCGGTTCCGCGCACAATTTTTGCGCCCGGGCAGAAGAATTTGAATGCTTCTTCGTAGTATTTTGAGGCAAGGCCGATCTTTTCCCAATCCCCCTCCAATTTGTTGTTTATTACGGAATGCCAATCCGCCAAGAATACCTGCGTTTTGAAACCCGCTTTCGTCAGGTCGTTGACCTTGAAGCCATTGATGAGGAGGCTTCCCAAGTGGAGCTTGCCGGAAATCTCAAGGCCAATGTAATGCGTTGGATGGCTGTTTACCTCGAGCAGTTCCTTCAACTCCTCCCTTGCAACGATTTCCGCTGTTGGAGGCCTTATAGCCATTTCAAGCCGCGTCTCCACATCCATTTCCTTCAACTCGAATAAGGTACTAAACGGGCGCTTTTATTATTGCCTATTTTGCTTCCTCAATCCCAGGCTTATATGGGGCGAAAAGATCCATGCATTCCCTCTCCCGATACTTTTTAAATAAGGTTTTTATACGCCTAAATAGGTGCAATGGTTGGCGCATTTTGCTTCATTATCGTTGTGATCTCGCCGGCAAGCCTATTGAGCTCCACATGGTTCTGGGTCATTATGCCAAGCTTTCGAAGCGCACCCTTGTTCTTGCTAAAATCCAGCCCAAATAGTGCCGAATTCGCCTCCACAAGCCTGAATGCGGCTACCTTCGTAACCCTTCCTTTCACTCTTCCCATTCAAATCACCATTTCTTGATTGCAATGATTATAGCCCCGGGCAGACTTACTTGGCTTGCTCCTTAAAAACTGCGATGCCGGGCCGATATACGGATAAAATATTTTATTATTTTTTCTTTCCATCGGGGACATCGTGCGGCACATGCCGCGCGATTGGCAGACTTAATAGTCTGCGTAACCACCGCTTTCCTTTTGTAAAAAATAAAGGGGCAAGTCATTTCGAACTGCCGTCTACAGGTCCAAAGCCTGCCATGCTTGGCCGCTACACTACGGGGCTGGCTCTATGTTTGTGAGACTGCGGCTTTAAATCCATTGCTTTAGCCTATCTTTCGAGCTAAAACGCAAAAGTTCACGGCTCCAGTCATTCCCACTTTGGCCCCGCCCTTTTCATCGAAGGAATCAATAATCTTGAATCCAGCATTCCGGATGAGCCTGCAAAGCTCATCCCTCCTGAAGAAGTAATAATACCTATCCACGTCGCGGCCGCTAGTCCCCCGCCACTTCACCAGCCTTTCCTTCAATCCGTTGGAGCGGTTTTCCGACCAAACCGTGAGGCAAAGTTCGCCCCCCTCGCAAAGGACGCGCCAGAATTCCCCAAGCGCCTTTGATTGCTGGCTGCCCTTTAGGTGGTGTAATACCGCGATGCAGAATACCTTGTCAAAAAAGCTGTCCGCGAACGGGAGATTTAGGATGTTGCCATCGACCACGGCCGCATTTTTAACTTCCTTTGCTGCCAGCCTCTCCCTGGCATTTTTCAACATCTCATTTGAGGAATCTATTCCGTAGGCCTCATGGCATTTGCTTGAGATCGCAACCAGGTTGCGGCCATTTCCGCAGCCCGCATCCAGAATCCTATCCCTGCGCGAAATTTCCGGAAGGAGTAACTTGAGGGCCGGAAAGGGCGCCTTCCTGGATGCCTCCCATTCCGCTGCGATGAGGTTGTATGCGTCCATAATTGAATCAGTTAGGTTGTTTCCACTTTGAAGAATACCTCGTAGGTTTTTTGGGCAGGCGACACCATGATGACGCTTACCTTGTGCTCCCCTTTTTCATCAATAATAAGCGCCTCGTAAAATGTCCTCCGTTCCCCATCTTCCAGAACCGTTTTCCTTTCCGTCTTCTGCTTCCCGTCCAGGAAAACGGAATAAGCGTAAAGCCCCGCCTTCCCGCCGCGGTTCAATATCTCGAATCCGAATGTGAAGGTTGAATTCGGTTCAATGCTTTCCGGCACGGATTTGCCTACAAGGATCAGCGCGGAATACGATTCAGGCTTCTTCTGTGATATCGCCAAAAGCATTACCGCGGCAAAAAGGGTTGCGGTAATGAGGATGTACCCGAATGCACCAGCGCTTTCCCCCGATGCATTTTTTTTGCCGGTGCCGATGGCTGGCTTCAAGCCCGAATTTTCAATCCCTCCCGTTTTCCCTGTCCCTTTTGGAGTCCCTCCCTTTTTCCTTTCCAACCTTTTCACGTTCGCCATTTCCGTCATCTTCCATTAAATCCTATTCCCACTGCCCAATTTTTCTTTTCTTTGGGCGCCGACCTTGAAAATTTTTTAACACTAAAAATCATACTGCAAACCTTATTATTCTCCTCCCATTTCTATTTCATGTAATGCTATGAAATCCGCAATCGAAATTCGGGACCTCACCGTGAAATACGGCAAGTATGCCGCAGTTGAAAATTGCTCCCTTGAAATTTATGAAAACGAGATATTCGGGATTCTTGGCCCCAACGGCGCGGGAAAAAGCTCGATCATGAAGGTCATAACCGGGCAGGTTTCCCCATACTCCGGCGGCGCAAGGGTTTGGGGCCTTGACATCTCCTCGAATAGGGGCGAGATGAAAAAGCTCATAGGCTTTGTCCCGCAGGAATATTCCTTCGGCCATGATTTCACTGTCGGGGAAAACATCGATTACCTTGCCAGGCTCTATGGGATCTCCGGCCCGGACCTTGCAAAACGGACCGAAGAGCAGCTTTCCCGGTACCTCCTCAAGGATCGGATCAACCAGAGGGCAGGGGACTTATCGGGAGGCTACAAGCGGCTTTTGAATTTTGCCCTATCCACGATCCATTCCCCAAAACTCCTTCTGTTGGACGAACCGACAGTTGGCCTCGATCCGGATATACGGACGAAAGTTTGGGATATAATTTCAGGCCTAAGGGAGGCGGGGCATACCCAGATATTGACGACCCACTACCTTGAGGAGGCGACGTTCCTTTGCGATAGGCTCGCCATAATATACAAGGGGAAAATCCTGGTCACAGGCACCCCCTCTTCCCTTATCAGCCAATACGGGGGCGAGACGAAAATATTCGTGGTCCTCTCTAAGGCGGCGGAAAGCATCGTCCCCGACATAAGGAAGATCCGTGGAGTCACAAGCTGCAGCTCCAATAACGATGTCCTCATCTCATCCTGCCTTAGCCGCGACGTTTTCAAGGTGGTTTCCGCCATGAACCGCCTAATTGACGACGAGGGGCTCGAAATTCGGGAGAACATTGTGAAGGAGCCTACGCTCGATGACGTTTTCAAAAGCATCGTCGGCGCGGAACTCGGTGTGAAATGAATTATGAAATATTTCGCCGATGAGTGCATGAGCAAAAGAAAATCCTCGAATGGTATGAAGCAATTACGGCAAGCCATTTCCATTAATCGCCCCCCATTCCGCCCAATGACCATTGTATATGCTGGTGCAAAATATATGCTGGTGCAAAATAGATGGCAATAATTACCGTAATGAAAATGGAGCTCCGGTTCATCATGTCCCAGGGCTTCACCTCCCTGCTGATACTCCTCTATCCTTTCCTGCTCATGCTTGTTGTAGGCCCGATTTTCTCGTCAACCCGCCCCGAGGGAGTGATGGTTGCGATATTTTCCTCTACTGGCCAGGGCTTTCTTGGCCATGGCGATGGCATCAATGGCGATTCGCAGATGAAGGGCTTTGACAAAATGACCTTTTTCTACACCCTTACCAAGGAAGAGATGATGGAGGAGGTGCTTTCGGGTGATGCCGTCCTTGGCATCAGCATCGAGGATGACGAGCATGGCCGAAGGAAGTTCTATGTCTATTATGAGCCATCCAAGCAGGTGATCGCAAATGGCCTTGCCTTGCAGTTGCAGGGGCTGGTTGCGGACTCGTCTGCAGAGCTGGTGGAAACGAACCTTGTCAAGGTATGGAACAACATGAAGGCCCTTTCGTCGGACATAGACGTCAAGCTCGAGAAGATACCCGCCCTTCGGTCGTCATTCAAGGAGAGCCGGGACCGGATTGGCCAGTTGCAGCAAAGCATTCATTCAAGCGACGCGGTTGCAACGGGCAATTCCCTTTCACAAATGCAGGGGGACATTGCGTCCATGCAGCAGGAAATAAGCCAGATGGGCGCCAAGCTAAATTCCTGGGAAAATTCCATCAATCAGCTTGCCACCTATGACTCGAAGCTCGCGTATTACGATTCCAAGCTCGCCTCCACAGATTCGCAGCTGCTGGCGCTCCAGAACAACCTTTATGCCTGGGATTCCAAGCTCCTAGCAAGGATTTCCCAACTTGACTCGGTGGCCTCAAGCATCTCAACCTACCTTGCAGTTGTCAGGAATTTGAAATCAACCGAATCCGGCTCCACTTTGGAATCCCTCATCCAGATTGAAAATGGCCTCCAGGATTCCTTGAACCAGGTAAATTCCGCGAGGAGCGAACTGGCGCAAATGCGCAGCGACCTCCAAAACATGCTCGCCCAGGTTTCAAGCGCGCGCAATGACATAAGCCAGGCGAGGGGGGACATTGCAAGCACCCGCAGCCAGATATCATCCACTTCCTCAAGTGCAAGGGCCGATTTGAACAACCTTCGCCAGCAGCTCAGCGATGCATCCAGCAAGCTCTCGTCCGCGTCAGTGAATCTTGGGAATGCCCAGGGAAGCTTGAATTCATTTTCCTCGCTTGCGAATTCCATGGAAAACTACCTATCCGAATCCACATCGGAAATTGACAAGCTCAACGGTGAGCTTGACGGCACGGAAATGCTCCTGCGCAACGCAAAACAAAACGTTGCCCAGTTCCTTGCGAACAACCCGCTCGACTATGTGCCGCCCAAATTCGAAAAGCTTTCAGAAAAGCGTGAGCTGCGCTACCTCGATTCGCTTTTCCCAATCATCATCGGGCTGGTTTCAATGCTAAGCTGCCTGCTCCTTCCGCCAATAATGGCGGTAAAGCAGAAAACGCAGGGGCTCCGGACGCGCATGCGGCTCTCTTATGCGAGCCCGCTTTCCATAATCATTGGCAAATTCCTGGGCGATTTCATAGTGGGATTCGTGCAGGTGATCGTGGTGACGGTTGCCGGGAGCATGCTCTTTGGCGTCAATCTTGGCACGAACACCGGGGACCTTGCTTTTGCACTAGTGCTTGCACCGGCGGTCTTCACTGCCCTGGGCACGCTCCTTGCCGCATTCGTTGCAAACGAGGGCAGCGCGGTCCTATCCTCGCTTCTTGTAAGCATGCCCATGATCTTCATGAGTGGAATTGTCCTTCCCATCGAGCTTATCCATCCAAGCCTTCGGGTAGTTGCAACCGCCGTTCCCCTTTACAATGTCGTGGAGATGCTGGGAAAGGTTACGATCAGGAATGCGCCCTTTTATGCGACATCCAATATCATCGCATGCATTGGCTACCTTTTCCTGTTCCTGGCACTCTCGTATATTTTCTGGAGGAATAAGGATTAATTGACCAACCCAAGGGGGGCGACCCCCCTTAGTTTGGTCAAATGCCCAAACCCCCCCAAGCGAAACTATCGCCTACCCCCCTAATTTGATTCGCAAATCAATCTTGATGGGCAGAGGCCGATCCCGTTGGCCTCAAAACAAGGGATCCCTCCCAAAAAACCAACCTATAAATAGCCTTAAAGTCAGAAAAAAAGGGAGGGTGAAATAAATGAAATATGCGTGGGCATTGCTGCTCTTGCCGGTCCTCCTTTTTGGCTGCATTGCAAATAATCCTGCTCAATCCAGCCCTACGCCCACAGTTATTGCCACCCCTGCATCTACCATCCAACCATCACCAGCCAATGCCCTCACGGCAACGCCAATTTCCTCCCCATCCGAACCGCCCTCATCCCCCGCGTCCTTATCCGCATTCAATAAGGATGAATACGAGGCGGCATTGCTATCTGGCAAGACCATCCTCCTCTTTTTCTTTTCCGAGGAGTGCTCGGATTGCGTGAAGCAAAAGGCCGTTATTGAGGGGGTTATGGGCTCTTTGGAATCGAGCGGTATTTCTGGCTACGTGGTTAATATGCTTCCTCCTAAAGCCAGCGCCGATGAGGAGGCAATCGTAAACGTCTATTCCGTGAAGTCCAGCGGCACGATCATTATTTTGGGTGGTGGCGGCGCTCAAAAATACCGCGACTCCAAAACGCTAACCGGCCCCGAGCTACACGAGATCTTGAAGGCAAGCGCTTGATCCCCCCCAGCCTCTAGGTATATTGGAGGCAGGCGCTTAAGACTAAAATTTCCCCTAGCTTAGCATCACATCATCCCCCGGACTAGCATCACTCCAAAATTTTCCCAATCGCTGTGCCGCCAATAAGGTAGCTAAGGAAGCTCGAGGCAAGCCAGCCGATGTTAAGGCCAAAGGGAATTGCAATTATAAGGTAATTCATGAGGAACATTGGCAATCCCGCAACAAGGAATAGCAGCCACCCGAATTTCAGGCCGCGCATCCAAGGAGATCCATCCTTGATGCTTCCCCTGATCGTTATGTATACGTACGCGTAAAGCAGTGCCGTAATCGTGCCGAAAATCATCGAAGTAATGAAAAACTCTGCGGGCGGCGCCCCTGCGCCCGGCATCATCACCTTGCTCCATAGCGCAAAGTATGCGGGATCGGTGTAATATGACATATTAATGCTGGCTTCCAGCATATGGATGATCTGCGAGATGATTGCGAATATAACTCCCGCTAAAAGCACCTTCCCAAACGGTATCCCTTTCCGCCCATTCTTCATCCCAATCACCCGTTAATTGGAGGCCTCCCAACCTATAAATTTCATGCGGTTTTCAAAAAATACCTTATTTTATGGGCTTGGGCATAATGCGAGGCTCCCAAATATGGTAGCGGCGAGAATTATTCAAACCGCATGTCCTTGAGCATTCGGAGCTACTATTCCCTTCGTTCACAGGTCCTCGAGCATCAGCAATGTGAACTTTTCCAGCGCCGCATCCTCCTGCCCCTTGCTCTCCTCGAACATCAAGAAGCCCTCGCGGATGTATTTCAATGCGACATAGAACAAGTAGAGTATGACTCCCGCCAGCAGTGGGTATGCATACCTTGCAACGTCGGGGATCCTTTCGCTAAAATATGGGTAGAGGACGGAAAGGAGGGTGGCGAGGGAAAAAATCATCGAGAGCACTATTGCCCCAATTGACATCCGGCCAAATCCCTGGATTGAATGCGCACCGCTTGCAATCCTTAGGAGCTCCATCTGGTTTTGGATCTTCTGCTTCATCTGCATTTTCGATGTAAGCTGCGGCGCGGGTGCGACAATTCGCCTCTGCTCAATTGCCATAAAAAGCTAATGTTTTTCCCCTTATATTAATGGTGGTTTGAGCAGTTTTGCTATTCTCATTTCAATTTCCCTTCTCCGTTCCCATATGAGGCTCCATTGGTATTCATGGGAGCTGGGCCGCTTGTAAAGCAGGCCTTCCTTCCGCAGTTCTTCAGCAACCTTGAGGGCCCGTTTTCCCCTTGCCTGCGGCAGCAGGCCCTTCTGGAGATTGCTTTCGGAGATGTGCCTTGCTCCCCATGCCCGTAGCCTCATCAACTTCAGAAGCAGTCTGCACGCAATTTCCTCTTCCCCCATGCCGCACCCCTATTGTACAGTTATTAGCCAATTAATGTATGCATTTTATAAATTTGATTTCCCATATTATCTTCTAACATTACAACGGCTCAATAAAATGGTGAGGTTGGTTTGGAAGCAACAAAAAGTATATTCCTTGAGATGTTCGGGGATTCCCCATACCTGCGGGTGCTGGACCACTTCCTGACCTTCCCGGGCTGGGATTACTCGAAATCACAGGTTGCGAAGGATGCTGGAGTTTCGAGGGTGACTTTGGAACAAATATGGGCTCACCTCCTGGAATTTGGTTACATTGAAAGGACTCGGACAATAGGCCGCGCGGAGATGTACCGGCTGAACCAGAAGGACCCGCAAATTCAGCTGCTGCAGGAATTCGACTTCAGGCTGGCCAAACTCCATGCAGGTTCGCTGCAGCCCCAGAAACAGAGGATACCGGCAAGGCAAAAATAGGCGTCCCTCAATGAATGCATCACGTGATGCACAATGCAGAACCGCATGTTTAAATAATTGTTTAAGCGTAAGGCTGGAGGGGGAAATATGGAAAATGCTTTATTATTCAAGGCTAGTTTTTTGTTTTTGTTTGCGATCCTTGTGGGTTCTGCCAATGCGGAAACAAATGTCACAACTTGTCAGGATATGACTGTGGCTGGTGAAACCTACACAATGCATGCAAATGCAGCCATAAATGGCTCGACTTGTTTTACTATCGCAGCCGCAAACATCACTCTAGACTGCAATGGCTACACAACCACTGGCAACGATATTGTCGGCACTTATGGCGTTTATTCCGACCAGTTCAATACAACAGTTAGGAACTGCAATATTTCCGACTTCGATTATGGGGTTCTCTTCAAAAGCAACAGCTATGGAAAAATACAAAATACTTCTGCAAAAAGCAATACGGTACAAGGCTTGGGCATCGTAATGTACATGGGCGCCACCAACCACCAAATCATCGATTCAACAGGAATATCCCCCCGCGCTGGCGTTGCCTTCTACTCGGACTCCAGCAACAATCAAATCATAAACTCCATTGGAAAATCCACCATTGGTGACGGCATCGTCCTTGTTACAACATCTAACGGCAATACGTTCATCAATTCCGGAGGAATTTCCAATTCAGGCAACGGTATTTACCTCCATACGAGTTCCGGCAATACTTTCCT
>DATDZF010000030.1:0-4718 GCA_035288785.1 Candidatus Norongarragalinales archaeon
GGTTGCATTCTTGAGCTCCCGCCCCAATGCCTTATCACTCATGCCCTCAAAATGCCTAACCTCGCTCTCGAATACCCCGTATCCCATTTCCGGCCCATTGTAGCCGTAAGAAACCCATGAATAATTGCGATGCAGTCGTTCGATTTCAGCTCGCACTTTCCGATGCCTAAGCCCCAACCGTTTTCCCATAATCGCGGCCTCGATCTCCCCTATTTTCTTTTCCCGCATATATGTGCCTTTCACCGGCGCGCAAAGAATCCCTACTGCCTCAGCGACCTGTTCCTCCGCGCCAACCGCCTTTCCGCGGCTTTCGAGCATTGCAAAGGCCGTGGCAGTCACTATCGATTCCTTGCCCATTTCCATCAGCGTAATCAGGGTGCCCCAGGAATTAAGTTCCAGCAATTTTTCGCAATAATCGGAATACCCCTTCACTAATTGCCGGCTGGATTTTTTCGAATAATCGTTTTTTTCCATCCGTTTGGTTTTTTCCAGCAATCCCTTCAGCAGCAGGTTGGTTTTGTCCCTATTTTCCTCGAAGTCCCCATCAAGCATCCGTTCCAGGATTATTTTCGCGATTTTCGTCTGCTCCGCTGCATCCGTATACCAGCCCACGCCCCCGTCCCTGAAAATGAGCGTGATGCTCCTAAGCTGCCATCCTGCTTTATCCTCCAGACGCGTTGCCCATGGCTCCCCAAAAAGGTAATTCGGGAAGAAGTCCGCATGGGGCTCCTCGTATATTTTCTCAAGTTTCATAGGATCACAATAGAAGGGTTCAGGGCCATAGCGGTAAGCCGTCAGTTATGCTGTCCCGGCCCCAGCTCATAAGTGCAATGAATCCCAGCATCAAAAATAAATCCATCTGCACTCCCTAGGCATTGGCCCATCAAGATATGGGCTTGGAAATTAATAATTGTTTACCCACGCCCGCGCGGCTTAGCGCAGGCTGATCTGGTTTGCCGCCGCGGGCATCAGCTTTGCCTCCGCCCTCCTCAAGTGCTCCCTTAAGGTGGATTTGGAGATGTGCATGCGTTTTGCCAGAGTTTCCAGGTCGGTCCTCCTGGGATATTCGTAATACCCGGTTTCCACCGCTGCCTCAAATGCCTCCAACTGATTGGGGCTTAGCATCCCTGCCGCTGCCGACATGAAGAGGTTGGGCTGCTGCTGCCGGATTGAAAGCAATTTCATCTGCGCCCTGCTCCCGATTTTTTTTGGTATCGAGGGCATTTCGACGAGCCTATCCCTCTCAAAGCTTGCCAGCGTCCAATATTCGAAGCCGCCCCTTATCAGGATCGGCCTTAGGAAAAATACGTCCTTCCGAAGTGCGATGGAGGCGTAGTTGTCCTTCGGCTGGGGATATGAGTAAAACAGCAGGTTCCCCTCCACCCGTGAAAAATGCATGCGGTGCTTTTCGATGCGGAGCCATTCCGCGATGAATTTTTTCCAGTCCTTTCCGGTGACGCAAATTACCTTGGCAACCCCGAGCCGCTTTTCGAAAAAAACGTTAAGAAGGTATATCCGCACTTGCACTGCATATTTCTTAGAGAGTTCGATGCCCCCGGAGCCGGGATGCCACACCTTAAACCTTGCGACCCACATGCAAATCAGAATAAGTTTACACTAGGGCTTAATTTAATTATCTAATCCGGCAGTTATCCTTTTTTCTCCATGTACCCGCATTTCCCGCAGCCCCACCTATCCGGATGCGAGCCGAGGTTCGAGCCGCACTTTGGGCACTTGCGCTTCTTGAAATCGTACGCCTTGAACTGCTTTGCGCCTTTCTTTTCTGCCATAAATGTTTTCACCGTTTTGCTGGATTGATTGGACCTGCCTGTTCCCAATAGATAGAATTTGCCTAATACTTATTTTTTGCCCTCTTCTGTTTTCTTTTCCTTCTTTGTACCGCGCGCCTTCTTGTATGCGGGCTCCCTGCCTGCGGCCTCCGCCTTCTCGTAGATTTTCACAAACACCCTTGCGAATTTCGACCCGAAGGGCTGCTCGATCTTGTCAATCACGATGGAATCCTCGGAAGCCGCGAACTGCCTTTGGATTTCCCCGATGACCTCCTTCCTGGATGGCGTCTCCTTCTCAACGGCCACCTTGAGCACCAATTCCCGCCTTGCAAACAGCCTGTTCTCCTTATCCTGCAATACATCCATGTTTTATCGACCCTTTAGGAAAAATTATTTCAGCTTGAGCGCGTACTTCCCCGGCATTTTCGCCCCAATTGCGCCTGCTATCTGCGAATCCGTTGTGTCCATCACATAGATGGTGCCCTCGTAGCTTTTTGTGAGGTCCGCGCCGCCGCAAACCGCGCACTTGTCCCCCACGACTATTGCCCTGCAGCTCCTGCATGCCTTGCTCATGAATTTTCACCTTATGTTGATAATTTGATTGCCTTGAAATTCCGGAAAAATACGGTTGTTGTTGTAAAAATCCTCCCCGCCATTTTTGTGTTTCTTTCACCCTGCCTCATTATTGGGTTTTCTTCCCTTTCCCATCAACCGCTTTTCATCTTTTGCTGATTTTCCCAAGGCCATCCGGCCTCATGGTCAGCGCAATTTTGGAGTTTGGGATCGTATCCTTGAATGAGACCGTTGCCACCTTTGCCCGAACCAAATCGCCTTTCTTGATCGTTTTCTTGCTGCTCTTCCCAATCAGCTGCGTGTTCTTCTTGTCGTAGCTTAGGAACTCGTTTGCCACCTGGGATACGTGCACGAGGCCGTCTATTGGGCCAAGCCTCACGAACGCCCCGAATTCCACAATTTCTGACACTTCGCCCTCAAGCACTTCATTCACGTCGAGCCCGAATGCGAGCGCATCGTACTTCACGTCAAAATATGCCGCGCCATCGCCCGGCAATATCTTTCCATCGCCCTTGATTTTGGCATCAAAAATACCCAGGATAATTCCGTGGTTCTTGTCCACGGTTCGCTCGTACTTTTCCCGCAGCATCTTCAGCGCCGCATCGTTAAGCTTTAGGCCAAAGAGGTTTGGCGGGATCCTTACGGAATCCTCAAAGGTTATCAGCTTGTACATGTCTTCTCACCATTTTCAAATAATGTTAAGCGCGAATTTCAAAAGCATCGCTCCTGCGATCAGGGAGATTGTGTTGAGCACCTTAATTAACGCATTCAGCGCAGGCCCTGCTGTATCCTTGAATGGATCGCCAACCGTATCGCCTACAACTGCCGCCTTGTGCGCATCGCTACCCTTTCCCCCAAGCTTCCCATCCTCGATGTATTTCTTGGCATTATCCCAGGCAGCGCCGGTATTTGCCATGAAAAGGGCGAGCAATAGCCCCGATATGATTGAGCCCGCAAGAAGGCCGCCAAGCGCTTCCACCCCGAACAAATATCCTACAATCAGGGGCGAGAGGACGGCAATCAATGCCGGCACCATCAGCTGCCTTAATGCACCCTGCGTAGCAATGTCGACGCACCTTGCATAATTGGGCTTTGCCTTCCCCTGCATTATCCCCTTGATCGTCTTGAATTGGTGGCGGACCTCCTCCACCATTGCAAAGGCCGCCTTGCCCACCGCCTGCATCAGGAATGATGCAAAAACAAATGGCAAAAGCCCGCCGATGAAAAGCCCCACGACAACCGCGGGGTTCAGTATGTTGATATCAGTCAGCCCGACCTCAATTGCATACGCCGCAAACAATGAAAGCGCAGATAGCGCCGCAGAGGCAATTGCAAATCCCTTGGTGGTCGCCTTGGTGGTGTTTCCAACCGCATCCAGGGCATCCGTGATCTTCCTTACCCCTTCAGGCAGGTTGCTCATCTCCGCAATTCCGCCGGCGTTATCCGTTATCGGCCCATACGCATCGATTGCCACGATGATTCCGGTAGTTGCGAGCATCGCCGCTGCCGCAAGCGCGATGCCGTAAATCCCTGCAAACGAATATGAAAGAAGGATGCCGATAACAATTGCAATCACCGGAAGCGCCGTGCTCCGCATGCCAATTGCCATTCCCGAAATCAGGTTTGTTGCCGCGCCAGTCTTGCTTGCATTTGCAATCTCCATGACCGCGCCGCTTTCCTTGATCGTGTAATGCTCGGTGATTTTGCTAATTGCAACGGTAAGTGCCAGCCCGACCAAGCTTGCTAGCCAGTAGTTCAGGGCAAGGCCCAGGAACGAGAATGCGAAAAAGAGCGCGCCCGAGAATAGGATGACGGTTGCAAACGTGCCCTTGTCGAGGGCCCTCATGATCTTGCGGCTCTCGCCAAGTTTTACAAATTGTGCGCCAAGGATGGATGCGAATATCCCAAGCCCCCCAACAGCAAGGGGGAGCATTGTGAGCAGCATGCTGTTCTGGCTGATCCCAAGAAGCATTGCCGCGATGATGGTAACAACGAAGCTCTCGAAAAGGTCCGCGCCCATGCCTGCGCAATCGCCCACGTTATCGCCCACATTGTCCGCAATCACGGCGGGGTTTCGCGGGTCGTCCTCCGGGATGCCCTTTTCCAGCTTCCCGACAAGGTCGGCGCCCACATCCGCCGCTTTCGTGAAAATGCCTCCCCCGACCCTTGCAAACAATGAAATAAGCGATGCGCCGACCCCAAACCCGATCAGTGCGCCAACATTCTTGCCTGGCAAGTAGAATACCATTGTGATGATGGTGATCCCGAGCAATCCCAGCCCCACCACCGAAAAGCCAGTCACCGAGCCTCCCTTGAATGCAAGGTCCAGCGCGCCTTTAAGGCCTTTTTTCGCCT
>DATDZF010000031.1:0-27712 GCA_035288785.1 Candidatus Norongarragalinales archaeon
CTCGCCTGCGCCAAGCAAGGTGATGGGCTCCAATTCGTATTTGGCAGGTGTTTGCGCCCTTTCCAGCAATCCCGGAAAGGCAAGGTATGCATTCGCGGACTTCCCCCAAAAAGGCAGCCAGACCATTTACATCGGATTCAAGGCAAATCCGGCAAGCGGTTCCCCGGAGCTATTCGAGCTTTTCTTTGGCGCATACACAGAAATGTCCAATGGGTCCCTTGCATCAGACCCCAAGGGAATTAGGTCGAGCGATGATTGCCTCATGCAAACATATTCGGCCTCGCTGCCATTCGGGCCTGCACTGAAGGCGAGTCCCTCCCCGTCCCCCTCGCCGTCAGCATCGCCCAAGGCGTCCGCAATGCCCTCGGCCTCAGGTTCACCCTCTCCGAAGCCCTCGCCAAATGCATCAGCCTCTCCAAGCCCCAAGGTGGATTTCAATGAATGCCCGCTATTGGAGGTGAGCAGGGGCAGCACCAATGCGCTCTCCGCCAGCTGCCAAAGGATCGTGATGAAAGTGGACAGCATCTTTCCGGCAGATGCAATTGAGCTCAAGTTCACATCCGCAAGCGGGCCTGCAACGGTTCAGAGGCTCGATTTCAAGGATGAAAGCGGCAATCCCGTTTCGGGCTGCCTGAAATACGACGCCGGAAGGAGCCTGCTCCTATACAATCCAACAGATGCAGCCTGCCCTGCAAGGTATAAGCCGGAGGGCAACGATGTCCCTTCGGCAACATTCACCATGGTTTTGGAAATGGCCCTTGCAACTGCGCCGGTGGAAATACCAATCATAATACTGAACGACCAGAGCTTCCCGGAAGGAAAGGTGGGATTTGAGGCAATAGAGGCCTCCACTATCGAATACAGGTCGGAGGAACTCGGACCCCCCTCATATTACGGCCCGGATTTTGACAAGGAATCACCCTTGCGGGCGGCGTACGTTTTGAATAACCGCCAGCTGACATACGAATATGACGGATTGATTGTTGAGGAGAATGGCGAGAAGGTATTCGATGCGCTTGTGAAGGATAGCAACCGGGGGAGCGCATTCCTATTTGCATGGGATGCGGATGAACGCCCGGATGCGGCAATTGCAGTAAGGACGCCTTCCGGGACTGCGCCAATAATTTTCCCAAGCCAAAATGGCCCAACTATTGGCAGCCTCCTGACTTTGCTTGATGAGAAGGCATACGAATCCCAGGGCGCCTCGGAAACGAGGATAGAAATGTTCCTGGATTTGGCAAGGAGCACCGCTGCAAATTCCGTTTTCAGGCGCGGGGGAACAAAGCCTTACTCTGATTTCTTCAGCTTGGCAAGCCGACCCATCATCTTTTCTGCGGTAATCCCCGAAAGCGCAGACAACGTGTTCAATTACATGGATTCCTTTGGCGTTTCCGTGGACAGTGCGGGAATTCCCTCCGCCTGCAAGGCGCGGCTTGGGATTTATAAGCTAAGCGCCATGACAAATGACGGCTTGAATTGGGAAATTGGAAGCGCGGATGCGAAACTTTCGCCCATGACTGTTTCTAAAACAACCAATGGCGAGAACTGCCCGGCGATAACCGCATGCAACCTCTTCGATTCATATTATGGGCTGCCGGAGATTTCCAAGTATTCGGGAGCAGCACATTGCCTTGGGTTTGAGTGGCCAATTGTGCCTTACGGGAAGCTTGAAATTAACGATAAAATGCTTGACCTGAGGAACGCGATTTACCTTGGGATTGGGGAGAGTAAAGTTGGGAATTACAATATGGAATACGGCCCCGAAGCGGATAATCCCCCTGACCGTGAATCGATCCTTTTAGCAAATTACCCGGTTTTCTCCTTATCCATGCCGCAAAATGGCAGCCTCGAGAATGCGGAAATATTCTACAAGCTGAATAAAAGCGAGACGGCGGGCGCGGGAGTCCTTAACGCCGGCAGCTACTCAATCGGGCTTGCACCGGATTATTTCGGGGGATGAGCAAGGGAGGGCGCCCATTTTTCTAATTCTTCATTGTATCCGCCTTCTCCAAGGATATTTTAAGCATATCTTCCCAAATAAAATCCGGCGTTTACCATGTCAATCAAATCTACTCCTGCTGCATTGAAAGCATTTTATGCCAAAATACACATCAAGGCGGACACTATTAGAATTGATCGGAACGGCCACATCGTATTCGATATCCCCGACGCGCTCAGGCAGCAAGGCCCGAGGAAGGCCCGCCAATTGTTGATTAAGGCGGCATTACATGCAGAGGGAATCCATGCAACGGTTAGAATTGATCCGGGCTTGCCACATGGCGAGATTATAGCTAAAAGCCCCGCCGAAGCAGGAAAATATGTAAGAAATGAGGATAACCCCCATTGGGTACGTTTGAGGGAGCATGTCCAAATTCTTAACCCGCAAGGCGAGCATAGCCGGTAGGAGCTGGCAGCCTACATCATTAAAGAAATATAAAAAACGGATGAATATGTCGAAAAGCGGGCCCACGATGAAGGAGAGGGCGGAAGCGGTTTTAAGAAAGTACGATCTGGATGCGGGCAGGATTGCGCCGCACGAAGGTTCCAGCACGCTCATTAGCCGCATCGATCAGAAAACCGGCAGGAGCAGCCATCAAGGCCATTTGGGCAGGCGCTTCCACATCCCAGGGAAGAGGGTAATCAGCCAGGCGGAAAACATTGCGCTGCAGGCAGCATTGAGTAAAATGCCGATCAATGTCCACCATATTGAGGGGCAAAAAGGGCTGGTTGTCTCCGGGGCGCTGGCAAGGCAGATGCACAATGCAAGGGGCAGGAGGGAGCTGGCAGCAGGAATAAAGGGTTCAGGCAGGAAATTGATTGGGTCAGTAGTAAAATGGGCCAGGGGACTTAGGAAAAGGGGCTAAGCAATCCGGGCACTTTACAGCATATTTAAACTAATTCTTCCAACAAGGCAACCCATTTAAGCATCAATCAATCGTAAATATGTTGGTTGCAATGGCACAGGAGCTCACGCCGCATGAGGAAGCGCAAAAGATCGTTGAAAAAATCAACCGGATGTGGCCGGATGCAAGCATCAGCCACGTACGATACGGAAAGCCACTGGCAGGATTTCAGGTGGAAACCCCGCGGTTGGAGGATCAACACGCAGTAAGATTGATCCAAAAGGCAATGCGTTTGCATTCGGTATCAGTGCAATTCGGTTCATTCGGAGGGAGGCGGATTGCATACCTATCAAGGGATACTTTGGGGGATACAGACCGTTCGGATGCGGTCCTCCATGCAATCAGTTCCTTAATTGATGCGATCATTTCCCAAAAAGCAGGCAGGACGGAACTGCCAAGACCCCCTTCCGGCTGGAGGAGATTAACGAACCCCAAAACGTGGTTCCCGGGTAAAAAGCATCAGTAGGCTATTTCTTCTTCTTTGCGGTTGTTGCGAACTTTTGCGTCCACTTGAAGTGGGCCGGGTTGCGCTTTAGCTTAAGCTGGTTCTTCTCGCATTTCCTGGAGCAGAAATGTGTTGCCGAGCCGTCCCGCTTGAAGATTGCAAAGCCGGTCCCAACAGCTGTCTCGTTCCCGCAAAATGAGCAAATAACCATATTTATCCACACACTTAGAATGGCCGCCGGAGATCCTTCTTTGGCCGCTTGTTCTTGAGGGGCTTTGCCTCCCTTTCGGTTTCCAGGAGCATCATGTAATCGCCGACCTTGACGGAGCCCTTCACGTTCCTTCGGATCACTCGGCCCTTGTCCCTGCCGTCAAGAACCTTGCAGAGCACCTGCAAAATCTCGCCGAACACGCCGGTTTTCCCGACTACTTCCACGACTTCTGCGAGATGGCCTTCGGTTGGCCTGAACTCCTTTTCGTCCTTTACCTGGACGTTCATGTCCTGGAATTTCTTCTTTACTGCGCCCATAGCATTTACCCAATTGATCAGATTTAGTTCTGATGCCTAATTCCGATCGGATTATTCAGTTTTTGCCTCTGCCTTCTCTTCCTTCTTCTCAGCAGGTTTTTCCTCCTTCTTTTCGGCGGGCTTTTCCTTCTTCTTCTTCGGAGCAGCCGCCTTTTTCTCCTCCTTCACTTCCGGCTTCTTATCCTCGGACTTGAATTGGAGCTTGCCTGCCATCTTGGAAACGATATCCTTAAGGGATGATTCGTTGGCGGAGTTGCCTGCCTTCTGGATCGCCATCGCAGCAGAGCCCACATTCAGCCCAGCTGCCTTACCAAGCGCGACCTTTTCCTTCACATAAATATAAGGCACCTTTTTTTCCGCGCAAAGCTGCGGGAGGTGCATCACAATTTCAGCAGGGTCGACATCCTCGGCAATTACCACAAGCGCAGCCTCGCCACGTTCCACTGCTTTCGTGGACTCGTTGGTTCCCTTCCGGATAATCCCGCCTGCAACCTTCACATCATTGAGCAGGTCAAGCGCCTTCTTTTGGATATCTGCCGGAGTCTCGAACTTAACATATTCCTTGGCCATAACAATCTCACCTTTTTCATCGATTGTTCTAATTGCATTTGCAATAGAAAATCAGCATCTAAGTTAGAGGCAAGAAGGTTTAAATAGGTTATTTTGAGGGGATCGGGATAGGGGAATTCGGGGGCATATGCAAGGGAGGAACGCACTGCTCACGGATAATTAATTGAATAAATTGAAACGCCATCCTGGGAGTAAAGGGCTAAAAGGCGGGCACGCAATTCTGGAGAGATGCGCTTCTCGAGGTCGGAATCCGCAAAGACGTGGGTCACGCCATGTCGCCCTGCCAATGAAAGATCGCCGGCAAGGATTTCCGCAATATCCTGCTTGATTGCAGAGGTTGAAAAGCCGTGGGTTTCGGGAAGCTGGGGAATTGAGAGCAAAACCATCCGCCCGGAATAGGCATATAGGCAGGAGGACCCCTCGAGGGAATCGTCCGCCAGGAATATCGCTTTTGGGTCCGTATGGATTTTAGCCCACTTGCACGCCTCGAATACCGCCGGGGAGGAGAGATGCACGGGTGTTTGCTCGTAGGTGGAATCGAAATATATGAAGAAATGGTAATAGGAGGAAGCTGCCCCAAGGAGGAGGATGAGGCCGCAAATTGCCTTAGTTAGCGTATTTTTTTCCCAAAGCCAGAAAATCCCGGCTGCGGATAGGACGCTTACCATCAGCAGGAAGGGCAGGAAAAGCTTATTGGCATCCCAGCGGTAGGGGGTAAGGATGAACATGTTCCCGAAAATGAATACCGCTGCCGCTCCTGCCAGGAACACGGGAAGCAGCCCGTGGGGCCCGCGCTTCCACAAATAAAGAAGGCCAAGCGCCGCAAGCAGGATGTGGCCGCCGGCATTTAGGACCCAGAACATCAAAAGGTCCCATATGCCCTGCGAATACGCGAATAGCTCGTAATGGAAATAATTGCCGGCAAGGGCGGACTTCGCCTTGTCGGAGAGCAGGAAGACGAATTGCGCCCCCCCGATTGCGGCCGCAACCAATAGCCCAAGGGATGCCGCCCTTTTCCTTTCAATTATTGCAATAAGGAGGAAAATCCCAAGGAGGATCAGGAAAAAGAACGTATGGAACATGGGAAAGGCCGCAAGCGCCAGCCCATATTGGATCCTTGAAATAGGGGCCTTGTTGTCCCGGAAAAAGCGCACCGAAAAAGCCAGGAACAGGAATGCAAAGGCCATTGGGAGCTGGGATATGGGAAACGAGAGCATTGTGGGCGCAAATGGAAAGCCCTTGGGGCCGCTTATCAGCATCTTCGCCACATCCGGAGGGTAGAATGGCGAAAACCAGCTTGCCCCCGAATGCTGGCAGCCGGTGCAGGGAGAGACAATGAACAGGAACGCAATTGCAAGCAAACCTCCTGCCGGGCTCCCAAGAAGGTCACGTGAAAGGCAATAGAAAGCGCAAATGAAGGAAGCGCTAACAAGGACCAGGAAAAGCTGGAATGCCATGGGCGAATCCAAGCCCCCAAACCTTAAGGCTGCCGGAAGGATATGCGGAAAATAATAATAGGTAAGGCGCTGGGGCGAATACCCGGGATAGGCCGGAGGGAAGTTGCCATTAGCCATGGTGTTGATGATTCCCAAATGGAATGCAAAATCCTGGGTGGCAACTGAAAAGCCATTTTCATAGCTGATCGAAATATTAGAGAAAAAAGCCAGCGCCAAAGTGGTACATATGAAAACCAGGAATGAATCGCGGTTAAAAAGGGACTCCCCAATCCCGATCAAATCCAGCTTCTTTCCGTTAAGCAGGATATAAATTACAAGGCATGCCAGGGATGAGAGGAGAATGGCGGGAAGGCCAAAGCCAAGGGCGATTCCAAGGAGGTAAAGTAAGCAGCTAAATGCCATGGAGCCGAGCAATAGCGAGTATGGGAAAAGCTCCTTTTTGAAAAGCCTTCCCGAAAGCGCATGGCCTGCAATGAAAGCGCAAACCAGAACAACAAATGCGAGCAGCATGCATGCCACCGGCGATTTTTAGTCCTTCCTCTCCTTCAAAAGATCCTTCACCTGGTCAATGGTGGCATATTCAAGCGGATTGATTGAATTGATCACGTAGCGCATCTCGGAAACCTCCTTCCTGAGGTCCTCCACATCCTTTTTTAGCTGGGATAGGTCCGATGCGCTTGAAGCGCTTTGGACCACATCCTGGTTTGGCAAGCCCGAACTGCCCTTCTCATCCAGCTCCCTTATCTTCTCATTGTGGGCAACAATGGTCCTTCCGATTATTTCCTCGTTTTGCTCGATCGTTTTGAGCTTTTGGGCAATCAGGGATATCTTGGAGTCGAGGGTATGGATGTCCTGCCTGACGGAATCAAAGACCTTTCCAGGTGGCTGGGGGGGTGCCATATGCGCTCACTTGCTAACGACTGCAAATATTAATAAAATCCCTTTAAATAAACTATGCTACCGGGTTAATAGGCGGTATTGCAAAAGTGATGAAACAAGGATATTGAATAAACGTAAATATTGCACGATTCGCGCCTCAAATTAAGGGGGGAGGCGATCAAACAAGCGGATTGCCGGCGGATAAATATTTCCATAGCAAAGTCATCCAAACAGTTAGCGAGGTGCGAAAAATCATGTTCCCAAAAATGGACCCAAGGCAAATGGCAAGCCTGATGCGCCAGATGGGGATCAAAAACGAGGAGATCCCCGCCAGCAGGGTAGTCATCGAAACCAGCAGCGGGAAGAAGATCATAATAGACTCCCCATCGGTTGTAGCAATAGACATGCAGGGGCAGAAGAGCTACCAGGTTTCCGGGAGCGCAAGGGAAATCGAATCCAAGGTTTCCTCGGAGGAGCAGTTCGAGGTGGCGGATGATGCGCCGCAGGATACGGGGAAAATGGCGGAATCCGACATCTCCCTTGTTGCCGAGCAGGCGAAAGTGGGAAGGGAAGAAGCGCGAAGGGCATTGGAAGCGGCAAGTGGCGATATCGCAAGTGCAATCATGAGCGCAACAAAATCCGATTACCTCGAGGAGAGGAGGGGCCAAAGGGAGCTTTTGAAGGTGCTTGAAATGGCAAAGGCCCCACCGCTAAAGGACAAGCTCCCTATGCTATACGAGAAAAGCGAAAACGACCAGCTGAAAGCGGCAAGCGCATGGCACCAGCTGGGGAGGGAAAGTTTCAGCAGGATGATGAGTGGGGAATCTTCCGAGGTAAGGGAGGAAATAAAGGCAAGGCTAGGAAGGATTGCATCCGAATCCGGAGGAATAAAAACACTCATCAGGCAGGAGCTTTTGAAGAAGGCATCCGAGCTGGCGGATTGGATTTAATGCAAAGGGACTATCGGAATGGGAAGCACAAGGGAAACTGAAAAACCGGAGGAAACCGGAAGGCATGGGAGACCCAGATGGGCAACATCCAACGGCTTGCCTCAGGACCCGAGCCAAGAACTCCCCCCATCGATACGGAACGTTGATCTTCTTCGGCGCGTTTTTGAATCTAAAAAACCGGGCAATAAAAAATAGGCAGTCTGCTAATGCTAACCATCGACGGCGACTATTTGGAGGGAGGGGGGCAGATCCTCCGGACGAGCCTTAGCCTTTCTGCAATTTTACGAATGCCTTTTGAGATATCCAACATACGGGCAAAACGCAAGAATCCGGGCCTTCAGCCACAGCATCTAACCTGCGTTCGGTCAATGCAAAAGATATGCAATGCAAGGGTTACGGGAGCCGAACTGCATTCCACAAAACTAACCTTCAACCCATCCAGAATAGTTGGCGGAAAATACATTTTCGACGTATCCGAGGTCAAGGAGAGCGCGGGTTCCGTGGGCCTGATATTCCAGACGGTGGCGCTGCCATTGGCATTTTCCAACGCCGATTCCCACCTTGTTCTGAGGGGGGGTACGCATGTGAACTGGAGCCCGAGCTTCGAGTGCTTGAACGAGGTTTTCCTTCCCACCGTAAGAAAAATGGGATTCGAATGCGAATTGCAAATCAACAGCTACGGCTACTACCCAATAGGAGGAGGGGAAATCGAGGCAAGGATCAGGGGGATTGGGAAATTGGACGGATTGGGCACCATTTCCCCAGGCCCGCTAAAAAATATAGCTGGCTCATCCGTTGCATCCAACCTTCCGGAGGACATAGCGAGGAGGCAAAAATCCGAAGCATTGAAAGCACTGGTTAATTTCAGCGTCGATAAATCCATTTCAATGAAAAATGCACCATCGCCGGGAAAGGGGACGATGCTTTTCCTCAAGGCCATCCATCAAAATTCTGTTTCCGGTTTCTTTTCCCTTGGGGAAATTGGGAAGAGGGCGGAAACCGTCGGGAAGGAGGCTGCGGACAAACTAACAGAATTTGAAAGGAGCGGTGCTGCTGTTGATGAGCACCTTGCAGACCAGCTCCTCCTTTTTGCGGCACTTGCGGAGGGAAGGACGGAATTTTCAGCAAGCAGGGCCACTAATCATCTGCATACCAACGCCTACACGATCAAGCAATTCATTCCCGAAATAAGGATTAACATCGAGGAAAAGCGCGGATTAGTCCAAATTGAGGGGATTGGGTTTGGGAAGCAGTGGAAAAAGCAATTGGATTAGGAATAGGTAAAGAATAGGTAAATCCCCATTAAGGCCATCAATACTAAAAAGTCCATCCTTCAAAGGGCGCTTAGCATCTCATCGAGCAGTTTTGCCGGGTCCTTTGCCTTCACAAACGCGGATGCGAGCAGCACTCCCTGTGCGCCAAGCTCGATCGACTTCTTCACGTCGTGCGCATTGGATACTCCGGCACCCACCAGCACTTTTATATTGGGATCAATTTTCCTGATTTCGCGGACCGAATCGCTCACAATTTCAGGCCTAGCGGTAGAAACGGAAATCCCGCTTCCGATGAGCTCGGGCGGCTCAACTGCGATGCAGGGAGGATGGAGCCTTGCGATCGCAACGGCCTCGTGCACGTCATCAGCGCAAACGATAAGTTCCATGCCAATTTTCCTCGCATGGGGCATGAGGTTCATCAGTTCCGCTATGTTGATCTTCTTCTCGGAATGGTTAAGGAGCGAACCCGCGCATCCGGATTGGAGGAGCGATTCGGGGGGAACTGTCCCCGTGAATGCGCCTTGCGCATTGCTGTCGAAATGCTGCGAGAAGATGCCAAAGTTCGGTGATGGGGGGAATTTGCCTGCGGTAAGGCCAAGGTCCGCGAACTGGGGGGCAACAACAACATTCTTTTTGTGCTTGCTCGCAAGCTTATAGGCGATGTCGGAAAGGTGCATTCCCTTCAGCCCGGCGGATTCGGGGTAGGCCTTGTAGTTGAGTGCGATGATTGGGGTTTTCATCTTTTCTTTCCACCAGATCCCAGTTCCTCGAGGCGGGCATTAATGGCGGGGCCTAATTCACGGGTATGCAGTTCAATTGCCTGCAATAACCTAAGTGCTACAGGGCCCCTTACCTCATCATTCCTATGAGTTGAAACAGTAAGATGTCCGTGCGCGATTGGGCTCGCAACTTTCCTTCCCAAGGGATCCTCAAAATGAACAAGGCCTTTATTGGGGACTGCGATGAGTCCTGCACTTTCAGCTGCCCTGACGATATCCTTCACTTTTGTAGGGCGGGCGGGGTTGTGAGTTTCGATGGCTTTGGTGATGTGAGATAGGCGGCCGGGGAGACCACTCATGGCGGCTTCCAATCTTGCAATTTCCGCTCTTTCGTTTCCCATGTTATCACCCTAAAAATATCTTTACAATTGCCCCGAGTATAAGCGCGAACAGCACCGCAACGATGAACAGGGTTGCAAAGGATGCGGCACGGACCTCACCTAGCTGCCTTTCCAGCGCATCCATCTTTTCCTGAATCCTTGAAAGCTTGTCTTCACGCATGTTGGATCGCCGTTGAACTAGTTAATGCGGGAAAGGAATAAAAACAAGGCATCTGGAGGAGGGGGGATTGGCGGGGAATTGAATTCGGGCATGGGAAGAACTAGGGATAAAAGAAAAAAAAGGAAAAAGGGAAATTACTGGCAGGTGCCAACAAGCGGCTTTGCGCCAGTAAAGGTATACGAGGTTAAGTACGCCGCATCCGAATACACGATGGTGACATCCGGATAGGTGAATGTTGCGCCAGCGGTGCAGCCGGTTGTAAGCGTAAAGACGGTAATCTGGCCCGTGGTTTCGCCCGGCTGGAGTGTATCAGTCAGAGGAGAAGTTATGCCCGCCCCCACATCGACGCTCGAAAGCGTGATTGCAAAGTTCTTGTTGTTCCGAAGGACCATCTTGACATCGGTGCCTGAAACGTACGCCCTAACTATCCCAACATCGGCCGTTGTCCAGTATGCGGCGCTCTCCTTTTCGGAAATCCCGGCAGTAAGGGTCGGGAATCCTCCGAGCACGCCAACAACCACCAGGGCGATAATAATAACTACCGCCAGGATCATCAGGTATTCAACCGCAGCTTGCGCTCTAAATTTCATCATACCACCTTTCAATTTTTAATCCATTAGTTTCAGGCCATATTTAAAGCTATCGATGGGTTTGCGTTTTCGGATAATTGCGACTACTAACACACCCCAAGCGGCTCAGTCAAATCCGCCATTATACCCTATTCCTGCGGGCGGGTTTTGCGCTCTATTGCAGGCCGATGATCAAGCCGGAATGCATGGTCAAAGCCATCCTGCCTTGCCGGCTGCAATTCAAAATGGGCACCCTCCAAAAGGGTTCGGATTTGCGCAACGTCCCTCCATAAATTGAACGAATAGATGAGGAATCCTGTCCCTTCCGGCGATGAATGCACGGTGACGTTTGTTTTTGGATGCTGATAGACCCTAAGCCCTTGCGCTTCCATCCCCTTGAAGATAGCGCTATCTAGCTTGTTGAAGCCTGAGCGCCTTTTTCCCATCAACCGAAGGAACTTTGGCTCATGGACGCCTGCCGCAGAAATTGTGATAACGCCCGACTGATGGTCGCGAGCTGCATCCCTGTTGCGGACGTTGACTTTAAGGAAAAATGGTCCGTGGACGGAATACGCCTTGAAGTGCCTTAGGAATTCCTCTGCAGGCATAAAATCCACCTTACCCAACCGGCATGATCAGCTTCAAACCAAAGTCTTTGATTAGGAAGAAAATCAGCAGTGCCGACCCTACAATGAAGGGGGAATAGCGCAGGCCGGAATTATAGGAGCCGTTGTTGATGACGCCAATTAAACCTGAGGCAAGAAGGCTGGTGATGACAAGGATGAAGATTGCAGAAGTGGATAGGAAATCCACCGGAAGGGGCGTGCTTATCAAGGGGCTAGAAGAGATTTCGGAAGCAATGCCGCCAGTTGCGGTTTGCTGCTGGAGGCCAGAAACCATGGTGCTGAACTGGATGGAAACGGCAAGCAGGAGAGGTGTGCCGATAATTACCGTAAACAGGATGAACATCCCATACAGGCGTGTGCTCGTAGCAAGGTCCTTTTTCAGCTCCTGCGCCTGGCGGATGTCCTCGGCAGTGTTCTCAAGCAATTGCGCGAGGTGGCCCCCGGACCGAAGGCTTGCGGTGAAAAGCGCAAGCACCCTTTGGAAGAGCTCGGAATTGGTCTTGCGTGCCATCTCCGAAAGGGCGTCCGTGAAGGAATCCGTGCCAAGGGATTTGGTTGTCGCAAGCTTGATGTCCTCCTGGATGGGCCCAAATTCCGGCCTAGCGGAGGCCCGAAGCGCAACAACCGGCGTCATGCCTGCGCGGATGTTTGCGGCAATCACAAGCATCGCCTCCGGAAGCACCGACTCGAGCCGTTTTTTCCGATCCTCTATTTGCACATTCAGGTGGACGTACGCACCAAACATCACCGCAGCGAACGCAAGGATGGCGTAGGCAAGAAGCGTGGGCAAATAGGCCTCCCTGAACACCACCCAGACAATCATGAACGCGGCAAGGCCGCAAAGCTTGGCAAGGATTATGAATTGGCCAAGCCATATTTCCTCATCCTCGTTTATTCCCGCAGTTGAGAGCTTTTGCCTCAAATTCATCCGCTGCGTCCTTGAGGCAAGCCTGGAAAGCCAATGGTAAATGGAATGCATGGGTGGTTTTCTTTGGGAAGCAGAATGGGATGGTTCCTTTTTCGCCATGTGGAGCGGCAGCTGGTGGACGGGCGATTTTGAAATTATTGCAGACATAGGCTCATTTTCCAATTGCTCGGGCTGGGATTTTGCGGAATTGAAATTTTTTACTTTTTGGGGCTTGGAATCGCCCTTTTTTATTTTTTCCAAATCCGTTGCGAGGGGCATTCCTCCCTCTTGAGTTTGAGTTCCTTCAATTACTTTCGCCGAAACCAATTTGTGCCTGCGATGGAGCCTTGCAAGCCCAAGTTTTGCCCTCGCAATCTTTTTCTTGTGGGCTTTCCCCTTTTTCCTTCCAGGGGCCCTTTCCAATGCCAATATCTGCTCTTCTACCCTTTGGATCTGCGCTTTGAGCGCCTCAATTTCCAAATCCTTCTTCGCCATCACGAATGCACCGCCGGCCGCCGGCTCTTTATGAAGCCAATTATTACAAGCTCAACAAAAAAGCAAAGCGAGATGAGCGAGATGTAGAATGCCTCGCTAACTTTTACCCCGCCAAACGAGGAAAGGACTATCAGAAGGGTGGAGCCAAGGCCAGGGATTGCAACGGCAAAGAGCATGTATACGAGCGCAAGCACGTTGAGCTCGCCCGCGTACCCCCGGATCTGCTGGCGCTGGAAATTGTTGAGTGTTGCAATTGTCGAGCGCAGCGCATTCTCAAGGCTGCTGCCCGCCCTTAGGGAGGTGAGCATCTGCCAAATGGTCTTGCGCATGAACTCGGATTCCGTCCTCGCGGCAAGCTTTTCGAGCGCCTTGTCCTCCGCGCCTCCGGAAGCAATGTCCCGAACCGCGATCTCGAATTCCTTTGAGACCCGGCCATAGTCCGCCCTTGAGATGTTTGCCATCGAATCATACAATGAGACGCCGGAGGAGATCTGCAGCTCCATGTCCTTCAGGGCGTAAATAAGGTCCTTGTCGAGGTTTTCGGCGATCTTGCGCGCCTCCACTTTAGGGTAGAACAGGAAGAAGGAGAAAAATACGCTGAAAAGGCCAAGGCCGGCAAGGATGGGCGTTTTAAGGGATGCCAGGAAGTGGAACAGGTTCAAGGGGGATGGATCCGACATGAACGCAAGGTTCAGCCCGCCCTGGAAGGCAAGCGCGATGAACAGTATGGTGAAAATCACAAGCCCATAGTAGAAGGAATTTGCAAGCGCCGCCGCGACATATTCACCAACCGCAACCATGTAGCCAGCTTCGCGCAAATCGAATTTCAGGCCCGGGACAGCGTTCCCGATCGCATTGCCAATCCCCACGAACCTTCGCAGGTGGCCGTTCAGGATGCCGCCATATTTGAAAACGAATAGATTCATTGCATGAACCAACCGGTTTGCTATTTTTTTATGAAGTGGGTAATTCCTATGGGCAATTCTGGCCTAAAAAAATCTCCTAGTCATTGTTTAAAACATCTTTCAGCATTTTATTTTTCCCAGCAGCTTCTACGACTAAGTGCGGGTCCTTGTAATACAAATCCATTATGCCGCCGATATCCTCGGTGCCAAGGCCGCCCTGGCTTAGGGCCCATTCCAAGATCTGCTGCTTCCCGAGCAAATCCTCCTGGATTTCGGCAACTGTAAGCCCGGTGTGCAGGTTTAGCTCGGCAAAAACCCGCGTGCTATCGTTCACCTTTTCGAACGCATCCGTGCGGGGGCGCCATTTGAAGAGTGTGTTGAGGTTGACACCGGAGGATTCGGATGCAACCTGGGTTAATTCGGTGATTTCATATGTGCGCCTAAGACCCTTCCTGCGGTCCCGGTATTGCACCACGATCAGCTGCAATGACTCAAGTTCAAGGCTAGGTATCTCGATTGGCGGCTCGGTAAGCCTCCTTATCACCTGCGATGCAGTGTCCGCATGGACTGTCGCATAGACCGCATGGCCAGTATGCATCGCCTCGAACATAACTTCCGCCTCCCGCTTCCTGCGCACCTCCCCGACAATGATTCGGTCCGGCCGCATGCGAAGGCTCTCCACCATCAAATCAAGCATGGAAACGCGCCCCTTCCCTTCCGGATTTTGGGAGCGCGTGAGCAGGGGCACCCAGTTCCAGTGCAGGGATGTGGGAAGGGATAGTTCCCGCGTATCCTCGATCGAAACAATGCGGTGCGAGGGAGGGATCATTGCAGTAAGGGTGTTAAGGGTGGAGGTTTTGCCGGAGGCCGTGCCGCCTGCAACAAGGATGTTCATCTCATATTGGATGGATAGCCAAAGGAATGCGGCCATTTCCGCGGACATGGTGGAGGTATCCTTTGAGATAAGCCCGGTGATCGTCCAGGGATTCCGCGCGAACCTGCGGATTGTGATCGTATTCCCGCTGGAGGAGATGGGAAAGAGCGTTGCTGAAACCCTATCCCCAGAAACAAGCGCGGCATCCATTATCGGATTCAGAAGTGAAATTTCCCTGCCCGATTTCCTTCCTATTTGCGCGGCGTAATTGTAGATCTCCTCCTCGTTTTGCAAGGAGAGATTGGTCTTGAGCCAGCCGAATTTCCGGTGGTAGACGGCAATTGGCGCATTCGCGCCATTCACGGCAACCTCCTCCAAATTATCATCAGCCATTAGGAGCTCGATGATCCCAAGCCCGTACATCCGGTGGAGCAAAAGGCCGGCAATAATCGCCCTATCCCTCTCCTCCGTGGAAGGGAGCTCCCTCCCAATCAGCTCAAGTGCTGCGGTATAAAAGCGCTCCTTGAGGGCACGGAATTTCCCCTGGTCCACAATCTCATCCGTCTCAACCGGAAGCGCCTTTGCAAGGGAATCCCGCAAATAGGAAATGAACTTTTCGGTGTAGGCGCACACCTTTGGGTATTGCAATCTGTAGATGGGGCGGCTTGAGCTATGGAACTGCCAGATTTCGACCTTTGCAGGGACGTTGTTGGCGGACATCTCATAGCCAAAAAGCATTTTTTCCCCGTCAATCCGCTCGCCTGCTGGCTGCGCAAGCTTTTCAACAAGCCGCACGGAGGGCTTGCTCAATATGTTTACGGGGTAATTTAGCGCTATAAGCCCCTGCTCCTGCAGGATTTTGGCAATACGCTCTATCTCATTGGTGGAAAGGGTTAGCTCCCTGGCAAGCGCCGAAAAGTCCTCCTCCATTCCCGGCTTCTTTTCAAGGGATTCGCAAAGGTCGGTTATTTTCGTCCGAACAAGCCATCCTTCAGGCCTTTGGATGAACTGGGAATGCCTAAGCTCCTTCTTCATTTGCTCACATAGGCGTAACTCTTCCCGCCTATAAAAAGGTATTCGAAAAAACCCAGTTGTTGAGGAAGGCTGCAGGTGATGGTGCAGATAAGGGAAGCCAATAATCCAATTTTGCAAGCATCCCTTTGGCCCCTCCTCCCCTAAGCGATTATGTATATAAACCGCCTTCCGTAATCCAATTATGGCCGATCTGGATGCGAGGCTTAAAAGGGAGCTGAAGTCCCTCCCGCAGCACTACATCGTCATGCTCGTCACGGATTCTTCAGAGTATATGGAGGCAAACCTGGCATCGCTTAGGTTCCTTATGGAGCCGGATGATGCTGCAGGGATATATGTCACATTCAACCGGCCCTACGAGAGCCTCACGCAGGTATTGAAGAAGGAAAAGCTGGATGTGGGCCGCCTCTATTTCCTCGACCTCATCACGCAAACCTCGGGCAAGAGGGGGGAACGGACGGAAAATTGCATCTTCCTGCCCTCACCAAAGAACCTGACCGAACTTAGCATCGCGCTTACGCAATTGGTTGAAAGGATGGAGCAAAAGAATCGATTTATATTCATGGATTCCCTAAGCACGATGCTGATCTACAATTCCGCGGGCACCGTCGCACAGTTCACGCATTTCCTTGTGAGCAAGATGCGGCTTTGGAAGGTCGGGATGATATTGGTGTCGCTGGAAAAGGAGACGGACAAGAAGCTCATCGATGATCTGAGCCAGTTCTGCGACAAAGTGATAACGATTGGGAAGAAATGAAAGAAAAATGAAGGCAAAAAAAGTATTGGATCGAATGGGATAACCCAGCAATAAACCTCATCATGATGGGATAAAAATTCGAGAGTTGGGATGATAAAAAATGGCCAACGAGAGCGTAATATTCTTCAACACGATCACGATAATAGTCACCTTCTTTGCGGCTTATTTCGTGTTCCGGGCAAGGCAAAGGTTTGAGAAGGGCGAATTCCGCAGGATCGTGGATTGGTTCTATTACACCGCAACTCTCTTCTTCCTCTTCCAGCTAATCTTCAACGGACTGACCTACATAGAAAGCGTCGACATATTCGACCAGGTTGGGCCCAATTTCGTTGCCAACTACAGGTCGCTCTACACGACGGTGATTGCGCTTTGCTTCATCAAGATGACCTACGAGATCATGCGGTTCTCGAAGACTTACGGCTTTGCGAAAGTAGATGGGGAGTTCTTCGGGAGGAAGAAAAAATAGGCGGTAATTACGGCGGGCTAATTCTGGCGTTTGTGCGGGCCGAGGTGCGCAGGGATTTTGTTCATTGTACATCGACTGCCCCCCAAATACTAATTTTCCGCAATAATCAATGTCGAGTAGGTGAAATCGCCCACGAATTCCAGCTTTCCGGGAAGCCATGCTGCTATGGGTTGTGTGGCGGAAACGGTAACGTTCAGCAGGGAATTTACGGCAACTCCGTCGGAAACCATCCGGAGGGAATATGCATCCGCACCAATTTGCCCGAAGCTCATGTTGAGGTATTTACCGGAAGTGGTGTTCACGAAAAAGCGGCTTTCGGATAATGGGTCGAGGGAGGCCAATTGGGCCGGGCAATTTGAAGCAATGATTTTTATCTCCACTTCAAGGCCCCCAGCTGCTTGGGATTCCCAGCCGCACTCTGAAAATGGATCCACAGAAGCGCTTTGCAGGAGGAGGGAATATTTTTCAACGGAGGGCGAGCCCCTGAAAATGGAGGAATCCTTCCCAACGCCAGAATAGGAGTAATTCAGATTTACGCCCCCAAAGTAAACGAAGGGTGATGCATAAATCGTATCAAGCGATAGGAGAATCTTCCCGGCAAGGTTCTGCTTTTGCGCATACTCCCCCTCAATGAAATTTTTATAAGCGAGCAGCTGCGCATTCGGGGATGAGATGGGCAGGGTCTCGTTTATCGCAATTGTCGCATGGCTTGAATTCCGGAATAAATATACGGAATTGATTTCCAAAAGGCCCATAAGATCCATTGCCACATCATCCCTAATGGAGGCGAATTTTGAAAGCCGCAGGTTTTCGGCATCCTTCCTCTCCCGGTCAACCCAGGTATCCGAATAGAATACAAGCATGGAAAGAAATAGGAGGAACAGCGCCCCGAAAAGCAATGCAAAAAAAATGCCCTTTTTCATCAATCATTACCTCGAATACCAAATTCAACCACTCGTGCCTTTGTAGCATGCCCTCATTTCCGCTAAATAAATTGCCGTGCCGGGTTCCGGGAGCACAAAGCTGCGCCTTGAAATCGAGTACGTCCTGCATGCGCAGTTTTCCTGCGCGATCATGGGAGTGCTTAAGGATTGCGGGTAGATTGCAATCCGGTAGCAAACATTGCCCGGGATAATCCGCGCAAATTCCTTCAATGGGATTGCGGAATTTGCCACGACACTGCTGCCAAGCACCCCCGACTTATCCATTGAAACAAGGGAATCATCGGCGATTTTTTGCAGCTGCGAATCGGCAATTGTTGTGGCCTGCAGCCGGGAGGATGTATTCATTATGAGTGCGGATATGGATAGGGCAAGAAGAAGCGCCAGGATCGCATCGATGCTGAAGAATATCCCCCTCATTTTTCCACCCATACCCTTAAGTTGACTATGACGGGACTGTCACCAAGCAGCGCAATCCGCGAGAAGGAATAAACCGAGGCGCTGCCAGATTCCGGAACGTTCGTCTCATAAATAGCGGAATTGGAGGAATTGCTAATCGAGATGGAAAAGTTGCTCGAGGGAAGGTCTAGGCCAAGCATCCGCTTCATCAGGGAATAATTGCCGAAGTTCGAATTTGCCAAATTAAATAGGCGCAAAACCTTTCCCTCATCAAGCATGTTCCTTGAGGGGGAAAGCCCAAGCGAAGCAACATCCCCATCTGTGAATTCCAATTGCTCCCAGTTTGAGGGGCTTCCGGGAGTCTCGATGAGCTGGGAGAGGGCGCCATCAGCTGCGCGCTGCATATCGCGGCCTTGTTCGCTTTGGTTGATGGAATTGGCGGTGCTTTCTGAAACGAAGAGGGATAATGCAAGGATGAAAATAATGAGCGAGACTGCAAGGATGAAATCGAATGAGAAAAGCTGCCCTCGCATAGTGCATCACTCCACAAATATGCCATTATCAACATTTGAGATTTGTATTTCTCCGCCCTTTTTCAGGTTAAGGTCCCCAGAAACAGTAGCAGCGGCTGAAATCAAGGAAGAAACGGACATGCCATCTGCAGAAACCTCCACCCTCCTCCCCGGAATTCCGATGGTGTAATTTTTTCCATCAGCAATTGTTTGGGGCAGCCTGAAGCGGGAAACCGTCCCATTCCCCGACTGGGCAACGGAATTTATCCTTGCCGCAAGGGAGTCCGTTATCGCCTTTGCAGACAGCTTCGCGCGCGTATTTGCAGCGCCCTCCGCCTTCCCGACGTAAAATTGGAACAGCGCCAGGAAAAGCACCAGCATGATCCCAACAACTATCATCAAATCGAAGCTGAATTGGCCGCGCTTTATCATATTTAACCAAACCATAAAATTTTGTTGGGATAAACGAACGGGATAATCCCTTTCAGCCAACATAAAAGCCAATCGATGCCGAAACATTCACGTTGCTGGAATTGGCCATCACTGTCAAGGTATGGGAAGCGCCTGTGGTAAGGGCTGCAAAATCCAAATTGAAGGAATAGGTGCCGTTCCCATGGGCTATGATTGCCGGCAAATAGGGCGCAGAATCCCTTTTGAGAAGGAGGTTCCCATTTGGAGCCAAACCGGGAACACCCATGCCCTTGAGATTGACCACATTGAAGGAGAACGGAATGATTTCACCGGAGTAATAAACGCCTTTAGTCGCGGAAGGATGCATTTCAATTTTCCAGACATCTGAATTTCCGGACCCGACATAAAAATACTTCTTTCCAAGTGCGCCTGAAAGCGCCCTGATCAGCCAGTTGCCAGCATTCGCGCCTGTTGGAAGGGAATAACTGCCTTGGTAAATTCCGCCGGTGACAGAAATCCCGGAATCCAAGAGAACGCCCGATGTGTTCGAAATGGTGATGTTCGCGGTTGCCGGGAGGGCATAAAGCGCTTCATCACGGTCGAAAAATCTTGCCTCATAGTAGACGGTGCCGCATGCCGAATAGGCCGGCTTGTTCGTAGTTACGAAGGGGCCAACAACCGCGTAGGTGACGTTATACGCAAGGTAATCCGAAGAAACGTTGTACCGGGTAAGGCCGGTATCGGGCGAGTATAACCTTACAAGGACCCTCTTGGAGCCATCAGAACTAATGAAATTTTGGGGTGAGGAGGAAACGATGCACCTCCAATCATACCATGTGTTTGCGGAAATGATGGAAGGGATTGTGCATCCGGCAGCGGACCAGCTGCTTGATGCAAAATCGAATATTTCCAATGCAGGCATGAACGGGGCGTCCGCCATGAACCTTATGGAAACATTCAGCTCCTGGATGTCATTGGGATTTGCCGGGACCGTAACGGAGCTTGAATTGTGCCATTCCCCGAAAGCGTAAAAGTCCTCGGATTTCTTCAGGACCAGCGCCACCTGGTCCCAATAATTGTCGGTTGTTGGCCGGCCGTTAAATGGGGATACGACGCGGTTGAATAGCCGGATGCGGTAGGTACCTGCGGAGGTGAAATTTCCCGCCCCGATCGGAACACTCACCCTCGAGAATGCCGTGCCATCGTAGAGCGTAAGGTTTTCCCATACAAGCACTTGGGAGCCGTCGGGCCTAAGCAGGTATATTGCCATGGCGTTTGTAGTCGGGCCCAAGGTTCCCGAGTATGATTTTAAAAACGAGAAATTCAACTGCGCTTCCTCGGGCAAGGTCCCGTCCCAAAGAGCCCCGGCGTTGGTGAGGTTGCCGTTGGCCGTGAAGGAGCCAGTATTGCTGCCGTCGGTGAGCCGAAAGCGCCACCTGCCGGGCTCGGTGTCCCCTCCTGCTGCCAGGAATGCCGATGATGCCCGTCCGGAAGGGTCGTTTTCGGCATATACCCAGTTCGTGCCGCTGCCAGCCGTGAAATTCCCGTTGAGCACCAGATTCGGGAAAGAGTACACAGTATTCGTGATGGCTGAGGTTATGTTATAGGAGGCATCGTCCATCGAATCTATGAAATTGACGCCGGTTGTTGATGTGCCGTTCGCAAGGTAGGGGCTGCCATCCTGGGAATAAATCGCATTTGCAGCATTTAGAGTGGAAGGAAATACGATTATCATCAGCGCCGACAATGCCGCCAGAATTTTCGCTTTTTCCATATATACCATCAATCAATTGCAGGAAAGAATGTCAAAATTTGCCGTCCTTATTTCCGGGGATCCACCGGAAAGGCCGGAAGCCCGGACAAGGTAACCATTAAGCCCGGCCAACCCTCCCGAAACCAGGGTATCATTGAAGCCCCCGGAGGAATTGGCGGCTAGGGATTTGGGGTAGCCGGAAAGGGAAAAGCTGTCTGTTGGGTCCCGTACGTCAAGAGTCAGGCCCGAATTGGGGTCCCAGTTTCCGCCTTGGATGAGGATGCCTTCGGGCGGATCGAAAATATCCTTGAGTTGCGAGTATGTGTTCGAGGAGTAGGTTTTGATTTCAATCATGGAGACATTGGATGCGCCTCCGGAACACGCCTGTTCACCGCAGGTAAGGCCAAACACTTCCAAAAAAATGCCAGTGGTAAGGTTTGTACCATCCGTTCCATTGGCATAAAGCGCCCCGGAGTAGGATCCCAATGCGGATTGCAGAAAGGTGAAATTCAGCACCACGTCCCTTTCCTCAAGTGAGTTAAGGGTGAAAAGGTTGTCTGCCGGATTCACCATTTCTATTATCGCATCAGGTGAGTTGAAATCCAACTCCAAATCTACTTGGATAGGTGACGCCCCCAGGTTGGAATATTTGACGGTGCGCAGGAACGAATCCCCGGGATGGGCACTTTCTGAAATCAGCGTCCTGCTAACAGTTAGGCTTCCTCCGGTTCCAAGCGCAACGCAGCCCTCCAGGCTTTCAACCGTAATCGTATAGGTGCCCGGCGCAGACGGAAGGGCGGAATTTGCGCACATTTCCGATTGGGTGCTGGCAGATGCATCACTTTGGCCATTTTCGGTTGCAACCCGGATGGCTATCGAATGCTGGGAAAGGAAAGTGCCAATCGCGCCAACCGGTATTGTGAACAACACCTCCCGTTTCGATCCCTCGCCTTCGAAATACACCGCATCCGCTGCCTGCGCAAGGGCATTTGCCGATGATCTCGCCTGCGAGAACGCAAGCGCCTGCTGGGAAGTATTGAGCCTTTGCTGCGAGGAGGAAATGACCAGCCCCAGGACGATTAGGCCAACAGCTAGGATTATGAGAAGTTCCAGAGAAGATTGGCCTTTCAGGTCGGGGCAAAGCCGCATGATAAGGGAACAATTTGCGCTTATTTAAACATATAGAGTTCTATTTGCTTTCCAAACCCCCAAACACCGGCTGGTTGGGATAGAGTTCGATCCCTTTTTGCTTGAATTCAAATGGCACAATTAGATTGCTGTGGGAAATTCCCCTCATCTTCACAATTTCGAGCGCTTTTTGGCGCTGGTCGCCCTGCCTTATGTTATATAGGTGGATAAGCCCATCAGCAAGGTAGCCAAGGGAGAATTTTGCCTTGATTTCACCCTGCTGGGTCGGGCTTGCCTCCGATGTCATAAGGGTGGTGCAGCCCCATTTCTTCAATAGCTCCAGCACCTTGACAATCCCCAACTTGCGCTTGTAGCGGGAATCGAAAATCAGCGCAAACGATGTGATTGAATCAATCACCAGCCTTTTCGCGCCCATGTCCTTGAGGGTGTCCTCGATTATTTCGCCTTCCAGGATGAACCGGTCGATATCGTGAGGCGGGTATTGCAGAACCACGAGCTTTTTTTCGGCCTCGAGCTTCCGCAGGTCCCAGCCATACCTTTGCATGTGCCTTGCGATATCCTCCTTCTTTTCCTCGAATGTGAGGTAGACTCCCGGCTCATCGTATTTCGTGGCGCCGTTGTAGAGGTATTGCATTGCAAATGTGCTCTTGCCCGTGCCGGTGTCGCCCGCAACCAGAATGACGGCGCCCTTCTCGAAGCCGCCCTCTATCAGTTCATCAAGGCCGGGGATTCCCGTTGGGACGTGGTGCTCGCGGTCGCGGGAAAAAGGCACATGCGCGCTTTCCTTGAAGCCCTCTCCGAAAATGTCCAGCTTCCTAAGGTCCAGTTTCCCCTTCATCTTCTTTCCCATGCTTCCCACATAACGGGAAAACGGGCTTCATATATAAATAATTGTATTCCGTTGTGAAGGTGAAGGGGGAACCAACCGAGTTTATTGTATCGGCCACTCTTGCACCTTCCGATAATTTTATTTCCCGAGGGAACAAACAACCACGTTTTTATAGATTGGGGTCAACAGTTACTTGATGAAGATGAGGCTCGTATCTTTTGCAATCCTATCACTGCTCCTATTCTATCTATCCTCCGCAATTGAGACTCAAGACTATTCGGAATTCGAATCGGGCTATGGGGGAATGGTTGAGCTCGATCCCTGGATGTTTGCTGAGGAGACAGGAAGCCCGCTCCCGGAATCCGCCGCTATCACCAATATAGAGGGGAATGCGCCGCGCAACATCTTCAACATGGTCGTGGACACCCAGAGAAGGGAGAAATTTTCCCTATATAAGGACCAGATTAATGCAAATTTCAATGCGGGGGATGTGATCGCATTCATGTTCAGGATGCAGGGCGCATACCGCGGGGAAGTGCTGCGTGTCTACCTCGAAAAGCAAGACGAGAAGAAAACCACACAGATGCTGTGTGCCTACCAGTTCAAGGATGACAACCCGAACAAATTCAGCCTCGCATTCCGGTGCGGAGTGGATGAGAAGCACAATCTGATCGGCCAATACAGGGTAAAAGCGCTGCTCTACAACACGAAGGGAAAAGTCGTGCTTAAAAGGGAATGGGGGCGGAGCGACCCAAAATATGTCATATACATCAATACCGGCCCGGTTCAAACAGTCCCATTCAAGATTGGCGAATATGGCGGTTCAAGCTATCGGATCACAATTGAAAGGGGGATCGAGCCATATCAGGAAGCGTGCCCGGAAGAAGTTGAAGAAGAGCTCAAGGCGCCAGTTGCCCTTCCGCCCGTGACTTTTACGGAGATTGTCCCTGGCGCAGTTGCCCAGCTGCCAGTACCTGCCGTCCATTTCGAATGGCTCACAGAACAGGATAAGAATTGCTTTAGGAGCATGGATAGGGATGAAACGGCACCAACACCCACGCTTGAGCCAAAGGGGCAGCAAACCGACCTTTCAAAATTGCTAACACCCATTTCGATGCACGATACGGCGGCTTCCATAAAGGCGGTAAAGACAACGAGCGTGCGATTGGAAATATTGGATTCGGCGGGGACGCCGCTTTGCGATACCGTTATGCAAAAGCCCGAAGGATTAAAGCCGGCATCTGATTCCTCATGTATTGAAGCGCCGGAGGATACGCTATGCATTACCCCAGGAGGGCTAGGCATTGCATTGAAATATTGCGGCTCAACAATCTATAATACTTTTGTCCAGATGATGCCGATCCTAGACACTTTGCCTCTCGTAAATGCAACTCCCACTCCGGCAATTGTTGGGACGCCTACGCCAGCAGTACGGCCAACGGCAGTGCCCACAAAGCGGCCAACCATCGACACCACTGCAGCTGCGGCCCCAAATTCCGCTCCGCAAATCGCCGGCAACGAGGTTTTCCAGGATTCAATTGAGCTCGTGTTTGATTCTGTGCGCAGCTCGCAGAACCTCAAGCTTGCAAGGTCGAGGACAGGGGAATACCTGTTCAGTTTTGATTACTTGGTAAGCCAGCAGCTTCCGGATAGCTACACCAGGAATGAGAAATGCTTCACAGCGCAAACGAAAGCAGGGACGCTTACCATCAACTATAATCCACTCTGCCAGTCCTGCGGGCATATCGCGGACCTTTCGGTGTTTGTTGCCTCAACCGGGAAGAAAACAATTGTTCCGGTGAATGTCGCATGCAAGGCAGATGTGCTCCTGGTTACAGATGGCGATAGGCTGGTTGCTGAAGGGGACATCGAGAGGGAAATGCTCAACTCCGACTGGTATGCGGCGCTCTATAAGTCCGTAAAACCTCCCATGATCGGGGGGCAAATGACCTTCTCAAAGGAGCGCTCATTTGAGGAATACCATGCGGAGGTTGCGAACTACATGAAGCGAGCGGCAGCGCTTGGGAAAACCGCGCGTTATGTTGAATTGCAATCGATAGCTGTATTGACCTCCCTCGAAAGCTTTTCACAGGCGCCAAACCAATGGCCTAGCGAGGGATTTTTTGTGGATTCCTATGTCTCAAAGGTCAAATCCCTCCGGAAGCTCTTTGGAGAGCCAAATTACCTGATCCTCCTTGGCCAGCAGCGCGTCATTCCGAGCAAAACCTATGGGCAGGACGATGGCGCATTCAAGGCAATCATCTCCTCGGACCAGCCTTATGGAACGGCCCTGGATACCCCGGATATGGACGGTTTTCCGGTAATTTCCGTTTCAAGGATCCCCGGCTATGAAATTTTGCAGCTAACCGAATTGCTCCGGGCAATCAATGAGGCCCCGACATCAATCACATCGAAGGCATACATCCTCTACCCGGAAAAAGCAAAATTGGCGGGAGCAAAAGAGGGCAGGGACCGCATCGTAGCATTCTATTATGGCAGCGCCGCCTGCGGAAGAGCAAGCAACTGCGTCATATCGCCCCCGACATGCACGGAAAAAACCGTCGCTGCCTGCGATTTGGAAAAGACTATTGAGTTCATTGGCAACCCGTTCCTGATCACCCTTGGCCATGGGATGTTCTCAAGCGTCCTTGCTGAGGGAAAGAGCGATGATTATTACGACATCCTCGGCTCGGGCGACCTCATCAAGGCGTATGCGGATGATAGGAAGGGAGGATTTGCATTGCTCGAAGGGTGCAGCGGGGCCAATACCCTTGGGGAGCGAATTTACCCGGTTGGGACGAGGATGACATTCAAGGGAACGTTGCCCGACCTGCCGGAAGGGCTGCAGATAGCCGCAAAGGACTATGCCTTTGATAATGATGTGAATAAGCCCGAAACCCTCAAGCCCGGGGACAGCGTGCCATACCTCTACAACTACGATTTCGTACTCACGAAAGGGACAAGCTATTCATATTCGAATGGCGTCCTGACTTTCAGGGGGGAATTCTCGGAGGATCTTGCCCAGCGCATCCTTCCAATTTCCACCGCATTGCTCCTTTACGAGGGCAAAACCAGCATCGGCTACACCGGGCTTTCGAGGTATGCATTCACATTCCCGAATGATAAAAGCAGCCTTGGGAAGCCGTTTCTAGTAGGAGACGAATACCTGAAAATTATCAAGCGGGTGGATGGCTCGCAAGGACGCAAGGCTTCGCGGAAAATCGGGCTGGTGGGGGACCCGCTGCTCACACTAACGGTGAACAAATAAATGAACAGGAAGGCGCAGGGCTCAACGGCATTCTTCGTTGCAGCAGTGGTAGCAATCATCATAGTTGCGTTCTTTTTCGCGAGGAACGGAGGAGGAAATGGCAATCCATCAACGGAGCCGATTATTTTCCCTTCCAAGCCCGCAGCAATCCCAACCCCTACAAAATCCATTGATGTGAAAACATCCCCGACGCCTTCCGGGCAGCAGAGTGGTGCGCCTGCAGGAACTGATGAAATATCCGATCTGGTGCTTTTGGATGATGATGGGAATGAAATCCCAATCAGCTCCGGGAATGACCTGGGGAGCGGCATTTGCGGCGATGGCGCATGCAGCCCGCTTGAGAATTGCAAATCCTGCGAGGAGGATTGCGGCTGCAAAACCGGCGAATCCTGCGCCGAAAATGGCCTTTGCATCCTGAAGAATGTTTGTGGAGACGGGCTTTGCTCGGTGGCGGAAAGGAATGGTGCGAATTGCTGCTATGATTGCGGGTGCGTTGTAGGGGATGTGTGCAACGAAGCGAAAAACACGTGCGAGGGAGCACTTCCATTGAGCGATTCCCAGCTGAGCAAGATCGCGCTAACCTACATTAACCAGAGCGGGGGCAATTACACTTACAGTGGCGCATCCGACGGCTATTACGATGGGAAAATCGTGAAGGAACTGCTCCTCTCATGCAAAAACCCGCCCGGCTACGAGTGCAGCGTTCTGCTTATTGCGGACAAGACGGGGAAAATCATCGCGGAACTTCCCTCGCAATAAAAGCATAAACCTGCGGATCTGCTTTTTTCAACCCCCCTTAATCCGCCCCTTTTTCATTCGCAATACGGCCAAGCGATCCCTTTAATTCAAGCACTTTTACTCCCCCCAAATAAAATGCGATGCCGGTCTTGGAGAAATTTCCCTCCAGCAGCGAGGTTTCATCCTCCACCTCGTTTTCCAAACCCAGCAGGGCGATCATTCTGACCCCGGTATCATCAATTGCGGTGAGCTTAATTTTGCTTGGGATCCTTTTGCGCCCTTCCTTCTCATGGAAATAAATCCCGCTAACTGAAATTATCTCCTCCAGCCAGCCCCCCTCCTCATCGAAGAACTCGATGGAAGCCGGATTGCCCTTCTTCTCGTAAATGAACGCGACCTTCTGGCAGCCGAATTTTTCAGCCCGGGAGCAGATCTCACTTACCGACTTCTTTCCCCGGTTCTCATATTTCCCCTGCAGAATAAGTGATAGGAGCCTTGAGACCTTTCGCGTCAGCTGTGAGGGCTTCCGGCCGGTTGAGAGGTAGAGGGAGGACATGCAAATAGGATGCCGGCAAGGATTAAATATTCAATGTGCGCAGATCAATGGTTAAGGAGCATGAAGTGAAGAGTGCGGGATAATATGGCGGAAATTTCATTTCATCCTATAAGAATTGGCCAAGTAGAGCACACAGTATATGGGTTTCCCCATGGCGAGGGGGAAGCGGGCCCATCAGCTAAGCTCGGAACGGCATTAAGGAGGCATGCGGATGCAATCACCCCTCGCGAATACCTGAT
>DATDZF010000032.1:0-13306 GCA_035288785.1 Candidatus Norongarragalinales archaeon
CAGGCGGGGATGGGGGGAATTCGAGTTATGTTTTCTTAAGGTCATCGGTCAACGTCTCCTTGGAGGATATCCTGGGCAATTTTTCCAAAGGGGGCGGCGCAAATGGTATTAGTTCTGTTACCGGATATGGCGGCGGCATTATCCTGATCGCATCCAATTATACGAGAGTGAACCGAGGGACAATCCATAATATTTCCTCGGGAGCAGGCCAGCCCTCGGGAACTGATGTCACGAATATACTTTTCGCCACCAGCAGCTTCAATGAGATTGTGAATTCGAGCATTAGGGAAATTTACAAAGAACTCTTTGGCATAGTTGCCGAAGCTTCGATCTATTCCTCGGATGGCTCAATTAACAATTTATTCATCAACACCTCCTTCAACCGCTCTGCAACAGGATGGGGCTCTGGCACCAACAATTTCACCGTGAATTGGTACGTGCTCGCAAACGTTACCAATTCATCCGGGAGTGGGGTTTCGGGGGCGCAGCTCAAGGTGTACAACTCGACCTCGGGCACCATTCCCATGTCGACAAACCTCACGAATTCAAACGGGTTCGCGGGCTGGTTCACCATCCGGGAATACCTAGCAAATGGCACCTATTCTTATGACACATACTGCATCCCCGGGGATAACCTGATTTGCTACGAGACGCATACTTTCAACATCAGCGGTGATGGCTATCTCCCAAACTCGACTGCCCTTAACATCACCCAAAGCAGCGTTGTGTGGATCAAATTCCCGGTAAATTCCTATCCGACCCACAGCACTCCAACTTTCAGCCCATCGCCTCCAGATACCGACACGACGCTTGTTTGCCTAAACCAATCCACAGCAGATGCCGATGGGAATCTCGTCTTCAACATTTATGCCTTCATGTTCAATGCCTCCGGGGGAACGGCGAATGATACCCTGCTCACCTACCTCGCATTTGACCAGGACGTGCCTGTTGGGGCAACTGTGCAGGATTATTCGGCCTACAGCAAGAATTTCAGCTTAGGCACAACGACCGCAAGGCCTTCATGGGTCAAGTATGACAATGCGACCTGGAGCTCTTCAATAATAGGTGGCGGGGCGTACCTTTTCGATGGCGGCGATGGCATGTCGTCCTCCGCTCCGCACCTCAACCTGACACACAATTTCACGATCGCAACATGGGTTAATATTTCGGATCTTACCAATACCCAGCATATCCTGGCTACGCAGGGTATGTTAGGGGATGATAATTATAACCTGAATATCAAGGTGGAAACCCTAAATGGGGATCCCCACATCTATTGCATTGTTGGAAATTACACTTCTGATACTGTAGTCATAGCCCGGATCCCGAATTCGCAATATGCAAATAAGTCCATATTCATTGCTTGTTCTTACAATACCACCTCGCAAATCCTATACGTCAACGGTACGGAGGTCAACCGTACCGACCTAACTTCGCCAAGCATTGCAAGCACACGTTCGAGTGATGTAATGGCGATCGGGAGGCTTCCATCTTTAAGTGTCCAAAGGCTAAACGGGCTCCTGGACGAATTCCGGATCTACAACAAGACGCTTTCGCCCGAGCAAATTTCCCTGCTTTATGCGATGCGCTCCAATGCAACCGCGGCGCAGGAGCTAGCTGTTGGGATGAATGCAACGTGCTGCATTGTCCCTACCGATACGGTAGGGAGCGGGCCAAGGAACTGCGTTTCCGATGCTGTTGCATCCGCTACTGCTGCCGGCTCATTTACGGTCTTCACTTTGGGCTCCGCAGGCGCAAATTTCACAACTTCCCTGGGCTCGATCCCGGGCAACTATACGGAGGGGTATTATTTCAATACCACAAACCCTTCAGCGCAGCTTCTGGTGCCATGCGGAAGTGCGGATGGCACTACCAGCTGCCAAAGCGGAATGAATATGCCCGCCTACCGGATCAGGAATACGGGGAATTTCAACATCACTGTAATGCTGAACATTTCAAGCTCCCTTTCGGGCACTGGCGTCAAGGTTTGCGGCAATTCCACAAAGCCGACGGGGTGCGCAACTGGAGTCGTTTCGGCATGCGACATCTCCGGGGAGGGCAACATCAATGCATCCGCATGGTTCCCGGTTGTGGCCAATCTGGGGACCACCTCCGTTTGCTATGATGCGAACGTAACACTCTACGCGACCTATTCCGATGTTGCCGTAGGGACGCCGATCGTAAGGGTGCTGACCCTCAATGCGACGCTGACCTGAGGGGGTGTTTTCAGATGCCGATCCATGCTGACGGACCCCCAAAATACGGATTTTGCCGTTTGTGATGGGGTTGGAGGAGCGAAGGCGGAGCGTAATATTGGGATGGAAGGCCAATCTAGCGCGGTCATAGCCTCAACATGCAAATGGTTAAATATGGGCTTTGAGTTGTGTTCTTAGCATGTAGGTGAGAATGATGGCAAATAACCGCTATGTATCAATTTTCCTGTTCCTTTTGGCATTCATTGCCTTTGCGGCAGCCATCAGGTATGTGCAAACGACAGTGGTATTTTCGGTTGATACGGCGATCTCGTTTACCGTCTTCACCCTTGGTGGCGGGGGGAATTTCACCACATCCAAGACCTCGGTTCCGGGCAACTTCACCGAGTCGTTCTACTTCAACACCACTAACCCGGATGCGGAATGGGTTGCTCCCTGCGCTGCCGCGGATAATACGAACTGCCAATCCGGGCCAAACCAGCCGGCCTACCGCATAAGGAACACCGGCAACACAAACCTTACGATGCAGATGAACCTTTCAGTTGCAACCCCGGCGTACGTGAAGCTTTGCGCGAATTCCACGAAAACCACGAACTGCCCGCAAACCGTCATTGCCGCATGCGACATGTCGGGCGCGAAGGGCAATTTGAATGCTACCTCTTGGCTTAATATCACCTCCAACCTGGGCTGGAATTCGCCATGCTACGAGACGAACGTCACCTTGTATGCGACTTACACTACTGCAACCGTTGCCGACCCCCAAACCTCGGTGCTCACCATCAACGCCACCCAATCGTAGCACTTTATATTTTTTCCTTTTCAGTTTCCTTTACTTAAACAAGGTACATCGGGGAAAGAGTGGGGTTAATGAGGAAAAGGTTCGCTGGCAGGGATCTCGCCATCGCGGCTATCCTTCTAGTCATTGCAATTGCCCTAATTTATTTTGCCCTTCCAATGCAGCTTGGGGAGGGCGGAAAGGCCGGCCCTTCGCCTACAGTTGCAATTGCGCCCATTGCATGCCTGCCGGATATTTTGCCGCAATATGCGGATAGCAGGCTGGAGGAGGGGGAATACTCCCTTGGGAAAAACGAATCCTTCCTTGCAGGGATAGGAAAATACGGATTCCCCAATAGCGTATTTGCTGACCTCCCAGGAATGCCAAACGATTTGGAGCTTGTGCGCAAGGATTTCAAGGCAGGAAAAGTGTCCTTGCTAACCCTCAGGAAGGAGTATTGGAAACAGCCCGAATTCTACCCGAATTTTGAGGATGCGGGCGTTCCCCTGATGCGCGATTACCCGATAGATTCGCATGCGGCATTCGGCTATGGCACATACCCTGCCGAATATGTGGTGAAAACACTTTCTGGCGCAAGCTTTGATGTGGCATTCATCGCAAGGTCGGATTGGGGTGTCATAAATTACCAGGGCATCAAGCTGGTCCCGATCTACCCGACGAGCATTTCCGCACTGAAAAACACCTTCACTGACGGCTCCACTGCGGTTACGCAGGACCTTGAATATGTAAAATGCAACATCAAGATCACCTCAATTGATCCCGGCCAAATGACCCTGGAGCCGGTGTATCCTGCATTTTCAGCCGGGTGGGCAAAGCGCGTCAAGTTCAATGTGCTCCTTTCCGATGGGATAAAGCCGGGCAAATATGCAATTGGCCTGGATGTAGTCCCGCCGGATGCCGCATACAGTGAGGCAATGACGGAGGGGCTCCTCAACCGGTATGTAACGGGCGGCGGCTTTGGGACCGGCCGGCCGTGGGTGATGCTTTTCATCGAGGTCGGGGAGGGTTAAGCTCGGTTGTTTTTATAGCAAATTTATTGATATTTTATTATTTGGGATTTTTTTTGCTGGAATGATCTTTACCTCTCCCGTTCCCATTGGCGCTGTAATTCCACACCCCCTTTTTTATTGCGGTGCGGTTAGCGCTTTAAACCTTCGCGCGTTTATCTTTCCGGATGCAAATGGCGAAGGGCATAAGCTTCAACCTGATACTGCTGCTGCTTGTTTCACTTTCATTCGCAGCACTCACGCAAACGCAGGTTGTCTTCAACGTTTATTACCCGTTCTCCAACGTATCCATAACCGATGTGATCATCTCCTCGAATCCATTCTATTCGGGAGCTTCGACGGACATATACGTTACGCTCGCAAATGGCGGGACCATCGATGCGAATGTGAGCGTGAATGTTTCCATCTTCAATTCCACCGGCGGCCTTGTTGACAACCTCACATATGCGCCTGCAATCGTGCCCGCGTTTTCGACACTTACAATTTCCCAGAGCTGGAGCTCTGGAAGCAATGCCATCGGGACTTACTTTGCGAATGCATCCGGCCTATATGAATCGGGAACCAATGCAACGAATGTATTTTCGCGCCAATTTGAACTGACCTTGGCTCCAACGCCCACCCCTTCCACTGGCCCCGGAAGCTCGGGCTCATCCGTAAGCGGCAGCACGCCTAGCGATGAGGCGGCGCCAAGGCCAACCATCCTTCCCCCTGAAATAAAGCCCATAACCTCGAAGGTGACGTTCCTTAGGAGCACTCCTTTGAAGGAGATTTCGGCAGGGTCTTCCGCATTCGAGAGCATAGTGATCCGCAATTCCGAGGCCGGATCCCGCAGCGTATCGATCAACATTACGGGAATCCCCAAATCCTGGCTTTCCTTCGAGCCCAAAAAAGCGATAATGCTCCCAAATGAAGACCGCGCAATCAACATCGGCCTCACCGTCCCCCTCGATGCCCTGCCGGGCGATTATTTAGTTAGGATCGATGTTTCGGAAAATGCCGAGAATGCGGCTGATTTCATGATCCTGCGCGTCAAGAGCCCAACCCGGGGCGCGCAGAATCCGATCGTGCTCAAAACCATACGGCTAGATAGGGGGCTTGGCGCAACCTTTGTTAGCATCGACCTGATAAACCCCACCACGAAGCCAATTGCATATGTCAAGGTCATTGATGAAATCATAAGGCAGCTGCGTGTCAGCCCCGAGGACATCGAATTTGCCGGCAAGCCTGCCATGGTTATGGGCGATCCGCTCCAAATCGCATGGAGCTTTAGGGAACTTGCACCCCTTGAGAAGGTTACCGTGAGTTACTCCGTATATTCGCTGCTCTTGGAATACCGGCCCTATGTTTATTGGGGCGTCAAGCAAATCGAGGTTTCCCCCAAGGAAATCAAGCTTTCCGAAATCGTGACCATACGCGAAATTTCGAGCACGATCATTGGCGAGGAAGGGGAGGGCATAGTGCATGCGACGCTTTTCTATGCGGGATTTGAGCCAACAGAGTTCAGGGCAACACTTGAGCTTCCCGCAGGCTTTACGGTGGAACCGCTAACTTTTAGCGGCGTGCTTAACCCGCGCGGGACAACTGATGTCGAATTCAAGGTAAGGGCGCCGCCGGGAAGCGATGGCACCCATACCGCGACCCTAAGCGTCCTACTGGACGAGGAATTCCTGATCCAGCAGACTGGTTATGTGACTGTGCAGCGGCCCATAGCGCTTTCATGGCAGTATATATTTGGCGGAATTGTCCTGACCGCACTTTTCATCCTCTCGCTATTCCATTACCTTGGCAAAAAGAAGGACAAATCCGACCGTGAGCAGCATATTGCCCTCAGGGAAGGATACATAAAGCAGATCAAGAGGCACATCGAATGATGATGCGGCAGCCCTGGATAGTTTAAGCAGGCGTTTGTTTCTCCCCTTCCTACAATTGCCACATTGCCCGCGCCTTATTTATTGGACACATACCCAATCGGCCCCCACCCGCCACTTTTTCACAATACTTATAAACAATGGCCGGGTATACCCCTTACGTGAGTGGATGGAGAAGGTTAAGGGCACGATGGTGATTGGCGTCATTTCCGGCAAGGGCGGCGTTGGAAAAAGCGTTGTTGCCGTAAACACGGCATCATTGCTGGCAAAATTGGGCCGGCAAGTTGCGCTTGTGGATGCCGACCTTAGCAACCCTTCGGTTTCCTTGCACCTTGGGCTTTCGTATACCCCAATAGGCATCCAGGAGGTGCTTTCCGGGAAGAACCGGGCATCCGATGGCCTCATGATACACCCCCTAACAGGCCTTCGCGTCCTGCCGGCAAGCCTTAAGTACAAGCCCGATGTCACGCTCAAAAACCTGAAAGCAGTATTGGGTTCGCTTGATGCATATGATTTTGTAATCGTCGATTCCCCCCCCGGCATCACCGAGGACGTGGAGCACATCCTGGAGGCCTGCGACAAGATTGTTATTGTGACTACGCCCGATATCCCCTCGATTACGAGCGCATCCAAAATCGTCTCGCTTTGCAAGGACATGAAAACAGAGGTGGCTGGCATCATTGCCAACCGCGTCACAAACTCCAACTACGAGCTTACGGAAAAGGAGATAAGGAGCCTTTCGGAAACCGAGGTGATATGCGGCATCCCCGAGGATGACAATGTCCCTGCCTCGATTGCCGTGCGCCTTCCTGTCGTATTGTTCAAGCCAAATTCTGCCGCCTCGCAAAATCTCCGGGTTGCGGCGATGTTCCTATCCGGGGAGGGGGCGGTTGCTGCAGGCAAGGCGAGTGCAATTCACCGTTTTTTTGCTTGGCTCAAAAGAATGCTAAAGGTGAGATGATATGGCTGAATCTGCGTATGCTATCCTCGATTTGCTTTCAATTGCAGGATGGATATTCATCGGGATATCCGGGCTGATACTCCGGGACATTTTGCAGGATGCAAAATCCGAAAAGCGCAGGCTTAGCTGGCAGGTGATGTATTTCATCCTGCCCCTCCTCCTGTTCTACCCATCGATTTTGTTCTACCAGTACCTGTTCGGGGGAGGCGTGATGCTATCCAAGCGCATCATTTCAATCCTGATAGCATTCCTAGCTGTAGGCGCGTTCCTGCTGCTTTACCTTGCGCACCAAGTGCGTGCGCTGCAGCTTAAACGGGAGCTTTCATCCGCGGCAGGGGGCGTGCTGGTCATCTACATAGTGCTTTCGGTGTACCTGAGCTTCCAGCTGACGGATTATGGCGACATGCTAAACAACCTGCTCTTCTCGACTGCAATGATGATGCTTTCGCTTGCAATGTTTTACCTCGCAAGCTACACCCTCCCCTTCGCAAGGATTGTGAGGATCGCACCGCTGCTATATGCCGCTGGAATCCTTATCCTGCTGCCGGGAATTGTCAGCGCATTCGAAATGGAAAACAGGCTTCTTAGCCTGTATCCGCATCCCCTATTCCTCAAAGCCATCGGCACGCTGGGGATCCTGCTTGGCGGGATGCTGATGTTCATTGCCGCGGACAAATTCAAGCGGAAGGTGCTCGAATTCGGGGGCCCTTCCAATTAGCTTTATCATCATGCTGAGGAATTTGCCAGATCGGGTAGGTATTTGCAAATCGGATGCGCATTTTGCTTGGACGATATGCCTCCGGTTGGCACATGCTTATTTGCCTATTATAGCGGTTAAGTAAAATAATGGAACTATCAAATAAAACCGCTATATGAGAATAAGGCAACAAAAGTTCCAATAATTGCCTTATTCGCTATATTTCACCCCGATCCCGAATTCCCTTCATTCCAGGCATGCGCCGCGGGTTGAAAATTCCGCTTTTACCCCCCGGATGCCGTTTTCCCTAAGCGCGCCAAGAATCCCCTCCGCTTCCTTATTGCGGCAATAAATGAGCGCAGCTCCGCCCCTTCCGCCAGCGCCGGTGAGTTTTCCTCCAAGGGCGCCAGAGCGGTTTGCAATATCGAGCGTTTCCTCAATGCCAATCGAGGAAACCCCCGCCTCCCTGAGGAGCGCATGGTTCTTGGTCAGCAATTTCCCAAGCCTTGCCGGATTGCCCTTTTCATGCATCTCTTTGCGTATATCCAAAACCAGTTCATCGAAAGGGCTTGTTATTTCCAAACGCGCATCTTCCGAAAGCTCATGGGGCGCTTTTGGGATATTTTCCGTTTCTGCGAATTTCCTGATCATTCCTGCAGTTGTCACCGGCGTTTCGCCCGCCCTTAGCGTATTTGCGAGCAGGATGCATGTGCCCCTTGGCAAGGAAAGCCCCACCCCCTCGAAATCTAATTTTGATGTGCCATCGGCAAGGAAGCGCCTCCTGAATTCTAGCGGGCTGTCCGAAAGGACCGCCATTGCATCGACCCCAGATGGCCTGCCGCCATGCGCCACAGCTTCAAATGCCTGCATGGCTTCGAATAGGCGGGTTTTGGCTGGCTTAATTCCCAGCGCCCCATATATGCAAAGCGACATCGCAGCGGCAGTAGCAGCGGAGTGCCCAGTTCCTTTAGGGATGTTATTTTTGGATAAGGTGAGTGCTATCTTAAGTTCCCCTATATCCCTTTCCTCGGATTCCAGGACGAATTCAATGAGCCTTGCCTTGGCTCCAAACCAGCCATCGCTATCTTCGTAGCGGCCGTCAGGGAAATATTTGCCGCTGCCAACAATATCCTCGACGGAAATGCAGCCCTTCCCCTTCGGAGCATCGCTAACCTTGCACATGCAGCGTTTCCTGTTATCCAAGGGAGCTGCAAGCGCCAATCCCCCATAGACTACCGAATGTTCCCCAGCGATGATCGCCTTTGTTGGCGCGCTCGAATTAAAGGCACGCATTCCTTATCCCCATTTTGATTTGAATGATGTAATTTAAACCCCATTGCAGTTATCCTTCTTCCATTCGGGAAGGGGTATTTATGGGGGTCCTCATCTGGGATTTTGACGGAGTGATCGTGGATACGGTAAGGGAGTGCTACATCCTGACCCTGCGCACAATTGCAAAGCAAAGGCCCTATCTTGCCAGCGAGGCGGGGATAGAAAAATTCAGCCCCATCCCCTTTCGGGATTTTGAGACCTACCGCTCCAAGTCCGTGAATGCCGCGGATTTCTTTGCCAATTACATCCTGCACATGGCAGGGAAGGAATTGAATGAGGAAAATCTGGAGATGGTTACGGAAAAGCACCGGCCATTCCTGAAAAAAATGGATGTGGCCTTCTATGAGGAAAGGGAAAAACTGATGAATGAGGATAAGGATGCCTATTTCCGGACTCTCAAGGTCTACAAGGGGATCCCTGAGGTATTGGGGGCGCTGTCCGGGCTTGGGATCAGGCATGCGATCATGAGCGCCAGGGATTCGCATTCGATAAGGCAGATTTTAGCGCACTTCAAATTGCTTAGCCACTTCGAGTTCATCATCGGCCACGAGGTGAACAAGGGAGATAGGCACGTGAAAGGCAAGCAGATTTCACTTTTGAAAAGGCACTTTGCAGGCATGCAAGGCCCGATCCCCGATACATCGATCGAGTATTTCTTCATTGACGACATCCCGTTCAACCTAAGGAAGGTTGCAGGCGAAACGGAATTGCTATTCGCGGGCTGGGGATATGGCAAATTGGAGGAGGGGTATGTGGAAGCTAAAAAGGTTAAAAAGCCAGGATCGCTATTAACCATGTTTCGCGCCTGATGGCGCATTGGTGCCCGTTATGGTATTCAAAGCAAAGGCGCTTGCCACCCCGAACATCGCGGTCGTCAAGTATTGGGGGAAGCGCGATGAGGCATTGATATTGCCGTGCAACAGCTCCCTTAGCTTCACGATGGATGAGCAGCTCAAAACCATAACGGATATTGAGTTCGACAAAGCAATCAAGGAAACGACCCTCCATTTGGATGGTAAAATAATAACCGGAAGCGAACTTGACGGCGTAAAAAAAATATTCTCTTTCCTGGCCGATAAATACGATGTGAAGCTGAACGCTGCCATCACCTCCAAAAATTATTTCCCTACGGCGGCGGGCATGGCTTCATCAGCCTCCGGCCATGCCGCCCTTGCGGTTGCGATAAATGGCGCTCTTGGGCTTGGCCTATCCGGGAAGGAATTATCCATCTTAGCGCGCTTGGGGTCTGGTTCTGCCTGCCGTTCCGTATTTGGTGGCTTTGTTGAATGGCAAAAAGGGGAGAAGGCGGACGGATCCGACTCATTTGCAATGCAGCTCGCAGATGAAGGCTTCTGGCCGCAGCTAAGGAATGTGATTGCGGTTGTGGACGGCGAAAAAAAGAAGGTTTCCTCAAGGGCGGGAATGAGGGAAACGGTTGCTACCTCGCAATTGTTCAAGGAAAGGATGAGGGAAATCGAAGGCACAATTGCGAAAATGAAAAAAGCGGTTTTGGCGCGCGATTTTGGATCATTTGCAAACCTTACCATGGATGACAGCGATAGCATGCACGCAACCATGGCGGATACGAAGCCCCCGATCATTTACCTGAATGAAACGAGCAGGAGGATTATTGCGGAAGTTGGAAGGCTCAATTCCAAAGGGGACGGCACAATCTGCGGCTATACCTTTGATGCGGGCCCTAACGCCCATATTTATGCCTTAGAGGGTAATGTTGCAAAAGTTGAGAAAATGCTCCTTGGAATCCCCGGAATCAGCCGAACAATCGTATGCAAGATCGGGGCTGGTCCAAGGTTATTGGAATGAGGCTGTCGGAAAAATGGGGGGCAAACGCAACATGCGGGACGGGGCAATATGCCGCCATCTTCCGGCATCTTTTTTAGCAAATGAAAATTTATGAAAACGTTTTGCGCATCCGCGCCAGGAAAGGTTTTGTGGCTTGGAGGGTATTCGGTACTTGAGAAGGGAAATCTCTCCTATGTAACTGCCATGGATGGGCGCGTGTTTTGCCTTGCCCGGCCCCTTGCGGGAAAGGGCATCAAGCTGAAGAGCGCCCAGTTCGGAATCAATCTGGAAGGGATTGTGCAGGGGCGCGCCATCAAATTAAAGGCCGCATCCAAGCAATCGAGGGAAAGTGGCCGCTTTCTCATCGCAGCGGCAAATAACTGCCTGAAATACCTATCTGCGAAAAAAATCCGGAACGGGGGATTTGCGCTTTCTGTTGCCAACGATGCCGCATTCGGCACGCCCCTGCGCAAGACGGGCCTTGGGAGCTCGGCTGCAGCAACGGTTGCGGTAGTCACGGCGATCCTTGGCAGCGCTGGAGTGGATGTTTTAGGGGGGCGCGGCAGGATTGCGGTGCACAACCTTTCACAGCTTTCGCATTCGCAGGCCCAAGGGAAGGTGGGGAGCGGGTTTGATGTTGCGGCAGCAGTTTTCGGGCCCATTGAATATTCGAGATACTCGCCAGAAATGGTGGTCAGGGCGCTGGCCGCAACGGGGAAAAAATTTGCTGCGCTGATGGAAGGGACTTGGGATTACCAAATCTTTCCCTTGGGCATGCCGCAGATGTTCGTCCCCCTGCTTGCATATACCGGCACATCCGCCTCCACCTCTGAATTTGTGGTGAAAATTTCAAAATTCAAGGAAAAAAAGAGGAAGGCATACGCGGGCTTGCTTTCTGAGATTAACGAATCCGTAAAAGCCGCGTGCCTTGCATTGGAGGAGTTGCGGGCCCTCGAGGCGGAAATTGGGCGGGAGGAATTCGCGGTCGCCGCCAGGAGGGGTGAGGGCGCATTTGAAAGGTTCCGCCACTCCATGCAGGATGCGCGATTGCTTACAAAGAAGCTCGGGGAGCTTGCGGGCGCGGAAATTGAGGGCAAGGCGCATACCGCGCTTATACAGGAATCGATGCAGCATGGCGCATATGTGTGCCGGCTCCCGGGCGCTGGCGGAGGGGATTCCATTGCGGCCATCTGCCTTGCAAAATACGATGCGAAAAAGCTTGCGGATTATTGGAAAGGCAGGGGGCTTAGGGTGCTGGAGGCGGATTTTGACCTTGAAGGCGCAAGGAAAGAGCCGCCCGAGGCGTTTTTGAAATTCGAAAGGGAAGCTTTTAATAAACGAAAAAAGTAATCTTCTAATGGGGGGAAAAGATGGGAATAGAAACGAGGAAAATGCAGCACGTTGATATTGCGCTAAGGCAAAAGATCGAGACGACGAGGAAGGGCGGCTTTGAGGACATCGAGTTTGTGCATTACTCCCTTCCCGAGATCAATTTTAGCGATGTTGACCTGTCCGCCTCATTCCTAAAGAGGAAATTTGCTGCGCCCCTGATGATCGTATCCATGACCGGCGGGTTTGCGGAAGCGGAGAAGATAAACAAGCAGCTGGCGCTTGCTGCGGAAAAGGAGAACATCCCCCTCGGGCTTGGCTCGCAGCGGGTGATGCTGGAAAAGCCCGGGATGAAACGGACCTTCATGGTGCGCGATGTTGCCCCGAAAGTGTTCCTGGCGGGGAATATCGGCGCTGTGCAGCTTCAAAACTATTCGAAAAAGCAAATTGAATCGCTCGTTTCATCAATTGAGGCAAATGCGCTTTGCATCCACCTGAATCCCATGCAGGAGGCGGTCCAGCTCGAGGGTGACAAGAATTGGAAGGGCGCACTTTTGCAGATAGGAAAAGTTTGCGATTACCTTGATGTGCCGGTGATTGCAAAGGAAACCGGCGCGGGGATAAACGGGGAGGTCGCAAAACAATTGGAAGATGCCGGGGTTTCCGCAATTGATGTTTCCGGAGTAGGTGGCACGTCGTGGAGCGCAATTGAGCTTTACAGGAAAGATGCAAAAGCAGGCGCGGCATTTTGGAACTGGGGGAACACTACTGCTAAGTGCCTTATGGAATGCTCGGAATGCGTGGATGTGCAGTTGATTGCCTCCGGGGGCGTGCGCTCGGGCCTTGATGTTGCCAAATCAATTAGATTAGGCGCAACCATGGCTGGAGCCGGCCTTCCGTTCATAAAGGCGCAGAATTCCGGCGGGGTTGCGGGCATCCGGAAGGAAATCCAATTGTGGAAGGAGGAGCTCCAAATTGCAATGTTCCTGACGCGGAGCAAAACCCTTGCAGACCTGAGGAAGGCGAAGCTGCAAGATGGGTGCTGCGGTGAGGATGAATGCTGCCGCTGGAAAAGCGAGTGCTGCAAGGGAAGGGATTGCGGCGATGCTGACTGCAAGGATGGAAAATGCTGGAAGGGCGGCAAATCAGGGAACGATTGCAAGTGTTGATTTGCTAAGTTGGCGGGCCGTTTTCTGATTTTATTTTATTCACAGGGCTAATTAGGAAGGGTGGGCTTCCGAGGGTATCGTGAAGGGAACCTTCGCGATGAGTAGCCTTGAAGGCTACGAAAGCCAGGGAA
>DATDZF010000033.1:0-10898 GCA_035288785.1 Candidatus Norongarragalinales archaeon
CGAGGAGTTCACCGCGCAAATTGTCGTGCTCAACCACCCAACTGCCATTGGCAAGAATTACACGCCGGTTTTCCACCTGCACACATCGCAGGTCGCATGCACGATAACTGAAATACTGGAAAAGAAGGACCCGAAAACCGGGCAAACGGCGCAGAAGAACCCCGATTTCATCAAGACTGGCGATGTTGCAATCGTCAAGATAAAGCCAACCAAGGCAACCGTAGTCGAAAAGTACAGCGAATACCCGGCACTTGGCAGGTTTGCAATCAGGGACATGGGGCAGACCGTCGCAGCGGGAGTTGTGCTGGATGTGGTCCCAAGGAAAGCTGCTGCCTAAAACGAATCGAAATTTTTTATTTTTTTATGATTGTTTTCATGAGTTGAGAGGCCGAGATGAGGGATCGGTCCGTATGAAGAATACGCACCCTTCCGTCAAGCAGGCCCTCGCTTATGATTTTATAAACAGGGATATGCATTTGAATGGATGGTTTGGCAAAATGCCATGCCACTAGTGCAAAAACCAATTTTCCCTTTAGCGAGTGTTCATTATGAAAGCAAGGATCAAGCTGGAAAGCCGTTCGTACGAGGATCTCGACGGCGTATGCACCCAGATCAAGGACATTGCAAAGCGCGCGGGAGTGGAGGTCAAGGGGCCAATCCCCCTGCCGACAAAAAAGCTCAAGATCACCACACGAAAAACCCCGTGCGGCGATGGTTCCGACACCTACGAGAAGTGGGAATGCCGCATCCATAAGCGCCTGATGGAAATCAAGGCAGATGACCGCGTGCTTCGCGACGTCATGAGGATGGAAATACCAAAGTCCGTCTCGCTTGAGATGAATTTGAGCTGATTTTTTTACCCCAACCCCGAATTATTGCATTTTTCAATTACCCCCAAATTTTACCCTCCAGAGATATGTTTTTATTGCCCCTAAAGATTACCTTACTCATGAACATCATCTTGTTAATTTTTGGCCTCATTTTTGGCGGCGCCGGCTATTTTGTGATCAAGAAGGCAAAGGATGAGGAAAACGCCCTTTATAGGATTTCGCGCCTCCCGCCAGTCCAGTTGGAGGATGCGGTTGATGGCGTCCCCTCCAAATGCTATGGCAGGATAATTTGCGATAAGCCCTACCCTTCACCATATACCGGAACTCCCTGCGTTTGGAGCAGGAGCGTAAAGGAGAGGTATGTAGAAACGAGAGACAGCAAGGGCAGGCGCAGCGGCCGCTGGGAAACCGTGGAGGATGTCAGGAGGAGCGTGATTTTTGACCTTGATGATGGTACCGGCAAAATCGGGATTAATTTAGAGGGAGTGCCGCTGGATTTCATTGATGCCAAGAAGGTGCTGGATGAGCCCGGCATGCACATGAACGGCGCAACAAGGAGGGAGGAGCACGTGATAATGCCGGAAAATGCGTTTGTTTACGGGATGGCAATAAGGAGCGGGAACCATTTGATGGTATGCAAGGACGCACGGGAGCCCCTGGCAATAAGCTATGGGAAGGAGGAAGAGTTCCTAAAGCGCAAAAGGTCTGATGACAAGTGGGTGAATTTGGCCGGATACTCAATGGCTATCATCGGAGGGGCAATGCTCCTTTTTGGCATAATTTGGTGATGAATAACTTGTGGATTGCAAGGCATATTTGGCGATAAATTAGGAGGATCAAGAATAATTTGGCGATGCTCTGCTTATGGATTATATGGGATATTTTGCGATAAATCAGGAGGGTTGAGGTTAATTTGGTGATGAATTGCATATGGGCCATGAGGCTTATTTGGCGATAAATCAGGAGGATCGAGGTTATTTTGGTGATTCGGAAAAGGGCATATTTGGTATCAGATGGTGATTTGCAATGGGAATCGAGTTTTTTATCATTGGTGGCGCTCTTGCAATAATCGTGCTGGCAATAGTCGTAATATTCAACCGGCTCGTGCAGCTTCGGGAGAGGTGCAACGATTCGTGGAGCCAAATTGACGTGCAACTGAAAAGGAGGAATGATTTGATACCAAACCTTGTGGAAGCAGTGAAGGGCTACGCGAAATTCGAAAAGGGCGTGTTCGAGAAGGTGGCGCTTGCAAGGAGCGGTTTTGCGGATGCAAAAACCGTGGAGGATATCTCACGGGCGAACGACAATATGGAAAAGGCAGTGAAGTCCGTATTTGCCGTAGCGGAGAATTACCCCGAGCTCAAGGCGAATTCGAATTTCCTGCACCTGCAAGATGAGATTTCGGATGCGGAGGAACGGATTGCGTATTCACGGCATTTCTACAATGATACGGTTCTGAATTACAATAACTCAATCCAGATTCTTCCGTGGAACCTGATTGCGGGGATTGCCGGCATGGTGCAAAGGCAGTATTTTGGCGCGGCTGATGTGGAAAGGAAGGCGGTGCAGGTGAAAATGGAATGAGATTCTTCGTGAAGGGGCCAAGCGGCGGGGCAATTATTGGCGCGATTGTCCTGATCCTTTTTTTGCTTGCAGCCAATATGTGGATGGGGAGCCAAAACCCCAATAAGTTGGGGGAACCAACGGATGAAAGATGCTTCCAAAAGCCGGTTGCGGGTCCGTGTAAGGGGCTGATTTACGGGTACTATTTCGATCAGAAAGATGCCTTATGCAGGGAATTCATGTGGGGCGGATGCGAAGGCGTAAGGCCGTTTGCATCAATGGATGAATGCAAAATGGCGTGCGAAGTTGGATGATGTACAACTAAGCATGATAGATATCTGCTACTTGATTCCTGCTTCTGCAGTTAGGAAGGCAAATTTAGCCCGTTTGCTCTACAGGCTCCGCTTTTCCTGCCGGCGCCTTGCCGGTTTTGCCTCCTTTCCTCGGCCTTGCGGATGACAAGTTTCGTGTCATAAGCCAATGTCCTCCGCGCAGCCTAACTCCTGCATTATATGCATTCACAAGCCCATCCCGCAATGCTTGCTGTTCATTGCCTTCTCCTCGCACATCAAGCCGCTTGAGAAGGTAGGAGCGATCAAAGGAAATTCCCCTCAGCCCGTCCATTACCCCTTCTAAGCGGGGTCTTTGCGGCGGAATTCCCAACCTCCAGGTCCTATTCCCAGGCGAGTTCAAATGGGCCTTAATTCGGCTTTCAAAATCTTTTGCCCTGAACGGATCAAGCAAATCTACCCGCCTTACTTCCTTACCTCGCCTTTCCGCCTTGCGGCGCTCTTTTTTATCCACTTGTTCAACTTCAACTCGCCTATCTGCACCCCTACGCTCAGCTACTCTCCTCTCAACACCAACATTCGCAAAGCCGGCAAAAGCGGCTGCCAGCAAAGATGTTTGGAGGGGGCCTACGTCAGAGTCACGTTTTTTCAATACTTCGGGCCTGACAAAATCGTGCACAATTGGGAAATGCGCTTCCGCCATCGCAGCAGTAATTTTTCTCTGTTCCGGGGGTCTTGGGGCTTCTGCCATCAATATCACCTGTATGGAATAAGTGGGAGGGATATTTTTAAAACAATATGTACGTGGTGGTTGAATGGTAGGACGAAAAAGGTAAAAGGAAAACCAGTAGGGTCCTGAATGCTGATTTATTGATCAGGGATATGGCTAGGGATAGGCCAACTTGATAAAAACCAACAAAAGGAAAAAAACCTCATTCCAGGAAGTCCTTCGACGTTGGCGCATTCTCCGGCTCTCCCTTGCGCTTCCGTATCTGGAGCTGGATCTTTGCCTGCAGGTCGGGGTTCAGCCTCTCGTAGCCGGCATATTCGTAGTACCATGCGGCCCTTCCCTGAGTTGCGCCCCGGATCTCGTTTGCAAAGCCAAACATCTCCGCGACGGGCACTTTCGCGGTCACCGTGACTACCTCGCCTTCCTGCTCGATGTTTTCAACCTGCCCCCTCCTGCCCTGGATCTTTGTGGTGATGTTCCCAAGGTAATCTGAGGGGGAGTTGACGACCAATTTCTGCTTTGGTTCCAATAGGGTGCATTTGGCCATCAACATAGCCGCATAGATGGGGCGCTTAATTGCGGGGAATAGCTGCGCTGGCCCCCTGTGCGCCGGGTCCACATGGATCGTCGCATCATTCAGGATCACCTTCACTCCGATGCACTTCTCCTTTGCAAGCGGGCCCTGGTTCATGGCCTCCTCAAAAGCGGTGATGATGGATTCCTTGATGTCCGTCAAATATTGCACTCCCTTGGTCATGTCGAGGAAGAAGTTGCCGTTGTGGATGCACATGACGGATTTGGCTTCATCCCTTGGAAGGCCGGCCTTGATCAATAGCTCGATCAATTCCTTCCCTTTCTTGTGCTCGTCAATTGTGCCGTCATTGATCGCATCGACAACGCTTTGCTCAACTGGTTTCACATAAATCTTGAACTTGTTGTGCTTGTTTGGGGACTTCCCTTCCAGCTCGGGCGATTCGCCAAAAATCGATTCCTGGTATACCACGATCGGAGGGGAGGTGACAATCTCCACGCCCTGCTCGTTCTTGATCTTGTACTCGATGATCTCAAGGTGCAGCTCGCCCATTCCCGAAATCAGGTGCTCGCCGGTGTCCTGGTTGATCTCCAGCTTCATGGTTGGGTCCTCCTTGCCCAGCTTCTTCATGGCTTCCACAAGCTTGACAAGGTCGCGGGGATTTTTCGCCTCGATGCTCTTGGTAACGACGGGCACCGAGTGGTGCTTGATTTGCTCGAATGGCGTGATGTGCTCCTCTGAAACGGTTTCACCGGAATACACTTCCTTAAGGCCTACAAGTGCTACGATGTTGCCCGCGGGAACTTCATCGATGGTGATGCGGTCGGGGCCCATGTATACCGCGACGCCCTGCAATTTCTCCTTCTTGAATTGTGAGGCTAGGTAGAGGTCTGAACCCTTCTTAAGTGTTCCCGAATAGAGCCTGCCTACTGCCACTTCGCCTGCATGGGGATCCATCTGGATGGCCGTAACCATGAAGCAAGCGCTTCCAGCAGCATCAACATTGAGCATGCTTTTGCCAAGGCTGCTATCCAAATCGCCATGCCAAATGACCGGGACGCGGTACCTCTGGGCGATAAGCGGATTTGGGAGGTGGTTGATGATCATGTCCATTATGACCGGCCCAAGGGGTATGCTCTTTTGGAGCTCCGCATGCTTTCCATCCACGCACGCCTGGTAGATGTCCTTGAAGGTCATGCCCGACTTCTTCATCTGCTTGCCTGAAATCGCCCATTTGTTGAACGCGGTGCCAAAGGCGACATTGCCCTTCTGCACCTCGATTTGCCATTCCACCTTGAACTCCTCGGAGCCGAATGTGGTGATCAATTTGTTCACGCCGGTGATGATCTTGAGGAAGCGCTGCTGCATCTGGGTGGCGTCCAGTTTCAATTCGTTGATCAGGCGGTCAATTTTGTTGATGAAAAGGACTGGCTTCACTTTTTCCTTCAATGCCTGCCTTAGCACCGTCTCGGTTTGGGGCATGATCCCTTCAACGCAATCAATTACAATAATTGCCCCGTCAACTGCGCGCATTGCCCTGGTGACATGCCCGCCAAAATCAACGTGGCCGGGCGTGTCGATGAGGTTAATCAGGTAGGGTTGGCCCTCGTAAACGTAGGGTATGGAGATGTTTGCTGCCTTGATTGTGATCCCCCTTGCCTGCTCCTGCTCGTCATAATCAAGGACGCGCTGCTCGCCTGCGAGCTCCTGCGAAATGAGGCCCGCAAGGGCAACCAGGGAGTCGCTAAGGGTAGTCTTGCCATGGTCCACATGTGCAACAATCCCCATGTTCCGGATGTTCTGCCGGTTCTTCATCAATTTGCCCGCTTCCTCTGCGATGTTCTCCTTTCGTGCCATAAGTAGTTCTACCTGTTGATTCTGATTAAAAATCAGATTTATAGAGCTAATATTCAGCAGTCGAACGTTTAAAAAGGTTGTTTCAGGAGAACAGCAAAGTCGATTTGCGGCGGTTTCCTTTGTCGAGGATGATGTCAAGCGACCTGCGCCTGATGACCTTCTCTGGATCGAATGGGAATTCGGGTTCCTGCACGGATGAAAGCAGCTTGGGATTCTCGACATGGGTTTCTATCCAGCCAGGTATTGAGCGCTTCTTGCCCCTTGCATCGAACCTGATATCCGTGTCGTAATGGAGCGTGAAGGTGCGGGAGCGGAATACGGTGCGGTTGTAGTTGACAGTGGCAATTGGCTCAAAGCCGTGACTTTTGAGCAGCCCCACAACATCGGCCTCCCTTTGCGGGCGGGTTGTCGGATTTATCCCGAGGTGGTCGAAAAGGACCCTCCAGTTCCGATTTTGCGCATCAAGCATGAACCCATCCTCATGGAAGCCTCCCCTGACCTGCTTGTCAAATATCAGCGCAAATTTTGTCCTTCCATCCTCGGTTTTGATTGTCCGGAGCCGCACGCTCTTTCCCGCCTTCCTCAAAAAGCCGCTTTCCCTATCAAAAAAGACATCCGTATGCATGAGCGGTGCATCTGCTTCGAGCCGTTTTTTCTCGACCATATCCATCAGGTACTCGTTCGCTTTGGTGCGATCCGCGCTGGAATCGAGCAGGTATTTTGCCTTGCTGGATGTCAGCTCGCTAAGCCTTGCCGAAGAGGAGAGCTGGCGGAGCGCCACATTGATCCTATCCCGTTCTGCCTCATAGTGTTGGCGCAATCTGCCCACCCAATCGATATATGTGCGTATGGCTTCCCGACGGTCAATTTCCAGGACCGAATTTCCCTGTGTGCCAGGGTAAGGGATTCCAAGGCGCTGCATTCTTGGGAAACCGGATAGCCAAAACCCCAATTTCGCCTCCATATCCTTCCGGGTGGAAGTTCGGTCGCGCCAATACACTGGTGGGCCGGCCTTGGCGGTTTCCCTAAATCCGGATCCGAAAAGGATTGGCGAATGCTGCAGGCTCCATCTGAATAGCCCCAACTGCATGCCCCTGCCCGTCAGTGCTGTCAAGGAGGTCACCCATTTCATCGATTTCAAATCGTGCACAAACCTTGCCATACGAAGGATGGATGCATGGCCGCGCATAAAGGAGGCGAATTCATCACCCATGAAATAGCTGTAATCGCCCTTCTCGTACTCGGAGCGATGTGCCCGTAATCTTTCCTCAACCCCCTCGTAGAAATTGAGCTTCCTGTTGGTGCGCCAAAGCGCGGTTGCAGGGCCGAAAAGGACGCCAGGAAGGCGGCGGTGCATGGCCCATGAGAACCTTTGCGCCCATTTAAGCTTGAGCCTATCGACCTGCTCAACATATTTGGATTTTGGGAAGAGTGGTTGCGCCTCATCCACGAGCTCGAATTCGTGCAGTTCTGCCATGGGAATAAGTTGTGGATGCAAGTTTAAATAGGAATTTGGGCTTTGGATGGATGGAACGGAAGGGGAGGGCTTGTGAAAATTGAGGATCGGTTGGGGAAGAACCTAGTGCGGCCCGATACCTGCATAAAAAGAAGCTGGCGACCAGATTATCCATTCATAATGTAATTTGGCCAACAAACAGAATTTGAGACCGTCCCAAGGAGTTCATGCTTTGCAAGTGCAGCGAAGGCCGGAATACCTCATTCCAAGAGGGCATTAATAGCCTCCCCTCCGGAGGAAAGTTCCCTGCCGACGTTCAACCCGGAATCAACGAAAACAGTCTAAGCTGCTCTGCCTTCCGAAATCGAAAATCTGCACGGAATTTTGCCGCGTTTGCATCTGCACCTCTTCGGGACGGTCCCGTGATTATTCAATGCACGGAGCCTACAATTATTGATTTTTTATTTGCCTTAATGTTTTGGTGGGATTTTTGCCTTAAACTTAATTTCTTTAGAATTTTCCTTAACCAAGCGCGCCCAATTCATCATCGGTTATGGAAATATCAGCCTGGTCAATCTCATTTGTGAGCTTTTCCAGTTCCGCAGACTGTGCAGCGCTGTCATCAATTGCACTGTCAAGCGAGGGGTCAATTGTAACAACGGTTGCCAATTTTGTGGGCTCAGGAGTTGGCGTTGCGCTTGCCTCCGGTTTCCCGCCCCCAAGGCAGCCAAATGCCAAGAGCGCGGAAATGACCAATGCGAAAATGATTTTTTTCATGGTAGTCACCTATTTACGGGAAAATAATCAAGCCGCGGGGCTTGGAGAGCTTTCAACTGATGGAGTCGGGGTGGGAGTTGGTTCAGGCGATGGGGATGGCTCTGCAGTTGGTGTTGCAGTGGGTGTGGGCGACGCTTCTACGGAAGGCGTTGGGCTTGCAATGGTTGTAGGGGATGGCGTCGCAGTTGCAGAGGGGCTCGCTTCGACAGATGGAGTGGATGTCGGGGTTGGCGAAGCGATTGGCGATGGCGTAGGTGTCAATGATGGCTCTGGAGTCGGGAAAGGCCCAATTGTCGGATCCGGGATGTCAACCGGCTTGCCTTCGCGTATCAGAACCAAAATGCGCTTGATGTGCGCCAGCCAAAGGGTGATGCTGTTAAGCCTCCATTGCGCTTCCCTAAATGTTGTCGAATCCTTGACTTTGCCACGTTCGGCTTCAAGCTTTAGGATTGCGGAATTAAGCTGCGTAACATTCCCCGAAGTCTCGTTTAATTTTGCGCTGAGCGCTTTTAATTTTGAAATGTGCTTCCTCATCACTTCGATACGTTTGAGAATGGTCTTCATGTGGAATTTGAACACCTTATTTTCCTTGAACTCCTTCCACCTTGCCATTACCTCCTTGATTATGGCGCGCCTCTCCTCGGGTGTCTTCGCATTCTCAAATTCATCCTGCTTCCTTTGCGCGTACGCCTTGATGTTTGCGAGCTCCTCCTCGGTCAGGTAGCCCTGCGATTCCAGCTTCTCGATTGCAGCGCGGATCTTGCGGAACTCGTGCTTTAGGTATTCAACGACCCGGTCCCTTTCGTCCGATTGGCATTTGGTCTTCTCATAGCCTTTCTTGGTGTCGCACGCCTTGATGCCCTTAAGGCCGTACTCCTTTTTCAGGCACGCGGCTTTCAGCAGCGGGGAATCTATGTTCTTGCAGCGATTATCCCTGTCATCGTCGTTCTTCAATTCGCCAATGCAGGCGCGAAGGCCGCCCTTGTCATCCTCGGTTCCATTGTCATCGTCATTGTCCTCGTACTTTTCCCGGCACTCCTTAAGCCTTGAAACGCAACTGGCGCGTGCGGGAAGGTTTTCGGTCATCGCATCGCAAACGCGGCAGCGCTCCTGCAGCTCGGGGCTGTCGGAATAAACCTGGCAGTCCATGCGCATGTCACGAACCTCGACTTGCAATTTCTTGAGGCAAGCAAGCCTTCCAACCTCGTCATTTGCGAATTTTTTTGCGCACTCGTATGCAACGCCCTTGACTTCGACGCGTTCCTCCACATCCTCCTTAAGGGCAAGCAGGCACATGCGCTTATCCTTGTCATCAGTGAAATCCGCGCATCTTTCCGATGGGGGCTTTGGGGGCAGGGAATCTGTTGAAGCAATCCGCTTGCATTCCGCACGCTTGGAATCATCAACAATCAAGGCGCAATTCCTAAGCATGGTGGATGCCAGCTTTTCCCTCACGTTTTCCTTCAGGCCGGCATAGCATTTTTCCTGCGCCTCATCCTCAAGCATCTTGCAGTCCCTAAACGGAGTTGCGACATCGTCGCTTGCGCCAAGTTTCCTAAGGCAGGCGGCCTTCTCCGCAACCGAGGTTAAACCACGGCATTTTTCCGCATCATCCGATACGCCCTTGCAGACGCCGCGGCTTGCAACCTCCGTCCCTGCGGCAGTTGCCTTGCAGGCATTTCCGTAGGTCTTGCCATCAACGCCGCATACCGGATTGTATTCGGCGGTGCATCCGACGGTTACCGCCTCCCGAATATTCTTTGCCACCCGATCCCTGAGGGAGGTAGCGGAATCATCCGATCCATCCTCGGCATAAACGGGCGCAATCAACAGGCCTAGAAGCAGGAGTGAAAAAGCGAACAACGGGATCCTCATGGGAACACCTTTTCCTTTTTACAAAGCGGGTAACTAGTAAATTTTATTGCGGTATAAATACCTTTCGGTGCATTTGTGGTCTTTTCCTCCCAATTCCACAATAGGAAGGGATTTGAAACCGATTGAGGGATGGGGCGGAGGATTCGTGAAATTTGGGGGGATGGAAAAAACAGGTCGTGCCGGAGAAAATGGCAAGTAAACGGGATAAACAAAACAGGCGCATATTTCAGATAAAAAACAAAAGAAAAAGAAAAAAGGGGAAAACATCAAACAAAATTGATGTTTTCAAGGCCCATGCCCTCCTTCACTGTCGCCTTCTTCGCCTCAGCATGCCTCATGACGTTCGGCGAGGTGACTCCGGTGACAACTGCAGTAACGACGATCTTGTCGCCAAGGTCAGGGGAGATCCTTGCGCCCCATTTCACGTACGCCTTCGAGTCGAATGCATCGGTTATGCCTTCACCTATCTTGACGGCTTCCCCAAGGGTCATCTGCGGCCCGCCGTTGATCAGGATGAGTGCGCCCTTCGAGCCCGCATAGTCCACATCAAGGAGCGGGTGCTCCAAGGTGCTCTGGATTGCCTGGTTGACGCGGTCGGTGCCCGATGCTTCCCCAATGGAGATCATCGCGGTGCCGGCATTGCCCATGATCATGCGCAGGTCGGCGAAATCGATGTTCATCAGCGAGGGCAGCATCACGGTATCCGCGATTCCCTTGACGGCTTTGGCAACCAACGTGTCGGCAACAGCAAAGGCCTGGTTCATTGGCAGGTTCGGCACGAATTTGACAAGCCGGTTGTTATCTATTATTACTACGGTGTCGCAAACAGCTGAAAGCTGCTCAAGACCCCAGTCCGCCTTGTCCATCCTTGCGCGCTCAAGTGCAAATGGGAATGTCACCATCCCAACGGTTATTGCGCCCTGTTGCTTGGCAATCTGTGCGACAATGGGCGCAGCTCCGGTCCCGGTCCCTCCGCCCATGCCGGCGG
>DATDZF010000034.1:0-11036 GCA_035288785.1 Candidatus Norongarragalinales archaeon
TCCCCGCCTGTGGACACGCACCCTGACCCTCCCGAGCCCCCGGCACCTGCCACCATCGCCCGAATCTCGGCAATTGACACGTTATTATAGCTCGCATACAAAAATGCGATGCCAAAAGCCTCGCCGCCATCGCCGCCTGCGCCGCCAGTCCCGCTTGTTAGCCGGTTTCCCCCTTTTCCGCCAATCCTTCCCGTGGCATTCCACAAAATAAGCCGGGTCAGGCTGTTGTTGTTTGAGGTTTGCAGATTTGTCAAATAGGCGCTTCCAGAAGCGCCTGCTGCAGCGCCGCTTCCCGAGACGGTGATCCTGTCGCCACCATTGCCCCCAAATCCGGAGTAAATGGTGTCAACGGTGAGGTTGAGGAAAGTGTTGTTGTAGGTGTTGATCAAGCTAACGCCAATTGCAAAGCCGCCCCTGCCTCCAGCTGTTGGGGATGAGCTGGTTAGTCCATGGCTAGCATTCGCCCCCCACAGATTGACGAAGCTAAAATTGGTGAAAGTTGAGTGATTCGCATTAGACAAATACATCCCGGTGGCATTCCCGCCATCGCCGCCAACCCCGGATGCGGAAGCGTTTTTGGGCCTGCCGCCATATAGCGAATTCAGGTATAGGTGGGAGAAGCTGTTGTTGTAATAATTTATCCCATAAATCCCAAATGCATCGCCGCCATCGACAGAATTTGCGGATGTGTTCCCGGCAGTAAGCCGGTATATGTTTATGCGGGTAAAGAAGCTGTTGGAAAAGTTGTTCAGGTAGATTCCGGTTATGTTGTTCCCAGCGCCGCTGGCCATGTCCTTTGCGAGGAAATCCGTAAGCAATTGCGAGGTCAGGTTGCTCCCGCTTGAATTCGCGATGTAAATCCCAAAATCGGTCATGTTGATGAAGGTGTTGTTTATCAGCGTGAGGTTTATTGCGTTCACCGCCGATATGCCCCTTGAGAAATTCTTAATGACGCAGTTCTTGACAACTACGTTGTTTGCGTCGGTTATGTTGACGCCGTAGCCGGCGGTGCCATTGCCCACGATCGAATGGCCAGTGCAATCAAGGATCACATTGCTGGTGCTGATGTTCATGCATGTGCCGTTGCTGTTGATGGTGCTTGCATTGATGTCATTAGTGTAGGTTGTACTCGAGGTGAGCGTCGTGCACTCGTTGGTATAATAGGTGACGTTGTAAAAGAGCTGGTCAATGTTCATGGACTGGCCGGCGGCATTTGATGTGCACTCCCCGAACAAATAGGGTTCTTTTTGGCTAGGCCCAAAGAAGTCATCGCATTGCCAGGGGATACCGAATTGGGCGCTCTTGTTTGCGGTTATGGAGGTGCAGATTATTGCCGGGTTTGCGCTTGTGCCGGGGTTTCCCGCAACATTTTCTTGAAAATAGTCCCAATTGTTGCCCGCGTAAATGCCATTGCATGTTACCGAGGCGGACCTCCACCATTCAAAGCACACGCTTACGGTATCGATGTAGCCGCAGTCGGTGATAGTGGAATTCGAGTAATTGGCAAGCATCCCCATGAAAAATCCATTGTCCGCATTGTTTGTTTCCCGGATATTGTCATCGCAACTAAGACGGTCAGCAGATGAGCCGCACGTATTGCTAGGGTACACCCCATCGCAAATGCCGTCCGTAAATAAGCCAGTATCACCCCCATTGTTATAAGCCCTGCATCCCTGGGGCCGCAGTTCAACTTCCCCTCCTGGCTGCGCAACCGGATCGCCAAGGATGATGAAATAGCCGCCCTCGTCCCCGTCCCCCTCCAACGACGAAAATGCCGCATTGAAATCGTATTTTGTTGGGGGAAGCGTGCGCTCCGGGGTGTGAAGGGTATAGGATTTAGAAAACGTGCCGGTTATTCCCGAAGCATCCCAACTTATTCTTTTTATTCCGGGCGCAACATCCTCCACCTTGCCTCCGGCCGCATCAACCACCTGCCAGGCTGCGGGGAATGTGTCCGAAAGGGCCGCATCCAGATGGGATTCTGCAAGGTCGATGGATACAGATATTGAAACATCGGTTAATGGCGGCGCCTTGTGCTGGCCGCATTTGGGGCAAACCACCAATCGCTGGAATGACTTTTGGGAAAGCGCCTTGGTTTTTGGGGAGGGAATAGGAGAGATTGCAGGGGTTGGTGAAACCGTCGGCCCAACGGAGGGGGAGGGAATTTCAGTTGCACTTGGGGAAGGGGATGGCGTACTGGTTGCTAATGGTGATGCGGATGGTGAGGGTGCAGGAATTGGCGAGGGGGAAGTGCTTGCCTCTGGCGAAGGGCTGGCGGAAGGGGATGGCAACGGGGCAGGGGAAGTAGAAAATTGGCTTTCGGTCGAATTCACGCAGCCATCCGGGCTGCAGCTCATCACATGGAACAAGTAATCTGATGAGGGTTGCAGGGAAAATATATCCACGGCATGCGAAATGGAATTATCTGGTTGGAAAACGGACTGCTGGGCTGCCCCAAACTGCACCAACTGGTAGAAAACGGCCGAATCTGACGGAAGGTCGGTTTCCCAAAAAACGGACGCGGAATAAGCGTTCGGAGAAATTGTTAAATTGGAAATTACTGTCGGAGGGCCGTCCCCTCCCGAAGTCTGGTTTTCCTGCGCGGACCCTCCTTGCGCAAGGAAATAGAATACGAAAAGAGCGATGCCTAGCCATATGAAATTGGCATGCAAAAAATAGCCCCGCCTCCCTCCTGCCGCGCCCATGAATCAGTAACTGCGTCAGGTTTAAAACAAGTTGCGCTTTTACAAACCGGTTAGGGCGGTGATTGGAACGGAAATAAGACTAAAATTTTGCCGGATGGGACAACGCACTCGACCCCAACAGCGCGGTTTCCCAGCAAAGTTCAGGGGATCATGACGATCTTCCCGCAATTACCGGACTTGAGCAATTCGAAGGCCTTCCCATACTCCTCCAATTTGAACTTGTGCGTGATGATTTTCCGCAAGTCAACGGCGCCCGATTTCTGGAACGCGGCAACCTTGTACCAGGTGCTAAAGAGCTTCCTGCCATTTATCCCCCTGACAGTTGCGGATTTGAAGACGATGTAATTGTTGATATCCATTGTGACTTCCTTTGGGAATACGCCCAGGATGGCAACATCCCCTCCCCCGCGCAGCGACTCAAAACCCGCCTTCAACGCCGGCTCGTGGCCGGACATTTCCAGGAACACATCCACGCCCTTGCCGGTTTCCTTCAGGATGCGCTTTGCAGGATCTTCCGAGCTGGCGTTAATGGTGAGCGTTGCGCCCAATTTCCTAGCCATATTAAGCCGGTATTCGTTCGCATCCACGGCGTAAATTTCAGTTGCGCCAGCTGCCTTGCAGAGCATGATGGAGCAAAGCCCAATTGGGCCGCAGCCAAAAATCGACACCCGCCTCCCCGAAATATCCTGCGCAAAAACCGTATGAACGGCATTCCCAAGGGGCTCCTGGGCGGTTGCCACCTCATGCGGGATGGACTTGTCGTTGTGGATCGCATTGTTCTCAGGGATTGCAATGTATTCCGCATAGCTGCCGTTGGTATCAACTCCCAGGATTTTCAGGTTCTCGCATATGTGCGCATTTGCGATCCGGCACTGGAAGCAGTTATAGTCCGCGATGTGGGTTTCACCTGAAACGTGATCGCCTATCTCCACTTTGGAAACGAGGCTGCCCCGCTCAACAACTTCACCTGCAAATTCGTGGCCAAAGATCATCGGCGCCTTTACGCGCGATTGCGCCCATTTGTCCCAGCCGTAGATGTGCTGGTCTGTGCCGCAGATGCTGCAGGCCTTCACTTTGACAAGAACCTCCCTTGGCGCCAGCTTAGGTATCGGAACCTCCCTTAGTTCCGCTCCGGGTTTTGCTTCGGTTTTCATAAGCGCCTTCATTTTTCCTTCCATGGGCATCACCGCAATCTTTCAGGAGTTTTCGTAACGGAAAGTCCCTAAACGGGCATTGGCTGAACCCTCAAATCCTATTCGCATTCCCAGCATAGTTAATCCCAAAGGGGAAAACCGCAAAAGGCCATTGGGATACGGCCTTCCCTTGTCGCCTTCACCGCAAATTCAATCCCAAACGGCAATCCGCCTTATCAAATGGACGGTATGGAAAAAATACTTTTTCCGGCCTTATGGCTGCGTTCCTTATTTCAAACATAGTCAATTAAAAATCCATCCTGAAAAAGAGTATTTAGCTAATTGTCGAAGGTGATCATATGGCGCACTACCTGGATTTCCTGAAAACAGAAATAGATGACTTGAAGGCGAAGAACCTGAATTGGGTAATAAGGGAGCTGCAAGGGCCATCGCAGCCGCATGCGAAAGTGAACGGAAAGGAGGTGCTGATGCTTTGTTCCAACAATTACCTCAACCTTTCCAACCATCCTAAAATAAAGCGGGCATCGATTGCCGCCATAAAATCCCACGGGGCAGGCAGCGGATCGGTGCGCGCAATTGCCGGCTCGATGGATCTGCATATGCAACTCGAAAGGAAAATAGCGGAATTCAAGGGCTCGGAGGATGCGCTTTACTACCAGACCGGATTTGCAGCCAATGCAGGGCTCATCCCGGCATTGGTTGGGGAAGGGGATTTGATCATTTCCGATGAGCTCAACCACGGGAGCATTATCGACGGGGTCAGGCTCACAAAAGCCGAAAGGAAGGTATACCCGCACAAGAACATGGACGAGCTGAAAAAACTCTTGGAGGAAGCGCAGGGAAAATACCGCCGCATCCTTGTCATCACCGACGGGGTATTTTCGATGGACGGGGATATTGCGCCGATGGAAAAAATCTCGCAGCTATGCAGGGAATATGCCGCAATCAGCTATGTCGATGATGCGCACGGGGATGGGGTCTTGGGGAACGGCATTGGGATTGTGCACCACTTCCATCTTGAAGGCAAATGGGATATAGAGATGGGCACATTCTCAAAAGCGTTCGGTGTCGTAGGAGGATATGTAAGCGGAAGCGCTGCCCTCAAGGAATTCGCCTACAACAAGAGCCGCACCTGGCTCCTTTCGGGGTCGGCGCCACCTGCTACTGCCGCCGCATGCATCGCCTCCCTGGATGTTGTCAAGAACGAGCCGCGCCACGTGAAAAAATTGTGGAAGGTCACTAATTACTGGAAGCGCGGCTTGAAAAGGATGGGATTCGACACTGGCGTTTCTGAAACGCCGATTGTCCCCGTCATGCTCGGGGATTCCGGCCTTGCGCAACGGTTCGCAACCCGGCTGATGGATGAGGGCATTTTTGCCCTTCCGATTGTTTTTCCGATGGTTGCAAAGGATAAGGCGCGGATACGCACGATGATGAATGCGGCCCTGAAGAAGGAGGACCTGGACACGGCATTGGAAAAGTTCGAGAAGATAGGGAAAGAGTTGGGAGCGCTAAAATGATTTGAATCGGGGAGCGGTTTTTTCAATCGTAAATTGGCTAGCGCTTATTCCACCGCGGATTATTTCCTTTTTGTTTTTTGCTCCTTCCTGAATTCTACATAAGAGAAAACCAGCGACCACGCTGCAATGGCGAGCGCCATCCCGATTATCACGATGAATCCTATTTGCGGGAAGAACACCCCCAACAAAGACAAGATTCCCGTTGCCTTGAATAAATCGCCGCCAACCTTATGGGTTTTATCCCATACCCGTTCGCTGCTTAGGGTCCAGGGGGTGCGTATCCCGATGAACCAGTTGCGCTTCGCATGCCCGATCAGGCTCCCCACCTCGATAAAGAGGGCCGCAAATCCCGGAAGCATGAACTGCCCAAAATCAAATTCGTTCCCCAGGTTCCAATAGATCGAAAGTATGTGGACGTATAGCATGAAAAGGGCAAAAACCAGGATGAACCTGTCGAAGTGCTCGCGGAATTTGGCAACATTTGCCCTCAGCGGATCGATGAAAGGGATGTAATATAGCAAGACGCTCATGATAACGAGCAGCACCGGCACAAAAAAGGAGCCGAACACCTTCCCGGAATACCCGTCGGCCTTTCCGGAAAGCCCCCAGTGGGTTGCAACCTTATCCGGCATCTGCTCGTAGAAATACAAGGATATTGAAAACGATGCCAAAACTGCGGCCATGATTGCAATGTGGACCAATTTCATGGTATCATTGGGGCCCCATCATGTAAATATGGTGCGGTTTGGAAAGAATACTTACCATGGGAAGCGCAATAGATGCAATTGCCTACTTGCCTCCCTTTGAAATTTTCCGGACTACCCCTTTTCTTGCATCAACCTCGACAAGGTCGCCGTCCTTGAGCACGCTGGTTGCAATTCTCGTGCCTATCACGCAAGGGACGCCTAGTTCGCGGCTTACTATGGCTGCGTGCGAGGTTATCCCCCCCGTCTCGGTGATTATTGCCGCAGCTTTTTTCATAAGGGGAACCATGTTGGGGTTTGTGGAAATGGCAACAAGCACATCCCCTTTCTTGAATTTGGAGTAATCGCTCTTTCCCCTCACGACTTTCACCCTTCCCCTAGCTTTACCTATCGAGGCAACCTCGCCGGCGAATTTCTTAAGGTTAAGCACCTTCTTTCCCGGAAGCAGTCTTTTCAGCAAGAGCGCCCTATCCCCCGACAATACCCTGAGCAAACCGCTATTGAAATAGTAGGCAAAGCACTTAGTGCGCGCCTGCAGTTCCCTGAAATTGATCGGGCCTCCCCGGAGGGCGCCAATGATTTCCTCTGCAAGCATGAAGCGCGATTGGTTGACTGAAAGCCCCCGCCTCCTCGAAAGTTCCCGGAACACAAACGAGAGGGCAAAGTTCGATTTGAAGTCTATATCCCGCCTGAGCGCCTTGAGGAAGAACAGTTCCGCAAGGGCATCGGTCAACTCGCGCTCTTTCCTTGAGAAATTGAGCGCCTTCAGGCATATGCGCCGTTTGGCATTCCGCCTAGTTTCCTCCGCCTTGAACTTCGCATAAGAGTATCCTGCGAAGCGCAGCTCCCGAAGTTCCATTTCAAAATATCCCTCGTTGAGAAGTGGGCCTTGGTAGGAATAGGCCAGCCAGCCAAACCTGGCTGCATGTTCTGCTAGTGCTTCCTTGAGGGGCCTAGGAATTCGGCTGGTGCCTGCAAGGGCAGGATACCTTTCAGCAATCCTTAGCAGTTCCTCCTTTTCCCTGAGCACAAACGTTTTCTCTGGCCATGAGGACAGCGCTTCAAACGCATCTGCGGGATCGACCTTGGAGTTTCCCGCATGATCCGCAATGAATTCCTTTATTTTCTTCGAGCCGTAGAAATTCTCATACTCAATGAATGAAATGATGGTCCCCCAGACCGAGGATTTGCGGAAAGCAAGGACATAGCTTTCCATCAGCTTTGAAAGCTGCAAGTTGGATAGGTGCGAAAGGTCGGTTCGGAGGATAAGGTCAACTGTCCTTTCCAGCTTTTCGAGCCCGATCCGGGCATTTCTCCTCACTTTGAGCCCAAAACCCGGCTGGTTCATGAGCCTGTCCAAAGCATGGAGCCCGATCCTTGAGAATTCGGACTCGTCGAACACCTGCAGCATCAGGTTGTTCTCGCAAAGCAAAATGGTGTTCTTGAAGCCCGTCCCGATAATTTCCGGGTAGCTAGTTGAAATCAGGTCCATGTGGATGTAGAACGGGAACGGATGGGCATCGTAATGCTCCTCCACTATGATCCACTTAATTTTATTAGGCATGCGCAATCCACTTATTCAAAAAATCAGGACTTCTTCCCGAGCTCGTAAATCAGCTCTTTTGCCCGCTCAACCCTTACATTTTTTTCGCGGGCAAGCTGGGCGGCGACCTCATCAACCATTTTTCCCTTCGCTCCTGCTGCAATCGCAACATTCCTTGCATGGAGCTCCATATGACCCCGATTTATGCCTTCCGTTGATAGCGCCCTTAAGGCAGCGAAATTGTTTGCAAGCCCAACGCAGGCCATGATTTCTGCCAACTCCTGGGCGGATTTCACTCCTAATATTTTCAGCGAGAGTTGGGCAAGAGGATGGGTCTTAGTGGCGCCGCCCACGATCCCAACTGCGATTGGCAATTCTATTTCCCCAACCAAATCCCCGCTTTTATTCTTTGAATATTCCGCAAACGGCAGGTATTTCCCCTTGCCTTTCCAGCTTGCGTAAGCATGGCATGCAGCCTCGACTGCACGGGTATCGTTCCCGGATGCAAGGCAGACTGCGGAGACGCCGTTCATTACCCCCTTGTTGTTCGTTGCACACCTGAACTCGTCATTTGCGGCAAATTCGTACGCATCCAAAATCCCCTCGATTGCCTCCTCGCCGATTATTTCCCTTTTCCATATTGCCTTTGCGTGCGCCAAGCGATGGACCGCCAAATTGCTCAATATGCGCAGCCGAACCTTCCCGCCGGTGATTTTTTCGATTTCCGGCGCCAAGTGCTCGCAAATGGAATTGACCGCATTTGCGCCCATCGCATCCCGCACATCAACGAGGATTTCCACAATCAGCATTTTCCCCCTTTTGGTGGTAATGATCTTGCCCGATAAATCCTTGGGCCCTCCCCCTAATTTTACCAACGCGGAATCCTTGCCGGTTGCATGCTCAAGCAGCCTGTTCTTTTCCTTGAGCACCATGTCCCTTGCTTTCTCCGGCTCCTTTAAGCCCACCACCTGAATTTGGCCAATCATAATGGGGGAAGTGGACGAGGAGGCAAATCCTTCAGGCAGGCATAATTTTGCTGCATGCGACGCAGCTGCAACAACCGATGGCTCCTCAGTTACCATCGGGATTACCCTATCCTTCCCGTTGATTTTGAAATTCATGGCCAGCGCATACGGCATTTGGAATATGCCCACGACATTCTCGGCCATCTTATCTGCGGTTTCAATGGAAAGGGAATTATCAAGGACGCGGGCATCGCCCTCATCAATCAACCCCGCCTCGATAATCAATTTCCGCCTCTCTTCAACGCTTAATTTGTAGAAGCCTTCACTTTTCATGGAAATCATAGGATTTATGTGATGGGTGTTTTTAATTCCAGATTCGCCCCTTTATCTTCGCTTCCTGCCGAACTTTTACGACCGGTTTTACGGCAGGCTTTTAAACACTTAATGGCTAAAAACTGATGCTCTGATGGCTGCGTGATAACATGACTGTAGGCATAGCAGGTTATGGCACATACGTCCCAAAAATGCGCATAAAAGTGGAGGAGATTGCATCCGTATGGGGAAAGGATGCCAGGCGCGTTTCGGAAGGGCTTGGGATCAGGGAAAAGGCGGTTGCAAGCATTGACGAGGACACCGCAACCATTGCAGTTGAGGCCGCAAAGCGAGCGGTCAAAAGCGCCAAAATCGACGCAAAGGACATCAATGCAATCTTCGTCGGGAGCGAGAGCAAGCCCTATGCGGTCAAGCCGACTGCAACAATGGTGGGGGCTGCATTGAACACCTCGCCCCATTTCACCGCAGCGGATTTCGAATTCGCATGCAAGGCAGGGACAACGGCAATGCAGGCCTGCATGGGCATGGCAGAGAGCAAAATGATCAAATACGGGCTGGCAATTGGGGCAGATACCGCGCAGGGCAGGCCAAATGATGCACTGGAATTTTCCGCGGGCTCTGGGGGCGCGGCATTCATCATCGGAAGGGAGAATCTCATTGCCGAAATCGAGGGAACCTATTCTTACACTACAGATACCCCGGATTTCTGGCGCAGGCAGCATGCGGAATACCCAAGGCATGGGGGCAGGTTCACCGCTGAACCTGCATATTTCAAGCATGTACTTGCCGGGGCAAAGGGCATGATGGAGCGGATGGGCACATCTGCCCAGGATTACGACTATTTTGTCCCGCACCAGCCAAATGGGAAATTCCCAGTAAGGGTTGCAAAGATGCTCGGGTTCGAAATGGGGAAGGTGACTCCGGGGCTCATCACGCCTTTCATTGGCAACACCTACTCCGGCTCTTCAATTGTCGGGCTTTGCGCGGTTTTGGATGTAGCAAAGGCGGGCGATAGGATCCTTTTGGTTTCGTACGGCTCGGGGGCAGGCAGCGATGCATTCAGCATCAAGGTCACAAAGCAAATCGAGGAGAAGGGAAGGCGGCAGGATGTGCCGGTGATGGAGCAGATAAAGGAGAAGAAATACGTTAGCTATGCAATCTATGCGAAACATAGGCGCAAATTGAAGTCCGAATAAATCATCATTAAGGACGGTTAGGTTAAGGCAAATGAATGCCGGATGGTCCGAAGTGACCGAGTAAATAAAATTAACGAAATTGGAAATGATGCCATTGGCTGGACCAAATTCAATTGATTAACGATAGAAAAAAGTTGGTAAAAGCATGGATATGAAATTCATTGATTTCGATGCAGTTGAATTCGTCATGCCGCGGCCAGGCAAGCTTGCGGTCATGGTCAGCTTGCTCCTAATCTCCACAGTCCTATCCGTGCAGCAGCAATGCGGAGGGGTTGGCAATGCCACATACTGCGTTGACAAGCTCGGGTTCCCCGCAAGTGTGTACGGCCTATACAAGGAGGGCGATTTGGTCCTGGGAAAGGATTTGAATGACCTGAACAAGGGCTTCCTCTTTGGAATAGCTGCAAATATAATCTTTTACTACATTTTAGCATGCCTTTTCTTGTATGCATATGGCAGGTTCACGGGAAAGGGCAAATTGGGGGAAATCCAGTAATGAATTTATTATCGGAATTGAAAAGGGAACTAAGGAACTATATCGGCATGGTCAAATCGGATGAATTCAATAAAAGCGTGAAAAAATTATGAGGAAGGTTTCAATCGTTGGCGCGGGCCTAAGCAAATTCGGCGAGCGCTGGGACGCATCGTTTCGGGACATGATCTTCGAGGCAAGCTACATGGCCCTCGAGGATGCGAAGATGGAAGGAAAGGATTTGGAGGCAATTTACGGCGGCACGATGGCCCCGGGAAGGCTGATTGGGCAGGAGCATGTGGGCGCACTTATCGCAGACCAGCTGGGTTTGAACCCGATACCCTCCACAAGGGTCGAGGCCGCATGCGCATCAGGGGGGGTTGCCCTTCGCAATGCATACTTTGCAATCGCCTCGGGAATGTACGACATAGTTGCGGTTGGGGG
>DATDZF010000035.1:0-9232 GCA_035288785.1 Candidatus Norongarragalinales archaeon
ATGCTGCTTCCATTCCTCAAGGGCTCGCCGCCATTCGATTTCCGCCTCCCGATCAGCAGCATGTCCATAAGCGGCCATAAGATGATAGGATCGCCGATCCCCTGCGGGATCGTGCTTATAAGGAAGGGATACATGGAAAGGATAAAGCGGCACGTGGAATACATCGGGAGCTATGACAATACCCTCTCCGGGTCTCGCAACGGGCTAAGCCCCCTTATCATGTGGCATGCCATCAAACGGCTCGGGATGGATGGATTTGAAAAGCTCGCAGGCGAATCGAGGGAAATGGCGGAATATGCGCTAGGAAAGCTCCAGGGGATTGGCTGGAACGCATGGCTCAACCCCAATGCAAATGTCGTCGTATTCGATAGGCCATCTGATCGGCTCGCAAGGAAGTGGCAGATTGCAGTCCATGGCAGCATCGCCCATATTTATACCATGGGGCATGTAACAAGGGATATGATAGATGGGTTTGCTGGCGAGCTGGCAGAGGAAACCAGCCAGAATATTAGGCCAATTGCAGATCAAGAAGGAATAAAGGAGGGGAATCAGGAACCGAAGTAATTTAGATGTCATATTTTGCAAGGTGCCTGACGCCGAAATCCGTCCCGTACCAAACCCAGTCCGCAAGGGCGTGCGAGCCGTAGGCGATGAATGCAAGGAGTGCAATCCCCCATGAGCTTGTGAAAAGGAAGGCGAAGAGCGCAAAAGCCACAATATACTCAATTGAGAGCAGCCACCTGCCTTTCGCATACCATTCCTTCTTGAATTCAGAGCGGGGGTGCTGCCGGTACTCGGGCGGCATGAAATACTGGGAGCGAAGGAAAAGCAGCAGAAGGATGGCAACGACTCCCGCAGAAAGGCCCATCATCCAATCCCCGGAGTTCGCGAACCCGAAGACATACGCGGCCCCGAACGAGATGAGCGCGGCGCCGATGAACTCCCATTTCTCATGCGTGAAATCCGGGAATAGGCCGCCAAATATTGCGATGATCCACACCGGAAGCGTGGGCTCGACATTTAGGATTGCAGCCGTCCACATCACTAGGATGAACGAAAGCACGAAATGCGACAATGGGCCCATGTTATTATTACTCACGGAAGGGTTATTTTAACATTGGGAATTACAGATTAGGTAACATGGTAGATTACAGGCCAACGGGCATCAAATGGGTTTGGGCACACCGGAGGAACATGGCCCTAACGCAGGTCGAGCTATTTTCCGAAGGGCTGAAAGGGGAGGGCTACTTTCCGGCAGTCCGGTTCAGCAGGCATAACTATCTTGCGGTTTTCACCCCCGGTGAAGGCGTATACATTTTCTATGATGGAAAGGAGCAGGAGAGGAACACAAAGGCATTTCAAGATGACATATCAACAGGCAGATGCACGCCAAAAAAGCTCGGGGCACTTTCCAGCAAATTTTTCGGAAACGTCAAAAAGGCGTCATTGGCATTCGGAGAGGAGAATATGCGCAAATTTGGGGATGCGCAGCTGCTTAAGCTTTTTTTGGAGTTCAAGAGCGCAATGGCTATTGGCCCGATAATCACAGTGCAGCTTTGGGGCATCGAATGCTGCTGGGATCCCCATTTTGATCTCTCAAAATACCTCATCAGGAAGCTTGCCGAAATGGATGAAGGAGGTAGTTACCAGGAGTGCGTCGAAACCCTATCTGCCAGCAGGGAAAAAACAATCCCCTTCAGGGAGCGTGAAAGCTTCCTTGGGATTGCCTCAAGGATCCAGATGAACGGCGAAGTTCAGAGGGCATTCTTCCTGAATTCCCCTATCCGCATCGAGCAGGCCTTCGAGAAATACCCCAATCTGAAACGGGAATTTGACAGGCATATCACCGATTATGCATGGACAACCAGCGAGTACAAGAGCGCGCCTTGGACAAGGAGCCAGTGGATAGAGGCATTCAGGAGGGATTTGAGGAGGGATTGCAGGGCGGAGCTGGCGGATTTACAGCTTGGCTACAAGGCAGCATTGGCAAAGAAGCGCAAATTGCTGCATCGCCTAAAACCTCCAAAAAAAATCCTGCGCATCCTGGATGTCCTCGAGGAATTAACCAACCAAAGGGACTGGGCGAAGGGGAATTATTCGGAGGCCTACCTGAATTGGCAGCCATTCATTGCCGAGTTAGCTAGGAGGATGGACTGCAGCAAGGAAGATGTCACATTCCACACCCTAAACGAGATCGAATCATTCCTTATGAAGGGCGAAAAAGTGCCGCGGCGGGAAATTGAAAGGAGGAAAAAGGGCTACATTGCAATCTCGCATGGAAAGCCATTCAAAATCTATTCCGGAAACCAGGAGGCCATACTAAGAGGGGAGGGGATTTACAGTCAGTTTGCCCTCTCCGAAAAGGCCTCTGCAGTGCACGGAATTGTAGGTTGCGGCGGCTTTGCAACCGGGAAGGCAAGGGTCGTTAGGTCGCCCGCAGAAAGGGATTTGGTGAGGGAAGGCGAAATACTCATCACTTACATGACAACAATGGAATTCACGGCCGTTTTCCGGAAGGTCGCGGCAGTTGTGACGGATGAGGGCGGGCTTTCCTCGCATGCAGCAATAGTAAGCAGGGAATTTAGGCTTCCATGCATTGTTGGCACAAAGAATGCAACAAAAGTGTTTAAGACGGGGGATATGGTTGAAGTTGATGCCAGCACGGGAATTGTAAGGAAAATCAAGTAATTGAACCGGAATTAGGGAAATGGATACGCGCCTTACTTCTCAATCTTTCTCACTTTTCCAGTGAACGCATTGACTTCTATCCAGTCGCCGTCCTTCAATATCCTCGTTGCAAACTTCGTTTGGAGCACTGCAGGCGTCTTGAACTCCCGTGCGACGGTTGCAGCATGGGATATCATCCCGCCCATATCGGTGACGATTGCTGATGCGAGCTTGAGGAAGGATGTAAGCTCTGTGGAGATATCGTGGGAAACCAGAATGTCCCCCCGCCTGAATTTGCGGCGATCCTTCTGCGACCGGACGATTTTCACGACGCCCCTAACTTTTCCAGGGTACACTCCAAGTCCCTTCAATTCGGCCAGCCCGGTTGGAGCATTGACCTGCATCAATTTCCGTGCCAAATTGCCGGCCTCGTTCCCGGAACAAACCCGGACCATTCCACGATCCATCAGGACTGCGCGTTCATGCATGCGCTGTCTGATGAGTTTCTTATCCGCTTTCTTTCCCAAGGAAAGCAACGCGCCCATTTCCTCTGGCAAGAGATACTGTGTTTCAAGCCAGGTAAGCCCCAGCCTCTTACCGATTTCCGACATCAGCGGGCGCATCAGGAATAGGCCCCTCACCACGAGCTCCTTGGTGTGGTCGAGCAATACCGCCATCTGCTGCATCACTTGGACGAGTTTTTTCAATTTTCGGGCGCGAGGGTGGGCGGAAAAAAAGCGCCGTTGTTCAAGCATGGTCGCCTTCAATTTTAAGGAGGGTGATTTGGGCCGCAAAATGAGGTCAGCCCCCCTCCTATCCAAATGACTGGCTCGCTTAAGGAGCTGGGCCAGATAATCCTGCGCGTTCCAGGGATGCATCATGTATTCCATGTGGAACCAGCCGCATTCGCCCTCAAGCCTGGAGAGGAGCGTTCGGGTCTTAGTCAAACCCGCAAAATGGCGGAAAGCGCTTTTCCCAAATTTCCTCCTCTTGAAATATGAGAAGTATTCCCCCTCCAGCAGCAAGAAAAGCTGCTCCTCCTTCCGGGGAAGGGAGAGCCTTGGAGGTATCAGCAGAATTGCAGAAAGCCGGAGAAGGGTGCCCGGATCCGAGGGCTCGCTGCGGTGAAGGCTCCTTCTAAGTTCAGCCATGAAGTAATCCTTGAGGTTCTGCGCCAGCAAGCCGAAGAGCATCGGCGGATGGTTCAAGAACGCCCTCAGGCATGCAAAATCAAGGTCCGCCGCAAGCCGCTCATTAGAAGCCCGGGAGTAGTCCTTCCTCAGCCGCTTCCTCATTTGGTTGAAGGGGATTTCGTAGAAGGAGGCCATCCGCCGGAAAAAATCCGCTCCGTACCTGCCCTCCCCGAATTCCCGTATCTGCGTTCCAAGCAACCCGGAAATCTCATCCTCCCTGAGGCAGAATGCCGCGGGCTCATTTTGCGCGTACGTGAAGAAGTGATTGAAACGGAAGGAAGTGCCCGGCATCCTTCGATGGAACACGATTGCGCAGCCGTAATTTGAAAACAGGGGCTTGTTCCTTGTGCCGGTGTCGATGAACTTTTTAGAGGCCATTTTCCTTCCCGGAAGGAAGCTTGGGCGGAAGCCTATTTAAACGTACTTTTCCTTTATTTCAGGAGGGAAAACTAAACGGATTCGGATGGGCTTATCGCATTTAGCTTTAGGGTAAATGGCCCCATCATTGATTGAAAAAAGTGTAATAACATGGAACTCCTACCTGTCTCAATAAAGACCATCGATGCGCTTCAGAGGAACAGCAGCAGCCTCCAAAAGCAGCTCGAAAAGAAGGGCGAAGTAAAGGTATCCGTAAGCAGGGATGGCAACCTTGAAATTGATGGTGAGAGCGGGAATGTTTGGGTGGCGGAGCAGGTCATTAGGGCGCTCGACTACGGTTTCCTTCCGCAGCATGCTTTTAAGCTTTTCAATGATAACTATTTCCTCGAAATCATCGACCTAGAACTCGTCCTTCCAAATGAGAAAGCGATCGAAAGGTACAAGGGACGCATCATCGGCGCTGGCGGGAGGGCAAAGGCAACAATAACGGAGCTGACCGGCGCTTTCGTCGCGGTGCACGGAAACAAGGTTGCGGTCCTTGGGGAGTTCGACGATTTGCAGCTGGCTAAGGAAGGCATACTCCGGCTGCTCGAGGGCTCGCCGCATACGGGCGTATATGCCTACCTGGAGAAAAAGAACAGGGAAAGGAAATACAATCTGAAATGAGTGGAATTAATTCAACATATCATACTATTCAAAATAATCTTCAAAATTACATCAGAAAAATAAACTAGTGAATGTTAGCATGGCACAAAACAAGCCCGATCCGAGGGAAATGGCGCGGCAGGCGGCAAAGCTGGTTGGGACAAAATTGGACCAGAGGAAAGAAGCGGAAAGGAACGCAGCGAATAAGCCCCAAACTGCGGCCGCAGCTGCAGGGGGGGCAAAGGCGGACCCTAACTCAATGCCAAAGGGGGCGACTGGCACGCCGCAAAAAGAGCCGCCACTGGAGGACATCGAGCACCAGCTCGCAAAGGAATACAAGGAATACTCCGTTGCAGAATTCTTCAAGAAGAACCGGCAAATGCTGGGGTATTCGGGAAAAGTGCGCTCGCTTACAACTATCATTCACGAGTACGTCACCAATTCGATCGATTCAGCAGAGGACGCGAAAATCCTGCCGGACATAAAGGTGGAAATACAGGAAATTAACGACCACCTGAAGGTGATTGTCGAGGACAACGGCACGGGCATACCAAAATCGAAGGTGGGGAATGCCCTTGGCGAATTGCTTTCCGGGACCAAGTTCCACCAAAGGAGGCAAAGGAGGGGGCAGCAGGGTATCGGCGCCAAGGGGGCAACGCTGTTTGCGCAGATAACCACCGGCAAGCCCACAAAAGTCAAAACCAGCCTTGGCAACTACAAGATTTATGAGTGCGAAGTGTCGATCGATGTCAAGAAGAACAGCCCGATCATAACAGGCGAAAAGGAATACAGCGGCAACTACAGGGGCACGAGGATAGAGGCGGAGTTCGCCGAAGTCACCTACAACCGCTCGGAGTATTCCGTTTACGAATACCTCAGGATGACGGCAATTGCAAACCCGCACGTGCAAGTTACCCTCATTGAGCCAACAAAGGAAATCATCGTATTCCCAAGGGCGAGCACCAAAATCCCGCCCAAGGCAAAGGATTCGCTGCCTCATCCCCTGGGCATCTCAACCTCCGACCTGATGGATATGGCCCTTGTTTCCCCAAACCGGAAAATATCCTCGTTTCTCCAGCAGGAATTCACTCGGGTCAGCTCCGACAAGGTGAAGGAACTGCAGACCATGTGCCCTGCAGTTGATTTCAACCGCGCTCCGGGCACCTTGCAATGGCCCGAAGCCGAGCAGATCGTGCAATCCTTCCAGAAGGTGAAATGGATCGCGCCTGAAACGGATGTGCTGATCCCAATTGGGGAAGAGCAATTGCAAAAAAGCCTCAAGAACCTATTGGCCCCGGAAATGATGAGGGTTGTTGTGCGAAAACCCCACGTTTTCAGGGGAGGGATCCCGTTCATGGTCGAGGCTGCGATCGCATATGGGGGAAAAGCCGGCTCGGAGGCATCCGCCGCCGCTGCAAGGGGGGATGAGAAAACCCCGGGCATCCAAAGGGCCGGGGAAGTGCTAAGGTATGCAAATTCGGTGCCGCTCCTTTTTGACGCAGGATCCTGCGCCACCATGGAGGCGGTGAAGAGCATTGATTGGGCAAGGTACGACCTGCGGAAATGGGAGGAGATGCCGGTTTCAATTTTCATTAATTTTGTATCCGTTTACGTGCCCTATACAGGAGCAGGCAAGCTTGCAATTTCCCAAGAGGAGGAAATAATAGAGGAGATAAGGTCCGCGCTGATGGAATGCGCCAGGGACATTTCCATGTACCTGCACTCATTGCAAAAGGCGGAAGACCAGGAGAGGCGCAGGCAGATATTCTTCAGGTACATTGGCGAGGTTGCCGAAGCCCTCCACGACATCAAGGGGGTTGAGAAAGTCAAAGTGCAGGAAAAGCTTCGGAAGATTGCCGAGGAGAGGACCAAGCTCGCAGAGCAGGAGGAGGAATTGGAGGAAATCGGCGTTGATGAGGATATGAAGGAGGAGGAGGAAAAATAATTGGATGCTTAGCACCATGGGGAAATGGCAATATACTGCGTTGGGGGGAAAATAAACGATTCAGGACGAGCATCGTTCATTCAAAAAAAAATAGGTAAATGATTTATGGCAGAAAAGAAGGACATTGGCGGGATGGCAAAGCGGGAGAAGAACCGCGGCGAGATTCTCATACGTATCGGCAAATTCGCAGACAACCTGATCGCGGAGATCGACAGGGGCGACAATCCGCACATAGATATTCCGGTGAGGGGCTCGAGCAACGTCGCATTCGACGAGAAGAACAAAAAAATAGTATTGGGTGAGAAGGTGGCAAAGCGCTACCTCTTCAACGTCTCCCATGCAAGGCGCTTCATGCAGACAATGCTGGTTGCAAGCTATGTGAAAAAGGATTTGCTGGAAAACAACCTCACTGCTACCCTTCGGGACCTTTACTACGCCAAGAAGCGCACGATCACGGGAACCAAGGAGGATACGATAGATGAGCAGAAGGAATCCGACCTTGCGATCGTGGACTTCGAGGTTTCACTCGACACTTTCAGGGAAATGCTGCACCTTCGGGCCGAGCCCAAGGGAAGGATGGCGGGCATGATGACGATAAAGGATTATGTCAGGGAGCGGGAATCACTGATCGACCTTGCAAAGCTTGGGAGCGGCGGGCTTGCAGTTCCCTCAATTGTGGAACAGATCGAATTCGTCGATTACGACGTAGAATACGTGCTTGTCGCGGAAAAGAACGCCATTTTCGATAGGCTCAACGAGGATGAATACTGGAAGAAGAACAAATGCCTTTTGATGACCACAGCCGGCCAAGCCGCGAGGGGCGCCAGGAGATTATTGCAGCGGCTAAGCGATGAACTAAAGCTCCCGGTTTACTGCCTAACCGACGCAGACCCGTACGGATGGTACATCTACAGCACGATGAAATACGGCTCCATGGCGCTTGCGCACGAATCCGAGAGGCTTGGCTGCAAGGAGATGAAATTCCTTGGGATGAGCATTTCTGATATCGAGCACTACGACCTCGAGGGCGTCACGATCAAGGCAAAGGAGGTCGACATTAAGCGCGCGCAGGAAATGAAGGCGTACGATTGGTTCAAGGCAAAGGAGTGGCAAAAGGAGATCGACAAATTCCTTGACAAGAAGATAAAGGCCGAAATCCAGTCGCTCTCATCGAAGAACCTGCAGTATATCTCGAATACTTATTTGCCCGAAAAGATCCGGAATAAAGACTTCTTGCCGTAGTGGCAAATCCCCGATCCAAATCCCGCCTTCCGGAGAAAATCAAGAATAAGGATTTCCTGCCCTAAATTCCACTATTTCTTCCCCCTTTGGAGGGCGGCCTTGAGCTTTTCAATTTCATCGGGGCGCAAGCCATTCAGTACATCTTCCATCAAGTCCCTGCCCCTAACCGGCCTGCCGACTGGATGCTGTGAATTAGGGGGGCCCTGGATTAGCGAATCCATTTCCTTTTCGCCAAAGGGCCTTTTGGGTTTTTCAGCCATTTTGCCGCTCATCTTAAAGTAACTTCTTGTTGAGCACATCTGCAAGCTTGATGCCGCAGCTAGAATCCTTGGTCATCTCGACTTGCAAATCGATGTAATCGGAGAGCTTTCCTTGCCTTATTTGCCTAATCAGCATCTCCTGCACCTGGAAGATTCCTGAAATGCAGCTCATCGTTATTTTTAGCATTAGGGGCTTTTGCTTTCCCTCAAGTATCTCAATCCTCTTTATTGCCAGTGCCGATACCGTGTGGATGTCCATATGGCCCTTGTTGAAGGGGATGCGGGCCCTGCCCTCCTCCATATCCAGGGCGTCAGCGATTTTCACAATGCTTGCCTCGATGGATGTCGCCTCTATGGACTCGTCATGCCCGTAGACGCATTCCAATATGGATAGCTTCTTCTTGGGATTGATATCCAGCCCCTCCATCATGTTTGCCGCAAGCACGGAGCTGTGGAGGAAATGCTCTGCCCGGTGGATGGAATTGCCCACATCGTGCAGGAGGGATGAGAGCAGGAGGATAAGCTTCACATCCTCCTCATTGCCACCCTTCTCGGCGATGAAATCTGCAACAACATCCCTTTTCGCCAGGATGGAATAAATCCTAAGTGCGTTCCTGGCAACGATTTTGCCATGCACTATCCCATGGTCGTTATACCCCATCCTGCCCTCCACAAGGTCGTTGGCGGCCTCGCAGGTTTCCCTGTATTCGGCTGAGCCTGCAAAATCGGCGTAGAGATTGGCAAGGGATTTGTTTGGCCCAATCAAGGCAACGATTTGCTTATCAAGCGATTCCTCGATCTTCATCAATCAAACACCAAGCCCCGCACGGATGAATCCTACCGCAACGGCAATCAGCAAAAGGCCCATGACCCGCGAGGTGATGTCGATCACATTGGATCCC
>DATDZF010000036.1:0-9962 GCA_035288785.1 Candidatus Norongarragalinales archaeon
TCCCCTTTCGCAGAAAATATTCCAGTTTAAAACCACTTAATGCAGGCATTCTTATAAGCATTCCCTTCCAAAAGGTTACTTTCGGATGGGTGAAAGTTCAAATGCCTGAGGATGACTCTGATCCGGATGATGCCGCCTATAGGGACGCGTACCGGAAGAAGGCCGAGGAGATGCAAAGGCGCCAGCAGCAGGATGCGCAGCTTAGGGCAATGCTAAAGCAGGTTCTCGACCAATCCGCGTATGAGCGGCTTCTGAACATCAAGCTCTCGAACCAGGAGCTTTACCTTAAGGTCGCGGAGCTTTTGATAACCCTTTTCCAGCAGGGGCGGCTGAAAAAAAAGGTGGATGAGCCCATGCTCAAGGCGCTTCTTTCAAAGCTGCTTTCCCAAAGGCACGAGAGCAAGATCAGCTTCATGAGGAAATGAAAATCAGCCCTGCGAGTATAGAATGCTGAAGGTCTTATTGCGCTACTAAAGAGTAATTCTCTCGGTTCCCCAATCCTATTGCGCTTTTTTGCCATTATCCCGCTACGGCATCACTTTGCCGCGTACGAACCCGATATCCGTATGGGGGTTCCCGCTAACCTGATCGATGAAATCAATTTCCACCTTTACCTCGTAGTTATCCCCAACAAGAGAGAGGGCTCCCTGGGGTATTGAGGGGCAGGTCAGGGTGAAATTGCCATTCGCACCTATATTGAGGGGGCTTGCAGGACTGCAGTCCGTATCCGGGTCCGAATCCACTTCCCCAATCTCCGCACCTGTCACCTGGACCCTACGCGTTACTGCGTTATTCAGCACGATTACGGCGCCCGTGGTATTGACATAGTGGTCGACATACTTGAATGAGGAAAACCCGCTTGAGGGGTTGATCGGGCCTGCAAAGTCAATCGAGTTGAATATCCCTGTCTGCCACAGGATCGCTATGACCAGCACCAGGATGAAAATCGCCCATCCGTACGTGACCAGGTATTCCAATCCCGATTGCGCCCGCCTGAGTGTGCCCATAATACCCCCTACTGAACCGTCATTAATAATGGTAACGTTGAAAATGCGTAAAAAAGTTGAGGGTGGGGCCCTAGGAACGAGGCGTAGACTCCTTTAGGTATTTCCCCCCAGACTCCCAAATCCATCTCTTTCCCTGCGTCCCGCTAACAATAAAAAAAATAAAAATCAGGAAAAAGGGAGAAAAAAAGAAAAGAAAGGGAGCGTTACGCTCCAACCTTGCCGCGAATGAACCCGCCGGCATCCGTCTTGTTCAGCCCGCTTTGCTGGTCAGTGTATGTGAAGCTGATGGTCCATTCATATGCGCTCTCTGCGCTCAATGATGTTGGATCTGTGCATTCGATGTAAACCCTGCTGTTCGGGCTGATCACCGCATTTCCTGCTCCGATGTCATCATCAGCAGTGCATGTACCTGGCTCATCGCCTGCGCCAACTATCGAAACCGAGCCAGCTGTAATTGCCCTGCCAACCGAGTTACCCAGCACTATGGTGGTATTTGTGGTTGTTATCACCTGATCAATGCATGTGAACGAGCCAAACCCTCCGCACTCATTGCCTCCCCTGAACTTGCTCGGGTTGAAAACTCCGGTATACCAAAGTACCGCAGCGATAATTACTATTGCGAGAATAGCCCAGCCGTACGTGACCAAGTACTCCAACGCGGATTGTCCTCTCAGTTTCATCAGATATCACCTAATTTTACAAATCAAATGGGTGAAATGATTATCCAGAACCCCTTTATATAGTTAACGGAGCGGAAGTGCCGATATGGAATTGATACCCGCAACTGATTGGGGATCTCCTGTTGCCGGGATACAATTGGAATCGCTGGGGTCGGAAAAGGGGAGAGTGCTAATTCTGATTGCAGGTAGTCCGGAGCAGTTGGGATCTCACAATAAGGCATGTTCGGAAGCGCTCCTATCCGGACTGATTCACCCATCAAATCGTTCTTTCACAGCGCCCTTAGCATCCAGTCCCGATGGGCACCCCATAGGTCGCATTATGGAACGAATCCAGCTTGAACCATGGGTAGCTGGTGTTCAGGACCATGCACCCCGTGAAAGTGCTTTCATTGAAGTATTGGTGGTCGATGTTCGATTGGTTTTCCCTAACCGGTATGCCTACTTGGGAGATTTGCTGGAGGTTGACAAAGCTCTCAAGGCCAATTACCTCCGGGGACATCCCGGAATATTTTTCCTGGTTCGTAGTCCTTCCCTCCATCCTATCAAGGAAGCTTGGACCATCATCAGTTGCCATGTACCTTTCGCTAGTGATCGTCTGGTCAACCGCCCAGCTGCCATAAACCGTAAGATTGGCCTTCTGGATGGTGCGCTTCACGAACCCATTGGTGCTTAACATATATAGGGGGTCTTCAAGCCCTTCCAACGGCATCACGAACGACTGGTTATAGGTCCGATAAATGGAAACAATCCCATCCGCATCGGTCGCATTCACGGAAAGGAGCATGGAAAATTCAAGGTTGAAGCTATCGTATGGGGTAACATTCAAGTACACAAAAGTTAGGTTGGTATTCAACCCAAAGCGCGATCCCTGCTGTTTCATCCGGTCCGCCCAATCCCGGAGGGAGGAGGCGTTCATGAATTGGGAGCTCCTATTGTATATGCTGGCATTGTACATCAGCTCAATAAGCTGCAATTGCGAATTATTCAGTGCCGTGCCGTTAATGTCAATTTCATTTATCGCGGATATGATCGCGCGGGTTGCAGTTATCCTGAAAATGCGGGGGACGTCCTGGTCCACCGAATCCGCGAAATTGGAGATTTCTATGCCCCGGATTTTCAATGCGGCAACTTCATCCAGCGATCCCGCCGCCTCCTGGTAGGAGATGAGGAATAGGAGGATTGGCACTACTAGCAGCAGGGTGATGAGCGAATATACGATGCCTTTGCGCCTTCGTGTTGCCATGATTTACCGCCAAATGCAGACATTTTGGGCATTGATTTCCAAAATGATATGAAAATGCATTAATTCCCATCCTTATTTTTTTGCTGCTCAATTCAAATCCAAATTACTCCCCTTTCCTTGCCATTCAAACCCACACCGAAATCATCATATCCACCGGGCCCCAGGGTATGGGCACCAGCTGGAGCGAGTTTGTTTGCACATTGACCTCCCCGCCTATTATGATGTCTATGGGGTTGGTGGATTCGCCTGCAAGGCCGGTGTTGGCCGGCATCACCACGTAATTCAATTGCGCGAGCAGGGATTGTATGGCGCAGTCCATGGCATCCCCATCCATGCTGCTGCACGAGCTCAAAGACGCAATGTCGACGGGGGTTGGGTCAAAGCAATTATTGCTGATTCCGCCTCCGCATAATGGAAGGTCGACGCCGAATGCGACAAAGGTGAACCCGTCCTGGATACCGTCGTGGTTGTTGTCATAATATACCGTGACGTTTTTCCCGATTAGGGTTTGGAATATGTTCCCGTAGGATGTTGATGCCTTTAGCCTTGCCTTGTAGATGACGCGGTTGAATGCCGAGCAGTTGTTTATCATCAGTGACCTATTCAATCCCAATTCGTTCCTAACCTGGTTGGATTCATTGGTCCTAAGGAGGCTTACTGGCAGGTAAGCGTGGAACGGGTCGCCAAGGTCTGTGAAAGGCAGGTCGAAGTTTGATAGGTTATAGACGTTTTCGTATCCCGATGTGGCGCTTGAGTTGACATACGCGCCGCTGGTCCAGTAATTCCCAGAATAGCTGGTCATTTTTGCATCGACTATCCGCGAGACAAGGGGGATGAAGAACGAGCCGGTGCAATTGGGGAAGGTGTCCGTTTCCGTCGTGACTTCCACCTCCTTGTAGCCCGATTCCGGGACCGCCGGTATATATTGGAATTGGATGAACGATTCCGGATAAAGCGTCGTGCGCGTGAGGTTGCCTGAAAAAGTAATTTCCTGCGTCTGGGTTTTCTTGGTGTTTATGTTGAATGCGATCTGGCAATAGATGGACTGCAGCTCCGTGGCGTTGCTGCTCGCATAGAATGTGCCATTGCCGCTCTGTGCAATTGCAAAAAGGGTTTGGTTGGCCTGCATGCAATTTGTTATTGGCCCAAATCCCACAGAATCGATGGTGGTGTTGGGAATGGCGGAATACAGCCTCCCTGAGGAATAGTTCGCATTCATCGATGCGTAGGATTGGTTGAAGAAAATACCGCATGTGTCATAAGAATTGTCGTTGGGCGAGTTTCCAGTGGTGCCGTTCCCCTCAAAGGCATGGGTAAGGGATGCGCTGACATTCCATGCATTGCCATTCCAAAGGGCAATGCGCGCGTTATCCCCCGCCGCGTAGCCCGCCGAAGAATTCAGGATTGTGATTGAGTTGAGCCGATCCGTGCCTGGCAGGGTAAATGAATTCGATGCGGAATTCGGAACCCACCTGATTATTTCCCCGTTCACTGTCACGGCAAACGCGAGGGATCCATTCAGGAAGGATATTCCGGTGATGTCGCTCGAGCCCGAATCGTAATCCTCCGTCCAGGTCGATCCTACGCTCCACCTGAAGATTTCCTCACTGGAAGTTCCCGCAAGGGCCAATGAGGAATTGAATGCGTCGAGTGAAAAGATGGTGTTCCCGCCCGCAAATGTCGAGTATGCTGCCCATCCGCTTCCATCCCACCTGTAGATTACGCCTCCTGTGCTCCCCGCCATTGCCCAGGAGCCGTTTGCAGCGGTTATCGCATACCATTCCTGCGAACCGGTATCGGCCATAAGGCCCCAGTTCGATCCGTTGTACCAATGTATCCTTCCCGATGTGCCGCCCGCAAAGGCAAGGCTCTCGTTCCAGATATCGATGGAGTAAATTGCGCCCAAACCTGTATTGTTTGAAAGGCTCCATGAAGTGCCGTCCCAATAGTAGAATTCCCCGTTGCTTGAACCCGCGAATGCAAATGTGCTGTTAAGCATGGAAATGGTGTTCAGGTTGTTGGAGGAAGCGGTGGTCAGGAATTTCCATTCGCTTTCCGTACTCCTGCTGGTGTTTCCCCCATCCTGCACAACCAGGCTGCTGAAGGATGCAGTGTTGCTTGCACCGATGCCGTTGATATTGTCCGAGGAGCCAGTTGCCCTGTAATTGGCGACGCCATCGGTCATCACTACCACGTACTTCTGCCGTTCGGGGGGGCTTTGGGTCATCAGTATCTCGTATGCGCGGTTGATGGCGCAGGCAACACAAGTTCCGCCATTGGGGTTGTAGCCGTTGATCATGCTGGTAAGGTAGGTGAGGTTGGCTGTCCCGCCATTCTGCAGGCTGGTATTGTGCCGGACGCTGTCGCTGAAGTTGACAAGTGCGACCCTGTTGCCATATAGCGGCGTCCCTGCGCCGCAAACCGAGGCATTCCCACCCAGGATGGCATTGATGAAAACCTTGTCAAGGCATCTTGCAACCGAAATCCTCGCCGTATTTGGGTCATTGAAGACATTGGGGTTGTCGCAATTCGTCAGGTCGGTTCCGCTGTTGTCACTGTCCATCTGCCAGTCCATGCTACCTGAAACGTCGGTAATCAGCACAACATCAGCTGTCCCGTTAAGCTTGCCACCAGTGATGTTGGCGCCGGTAAGCATCCTTAGGGGGATGGTCAGCTGGCTAAGGTCGATGAAGGAGATGTTATTCGCTGCAAATATCGCCGAGAGGCTTGCGTTGCTTATGGTTATGTCCTCGGTGATGTTGTTTCCGGTGTGGTTTAGGAATGTGGTGTTCCCAATGAAGCCAAGTGTCGTATAGTTGAAGAAAGAATACAGCCGGATGAATGCGTTCATGGAGGTGATATTGCCCGGAACGTAAAATGAATCATACAAGTTGAGCAAGCCATCGATCCCCGGGAAATGGTAGAATGCGGTATTGTTCGTATACTGGATGATCTGGTCCGTGGTATATGTGACCCTCAGGTACCCGCCGCCTATGTAATGCTGTGTGAGGTTTGAGCTTTGGAACAGGAAGGTAAAATTGTTCATATCGCCCGGAATGAAATCGCCGATTATAGGCTCAGTTGAAAGGATGCTCCAATTGTCGACCGTAAAGTTCCCTCCTGATACGTTCAATAGCTTGCAGTTGCTGTTGTTGCCATTGAGGCAAAGAGTGAAGTTCGATTGCGAATTAAGCTCCAGGTAGATTTTGCTGACGGTTGAATTGATGGGTATGTCGGAGATGGTTGCAGTTAGGTTCCCTTCGCCAACAAAGCCGCCGAAGAAGAAATAACTGTTGTCCTCCTTGCCAAGGATATTTTCCAGGAATGCCCGTGCGACGTAACCTGTGGAGTTTTGGTTCCTTGCAAAGCCGGATGCCGCCTTGCGGCTCACCGCCACGATTTGTGTTCCGTTCATGAAAGAGCTGTTGTAGATTACATCCGTGCCGTTGATGGAAAAGCTCCATTTCAGCCCTGATGGGACCAAATCCCCAAGGAGTTCCCGGGTGATATTTGCTGCGTCCTGCAGACCCGCGGGATCTTGCGATGCCCATAAGGATCCTAGGATATCGAGCACCGTGAGGTTGAGGTCATCATCGGTAAGCGCAGGGGGGATTCGGTTGAACATTTCGTCAATGACCGGCTCGTCGCGAACATCCCTAATCATTGTTTTTGACAGGACATCGATCACATCGCCCGCTTCCAGGTGCAGGGCGGAAGTGGCGGTTTGCGTTGTAGGAGTGCGGGTGGTGAGAAGGTCCACAATGGGGATCATTGCAAGGATGATAAGCAATGCTATGATTGCATCTATTGTAAATGCCTGCGCCCTTATTTTCCCAATGCCCATCAATTACTACCCTGCTTCAAGATCTCCTTAGACAATATCCCATTTCCCGTTCCAAAGTTGACCAATTCAATGCATCTTCCTTTTTCACTTCATCTCCATATTGTTATTTTCAGGTTGACGAATTCCATCGAGGTATCGTTGTATTTTAGTATTGCCACCCGTTGCGCAATCGCGACCTCGCGCGCATCTGGGGAAATTGTGTTGTTGGTGAAGGTAACCCCCCTATAATTAATCGGGGAACCTGATTTGTTTGCGATCTCCGCCCCCATCTCATATGCCCCTGCCCCAAGCCGCCATTTCGCATCCGAATAGTTGCTCTCGATGTAGAGGAATAAATACCTGCTTTTATTTGCATCAAGCACGCGCTCATCGCTATCTATCAGGCCGATGCTCTTTACATATGTGTTGTTCCATTGCGGGGGGGAACCTGTTGTCCGGAGGAGGATGTCGGTTGCGCTTGCAGCTGTTGCCTGCATGTCGCGTGACCTCTCGAGATTTTCCGCCTGGGTGTTCATCGATTGCCACATGGGGGATATCAGAAGGATTGCGACGATGAAAATGCTTAGCCCCACTACGAAGTCGATGGAAAAGAGTCCCTTAAGCAATGATGATTTCACCCTTTGTATTATTGATGCTGTTTGCACCCTGCCTTGGGATGCCCGTCACGTTTGAGGTCAGCAATGGAAAGCTTTTTGTGAAGTTTTCCCCGTAAGTAATGTCTAGCCTTTGCTCTTCCGTGGAGATGTTCAGGGAGTAATTGCTGTTCACAAGCCCAAAAGGAAGGAAAAAGCTTGCGCTATACCCCTCCCCCACCGAATATGCGATGTTGATGTTGGTTGCGGCAATCTCCCCGACTTTTTGTGCATCAAAGGAATCGCGGCTGCGCTGGATTGACCCCATCCGGCTTGCGGCCTCAAGGCTTAGCACCAGGAAAAGCATGAAGAGGAAGCCGAAATAGGTTATGAGTTCTATGCCGGATTGCGCTTTCCGGTTCCCTTTGAAAGCCATTTGCGTTTTCCCCTCATTCGGTGACGTTCACACAGTTCTGCAAAGCAAGGCAGCTTGCCTCCGCCTTGACAAGCACACGGACCCTGCCCGAGCGCGTTGGCAACCCTCCGGTGAGGTTTGCCAAAGTGACCGCATAGATTTGCGATATGCCTCCTGCGGTCTGCAGGTTGATTTGCACTTCACGGCCGCTAACAGAAGTGGACTCGATATTGTCTGGCATGTCGATTTCCAGGTAAATGCTGGCTGGAGGGCCCTGTATGTAAACCGAATCTGCCGCGTCCTTTACCTTGTTTACGGCAACGCGGGCATAGGTCATGTCCAGTTCGCCTTTCGTCGCCCCTAGGGATGAGTTTACGTATAGCCAAAGGGGCAGTATTATTGCAAGGGCGAATCCGAGCATTACCATGTATTCCATGGCTGCCTGCGCTTTGAAAATATATTTATTGTGGCGCCTAGCTCTAAAGGGCCAAACTCCGGCATTAATACGACCATTAATTAGGCCCTTACCGGAACCTGTCAACGCATCCATGCAAAATCTTATGCATTAACCTAAGGTAGTTTATAAACTTCAGCCTCCAGCTCATGCCGCAAAGGGTTCAAAGCTTTTTTTTCCTCTCGAAAAATTTATAGAAGAACAGCTCCCTATCCGGCTGCTCCTTGAACCCGAAAGTCTTTCCAATCGCCTTTATTTTCATCGCGATGGCAATATTGCAAAGGATTGTAAGCCATATCAGCCCGAAGAGGATGGTCACATAGTTCGAATCATCGAAGGGCACGAAAATCTCCGGGGAAACCGAGACCAGGAAATTGATCGCAACTACGGCGCTTATGATCGCTAGCAGGAAGCTGGAGTACATTATCCATGAGATCACCTGCGTGAGCAGCGCATCGCTAAGCGCCTTCCGTGCGCGCTTGAGCTCGTAAATTGCAACCGCGCTACCAAGGATGCTGATCACGAAGAAAACCGCTTCGAGGGCAATTACGAAACTCGATACCATATGCTCACCTTATTTGTTCAGGTTGATGATCTTGTCGCTCACATGGCTAAGCCCCGAGAGGATGTCGGATTTCATGTCCTCCTCAACGGAGAGCATGATCCCCTTCAGGTTCTCAAGCCGGATCTTGCTAGTGATGAAAAGCGCGAATTTCATTATCTCGTTCAGGCTGTTGTAGACCATGAGCGTAGAGGGGGAGTCGAAAACCACGACCTTCTTCCCCGGAAGGGAAAGCGCCATCTCGTTTATTGCCATTGCGATCGCCGAGAGGTTGTTTGGCTGGACGTAAACCTCGTGCTCCGTGTGCTTGATGTATTGCTGCGTCAGGGTGGATACGCAATCAACGGTGTATATTTTCGATTTGTCGACGTCGTTTTGCTCGTAGAGTTTGTTCAGCACCGCTGCCGGCCTGATCATCGTGATAAAAATGACGACATTGCCCTCATTGACAAGTGCCCGGAGGAGGGAAAGGTTGGTTTCAAGGTAAGTATTGGAATCGCTCACTAGCATGACTATGTAGTTGTCGGGCAAACCCTTAAGGCTGTCCTTGAGCCTGCTTGCGATGTTATCGGTTGCCATCGGAATTAGCAATCGGGGAAGCTATTTATGGTTTTTGTTGTAACGCGGCCGAATGCCTGGAGGATAAATTACAATTTGCAATCGCTTGGGGCATGGGGATTGCGAACTATGCTGCATCATCGCCCGTTCCCTTTTTTTGTGCAGCGCATTCAAGGCATGGCCTTATGAAATTCTTCGACCATTAGGATAATTCCCAAACCCGTTTTTCGTCTATAGAAATTGGAGCTTTCCTAACGCAACACTTTAATACCCCCGGCAAATAATAACTGCGAAGGGTTGAAATGGCAAAACTGGACACATCCATCGACCGACTTGTCGAGTTCGTTCGGCTAAAGGGCAGCTGCACCGTTGATGACGCAGCAAAGTCGCTAGGCCTTGCCTCGAAGCAAATCGAGGAGCTTTCCGAAATACTCGCTGAAAGCGGCATAATTGATGTCCGCTACGAATTCTCGGGTATCAGGCTTTCCCCAAAAATTGTCAAGAAGGAAGCGGCGGCGTCCTCCGCTGGCAAGAAGGATAGCGCAACCGACCGGCTTGAGGGCGTGAAGCGGGAGCTGCAGGATGCCGAAAACATGTTCATATTCTCGGAAAAGGACATCAGAAGGA
>DATDZF010000037.1:0-4352 GCA_035288785.1 Candidatus Norongarragalinales archaeon
ATCTCGGGGCCGTTGATGGTGATGAAATGGGCCTCCGATTCGTTTGCAACGGCTTTTGCAAGAAGGGTCTTCCCCCCGCCCGGCGTGCCATAAATCAAAACGCCTTTGGGGGGTTCAATCCCAAGCCGTTCAAATAGCTCAGGGTGGCGCATGGGAAGCTCGACCATCTCGCGAATCTTTTGAACCTCATCCTTAAGGCCCCCAATGTCCTCATAGGAGATGGTGGCAATCTTGCCCAGCTCCTTCATGGGCTCTTCCTTCAATGTGACTTCGGTTGCCTCATTTATGAGCACAATCCCTGTTGGAAGGGTCTGCGCAACTGCAAAGGGGAAGGAGGTGCCAAAAACATTGACTGAAAGCACATCGCCTTTTGTTAGGGGCTTTCCCATCAAATTCTTCTTGACATAATCAGCGAATCCTGGAGCGTAACGCGAGGGTTGGTTGGGCGCAAGCACCAGCTTCTTTGCAATTTTGGCATCCGCCTTCTTGATCTTGACGCGGTCACCAAGCCCAACGCCGGTGTTTTGCCTTAGGATCCCATCCATCCTGATGATATTCGAGCCCTCATCCTGCGGGTGGGAGGGAAGCACGATTGCACCGGTGGTCTTGCCCTTGCCGCCCTTGATTTCGATGATATCGCCGGTTGTGAGCCCCAACAGCTTTCGCGCCTGCGAATCTATCCTGACAATGCGCTTGCCATAATCTATCTGCATCGCTTCAGCGACTTTTAGCTCTATTTCGTCAACCATGGGAAACACCACATTTACGAGTGAAAAGAAGTGGTATAAGTTCGCAGGGAAGGTTTAAATCATTTCGGTTAATGTAAAAATTTCCTTAAATGTTGGTGAATTTTCGTCTAAACCTTCCTCTCAATCAAGTAATCCGCAAATCCCTTCAACTGGCGCTTTGCCTTGGATTCCGGAAGCGCTTTTGAGAATTTTACCCAAGCGGAACCTACCAGCTCCCGCGCCCTTCCCCCGGCGTATTCCAAAGCATCAGTCCCCTTAATTAAGGAAATCGCCTCCCCCACCATGGGCTGGTTTTTGGTTCGGGAATTTAGGATACGGATGAGGCGATCGTGTTGGTGGGGCTTGAGCTGCTCAAGAGCCCTTAACACAATTAGCGTCCTTTTTCCCTCTGAAATATCCCCGCCGATCTCCTTGCCATATTCGGATGAGGCGGTAAGGTTGAGGATATCATCCTGAATTTGGAAGGCGATCCCTATGCTCTCGGCGAATTCACCTGCCAAATCGATGTTTTTTGGGGAGGCGCCGGCAAAAAGCGCCCCCAATTTTGCCGCCATCCGCGCCAGGGTACCGGTCTTGAACGCGCACATCTGAAGGTAATCATTTTCAGTTATGGCCAAATTCCTGCCCTGGTGCCAGATTATGTCAAATCCCTGCCCGTAGGCGAGATTGATCATCTCCTGCGCATAAATGGAGTAGGCGGAATTAATGGTTTTGGGGGAAAACTTTGCCGGGTTTTCAAGGAGGATTTTCAGGGGAAGGTAATACATCGCATTCCCGGCATTAATTGCAAGGTCAACCCCATATATTTTATGGATCGCGCTCTTCCCGCGCCTCAAATCGGAATTATCCTCAACGTCATCAATCATGAGAGTGCCGTTGTGGATGATTTCGGGGATTATGGAATAGGGAAGGAGCTTTTTGGGATTTGCGCCAAGCGCCTGCGCAACAATGAGCATCAACGCAGGCCTCCATCGTTTCCCGCCCCGATCCAAGAGGTCCCAGATGGGCGTGTGAAGGGCGGGCTGGGCGGTTTTGATGTTGAATGGGAAGCGCACCCTTCCAAGGATTCTCCTTGACTTTTGGGCAGTTGCCTTTTTGGGGAAGAAGGCGAGAATTTGGGCATCCACGTGCTTCTTCATGGAATTAAGCATTTTTTCGAGTGGCATAGGTATCCTGAGGTGGAAGTGTATTCCCGCTTTTAATAACCTTCTTCCATTCGATGCAACACGTGATGCAATATAATGGAAATAATGGGGAAAAGCTAAGCGAAAACCTACATATATATACCCTCAATTCCTGGTTTAACATAGAGCCTTCGAAACGGTATACCCGTATGGTTCTGGAAGGGATTTTCAAGAAAAAAGAAGGGAAGCTAGCGCCCGCTCCCGAGCCCCGCCTTTCAGAGTTGAGTGATGAGAACGCTGAGCTTGCACTTCGCTCAGAGTTCTACAGGAAGATCATCGAAAAGTATGCGGCAATGATCAACGAATATGAGGAAAAGACCGTCCCGGAGCTGAAATCGCTGATCAACCGGTCGGACCAAACCATCCAGGAACTCCGGGGGAAATTCACAACTGATTTGCTTGAGGACAAGATGAGGCGCGGGGGCACCTCGGCCGACTACGTCTATTCTACGGACTTCTTGTTCATTGCGGACAAGATATTTAGGCATTGCCAAGGGCTAAGGCACATCCACGCCAATCTCGCCGTCTCCTTCTGGCTTTCCATGAAGGAAGTAGAAGAGCTTGGTGCCGCCGATCCTTTTGACCGCGCGATCCTCCTTTGCACGCTCCTTCGCGCATTCGAGGGGGATGCGAAAATACGCGTTCTTGAAATGGAAAACAACCTCATCCACCCAGTTATCATGATGGGATTCGAGGGAAGGAAATTCGTGCTGGATGCAAGCCAGCAAGCCGCCCTTTTGACCAGTTTTTCGGGAGCCGACACGGAGGAGGTGCTAAAATCATTCAACTACGATGGCAACAAGTACATCAAGAGCGCATACGAGTTCAACGACGATGAGTATTCCGAATTTTAGTATGGATGGTCAATGGAATTAAGAGGGGGTAGAGGCAACACGAGTAGGGGGATCCGTCCCCCTATAGGTGTTGCATACGAGTTCAACGACGAGGAGTATTCCGAATTCTGAAGTTCAGGAAAAACAAAATTGCGACCGCAGGATTGGAATCCGTTAAGGCTATCCCAGCCTAGCCAAGGTACAATATACTGCTTTCAAGCGCGAACTGGGCGGCCATGAAAATAAGGTAGAGCAGAACGAACAAATAGCCCTCCTTCCGGACAAGGTGCTTTTCTGTCCGCAGGAAATGCACAGTAAGAATTCCAAACACTATCATTGAGAACCCCGATAATAGCGCAATTGCCATTTGGGGCGGCTCGATTGGCATTATTAGCGCAACAACTCCGATGGATAGCGTCGCATCAGTTGCCACATTCCCAAGGATATCCCCCATGCCCAGCTCCTGCTTCCTTTCCCTTACCGCCTCAATCGAGAAGGTAAGCTCCGGAAGGCAGGTCCCAAGTGCGATTATTATGCCAATGAATAATGCGGGAACCCCTAGAGCGCCAGAAATCGAAATCGAATTATTTGCAACAATTTCGGCGGCCAGGAACAATGCCCAAATCGCAGCCGCGCCAATTGCTATGTTCTTCGCGAATTTCCATTTGCTCTTGTTTATCCCCTCAACCGCTTTTGAAAAGCTTCGCCTTTGCTGCATGATCACATGGATATAGAAAAGGAAGGCCAGGATCAGGACTATCCCATCAAAGCGCGAAAGGGAGCCATCCAGCAATAGGAGGACGGGAAGGATGATGAGGATCAGGTAATAATAGAAATTGCCGGTGATGATCTTGCTGTGCACCTTGATATTTCCCGCATATATCGTGACAAGCCCGATTACGATCGACAGGTCGGCCACATTCGAGCCAAGGAGAACGCCAAGCCCAAAGGAGGAATCCCCCGAAAGGGCGGAGTTGACCGCAATTGAGAATTCCGGTAGGACCGAGGCAATCCCCACAATAAGGAAGCTGATCGTGAATTGGGAGAGTCCGAAGAAAGCTGCGATGTGGACAAGGGCCTTTACCGCATATTCCGCGCTCTTGATCAGGATGATGAAGCCCGCAAGGAGCAGCAGAAGTGAGGTGAGAAGGTCCATGGTATTGGAACGGGGAGGCGGTATAATAAATTTTCCAACGCGATAACCGCACCCCGGAAAATGAGAGAAGGCGACGGGGTTAGAGGAAAGGACGCGCCCATTCTGCCAAGTTGCGGAAAAAACCCATATTCGTAGGGAGTGTGCCGCCAACATGCTTTCCCCAGCCGGCCAGGCCATGAAAAATTGGGGCTTAAGCATTCCAAATAGGCTTAAATACCATGCAAGGATGAACTATTGGAGTGATGACAATATGCCAAAACCAGTTGAAATAAAGCAGGCGGATAACCCCACTGTTGTGCAGGTAGCCCCGCCTAGGGAGGACGATAGCTGGAAAGTGCTGCTGTTCATCGGCGGCGCAGTTGTGATATTCATCGTGCTCGGAATTGTGATCCTAAGGGGCTCGCTCGCCTCCTCAAGTGCATACGAAAGC
>DATDZF010000038.1:0-8004 GCA_035288785.1 Candidatus Norongarragalinales archaeon
CCTCGCGCAGCGCCGAATCTTGGATATCCACTCCAGTGACCTCATTCCCGTTGTCCTTGATCAAGCGGGAAACGAAACCGCTGCCGCAACCGACCTCGAGCACCTTATTGCCCTTCCCGCACAGATCGATGAGTTTTTTCATTATGCGGTAATCGTACGACTTCTTGTATTCCGCCATTGTCATTTTGGGGATATAATGCACCTGATTGGACTCAAGATCGTGCCTATGCATGAAAAAATCACCTTCGATTATCGTATTTCTCCGGATGCCGGCTTCAAACCCAAGCTGCGCGAATTGAATTGAGTGCATTCGCGGCATCTCGCCTAGCGCAGGTAACTGCAGAATTATATTTCCCTTGCCTTTTTAACCCCCTGCGCTTTATTCCAGCAAAGCGTCTAGCATCGATCCAAAAATCCGGGCAGGGACAGTTGCCTCCAACAGCCCGCGCTAATGGCGCAGCCGACCTTCACTTAAAAGCGCATCAAGATCAACTGGCCGGCCAATATCACCAAGCCTCATCCATATCTCCAAGGTCATCAGGCTCCAAAGCTGCCTTGCTGCATATGCCTTTGAATGGGAATAATTTTCAATGATTTTGGCGGTTTTGGCCTTGTCGAAAAAGCCCCCATCGCCTTCGATCAAAAGCGACTGTGCGATGCTGCGAATATCCCCGCCAAACCAATAATCCAGTGGGACGAAGAAGCGCGTTTTCTTCCTTGCCGTGATTACTCTTGGAAGATGCTGATGCATCGCTTTTTTTAAGATGTACTTTTCAACACCGCCTTTTAGCTTCATTCCCGAAGGAATGGTAAAGGCAAGTTCGGCCAGCACCCGGTCAAGGAGCGGCGCACGCGCCTCGATGGAAGATGCCATTGCGGTCTTATCCACTTTCATGAGCAGGTCCTCTGCCAGCTCCGTTTTTATGTCAAAAAGCTGCATCTGGGGCATGAGCGTATCGGAAGCCATTGATTTTATCGTTTTTTGGGCAAATGGCGTTAGGTCGCTTGCCCTAAGCTTCCCAGTCCCGTACAACTGTTCGCGCTCAGCTTTCGTTATGATTTCAACAAGGTCCAAATAGCTCCTCGCGGGATTGTCTAGGTCGGAGATGAACGCCGAGAACCTATCGATGCCCTTTTTTCCAAGAGCGGAAGAATATTTGAAAAGCGCATCCAGCACGGGCCTTGGAACAATTTTTGGCATTCTTGCAACAACATGCCTGCGGAAAATCCGCGGCACCAATTTTCCGTATTTGTAGGCAAGCTGCATTATCCGGTATTGCTCATACCCCCCGAAAACCTCATCGCCGCCCTCGCCAGTCAGTACCACCGTGACGTATTTTTTTGCGTATTTTGAAAGCAGGTAGGTCGGTATCGCGGTCGGATCCGCCATCGGCTCGTCGAGGTGCCAAATTATGCGCGGCAAATCCCTTATGCTCCCGGGGCTTACAAGGAGCTCGTGATGGTCCGTCGAGAATTCATCCGATACCGCGCGCGCATATTCCAATTCGTCATACTTTGCTATCCCGAACCCTACCGAAAATGTCTTCACCGGCAAATCCGTATTCCTTGCCATCAGCGAAACGATGCTGGATGAGTCGAGCCCGCCCGACAAGTATGCACCAAGCGGCACTTCGGACATAAGGCGCATCCGCACCGATTCCTCCAAGATCCGCCCAACTTTCCTTGCAAAATATGCCTCGGAATGATCCTGCGGCAGGTAAGAGAGGGCCCAGTACTTTTGGACCGTTATTTTTCCTTCCTGCCAAACCAGATAATGCCCTCCGGGGAGCTTTTTCACTTTTTTGTATGCGGTATCAGGTGCGGGTATGAACCGAAGCGCAAGGAAGCGGTCTAGAGCCGCATAGTCAAGCGATTTGTCGAAATTGGGCAAAACCCTAAGCGCCTTTATTTCCGAGGCAAATGCGAACACGCCCCCCAGTACCGCATAATACAGGGGTTTTTTCCCGAACGGATCCCTTGCTATGAAAAGACGCCTTTTTTTTGAATCATAAATCGCAAACGCAAACATGCCGCGCAATCTGCTAAGCACGGATACGCCCCATTCCTCATAGCCGTGGACGATTGTTTCGGTATCCGAATCGGTTTCGAAAACGTGGCCCAGGCCCTCTAGCTCTGTTTTCAATTGCTTGTAGTTGTAAATTTCGCCATTGTAGACAATTGCAATATCGCCACTCTCGTTGAAGATGGGCTGGTTGCCCCCCTTGACATCGATTATCGAAAGCCTGCGGTAGCCAAGGGATATGCCTTTATCGATGAAATAGCCTCCGTGGTTTGGCCCCCTGTGCGAAATGGCATTGCACATTTTCCTGAGAAGGCGCCTATCAGCAACACCTGCCATCCCGGCAATACCGCACATGGTCAGTCCACCGTTGCAAGCGCCTTCCAGCTGTTCTGGTTATGGGGATAAATCTGGGGGGCAAGGTTTGCGGCAAGGAACCAATTCCGGAACTCGCCTCGCTTGTAATATCTAGCAAGCGGGGCCGAGAGGAAATCAAAAACGATCGCAAGCTTGTGCCTAAACGAGAATTTTGAAATGTATAGGAGGTACGCGCTGCTTGGCAGGAATTTGGAATATTCGCCAATCAGCGGGATGGCCCGTGCAATCCGATAGAATGCGCAGCTTAGCTCCAGGAGGGCCGTCACAGGGTAGCTAAGGTAATAGAGGATCCTATGGGGAAGGTGCGACGTGAAATATTTCCGGATCGGCTCGATTACCCCGGTCATCACGGAATTGTTTTCCCAACCGTAGACCCAAACAAAGATCTTACCGCCCCTCCGCACGTGTTTGAGCAGGGACAAAAAGCCCCTTTCCGGATCCGGCAGGTGGTGGAGCACGCCGATCGAATAAACGAGGTCAAACTCCCTGCCGAATGGGAGGTTATAGATATCGGCCTGCACCAGATGGAAATTCTTTTCAAGCCTGAGGTTGCCATATGCGGCATCAACGGCCTCGCTCAGGTCGATCCCCACAATTTCCCGGGAGTATTTTGAGGCCACGAGCATGTGCCTGCCCATCCCGCAACCTGCATCGAGCACCAACTTGCCCTTGAAGATTGATGGCTTGAAAGGCGAGAGCCAGTCGAGGAACTGCCGCGTGTAATTCCCGTGGTATTCCGAAAATTTCTTCCATTCAAAGCCAAAACTCCTGGAGGTGCGTTTCTTGGCATTCCTTTCAAAGGTATCCTTTCCCCCTCCCTTAAGCCTCCTGAATTTCCCGGAGTATTTTTCCATGAACCTTGGGTATTTGTCAAAGACCAGTTCTTCCATCATCTCCTCCGGCAGGATCCTTGGGACGGCCCGGATTATGGGGTATTCGGTGCCGCAGCGCCTGCAATCCAATTTTCCCGATACCACTTCCCCCCCTTCCTTCAAAAAGGCATTAAGGGAAAAGCCCCCGCCGCACTTTAGGCACCGGATAAGCGATAACAAGCGGTCTTTCATGGCAAAACCCCTATAATATTTTTTCAATCTCGTACTCGCTTTCCTTGGCGGTGTTGTAGTATGTCCGCACCTGTATCTCGCTCAGGAAGCCAAACATTACGAATTGGAGGCCCATGATCGCGAGCAGGGACATCAAGAGCAGCGCAGGTGTGAGCTCTACGGGCTGTGAATACAGCAATAATGCAGCCAGCTTTACAAGGGCGATAAGGCCCGCAACGCCCATCATGATGAATCCGATCAGCCCGAAGAGGTGCAGCGGCCGGGTTGAAAAGGAGGACCAGAATTTTATGTAGAGGAGGTCGAGGAAGCCCTTTAGCAACCGTGTGAAATTGTATTTCGTTTTCCCGAATTTCCGCGGCCGGTGGCTGACCTTGATTTCGGAGATTTTGAAACCCTTGGTGTAGAGGATGGCCGGGATGAACCGGTGCATCTCGCCAAATAATCTCAGGTCCTTGAGTGTTTCCCGCCTATACGCCTTTAGGGAACACCCAAAGTCGTGGAGCTCAAGGCCGGTCAGGTAACGTGCAAGCCAATTGGAGAACAAGGAGGGCAGCTTTTTCGAGATTGCAGCATCCTTCCTCTCATGCCTCCAGCCGCTCACCACATCATACCCCTTGGCTATTTCCCTTAAAAGCAAGGGTATGTCAGCCGGGTCGTTTTGCAAATCGCCATCCATAGTGACAACGACATCCCCTTTTGCCATAGAAAATCCGGCATCAAAGGCGGAGGTTTGGCCAAAATTCCGCCTGAACCGCACCGCGCGAAAGCGCCTATCCTTTCCCCTTGCCTTCCGGATTGCCCCGAAAGTTCCATCGGTGCTCCCGTCATCTACAAGGATGACTTCAGCCCTTGTTTTTTTCCTCGCAAGATTGCTTAGAGCTGAGCGCAAGGAGGCAAACAGCGGCACAATATTTTCCCTTTCATTGAACAGCGGCACAACTATTGAAATCATCATGATGCTCACTCCCCAACCTTCCAGCGGATGTAGCGCTCAATGCCCTCCTCGATCCCAACTTTCGGGGAAAATCCCAGCATTTTCCTGGCCTTCGATATATCCGCACTGGTGTCCTTAAGATCGCCCTTTTGAGGCGCCACCTTCTTGACCCTGGCCTTTCGATTCAAATTCTGCTCCAATAAATTAATTAAGCGCGCCAGCTGCACAGGGTTGGAATTGCCAATATTGAAGACCTCGAAGCGGAACTTCTTGCGAAGCGCAGCCAGTGTCGCCGAAACGGCATCGGTAATGTAAGTGTAATCCCGCCTGCTCGAGCCATCGCCGAACATCTGGATCGGCCGCTTATTCAAAATGCAATCTGTGAATTTCGAGATTGCAAGGTCCGGCCGCTGCCTTGGGCCGTAAATGGAAAAATACCTCAGGCAGGAAGCATTGAGCCCGTATAGCTCCGAATAGCTCCTCACATATGCCTCGCCCGCAAGCTTTGAGGCACCATAGGGAGAAGCCGGGAGGGGCTCGTATGTCTCCTTCCAGGGCATCCTTGGGCAATTGCCATATACGGATGATGAGGAGATGAAGACGAAGTTTTTCACGCCAAAATTCGTTGCGGCTTCCAGGACATTAAGGGTTCCGCGGACGTTTATTTCCTCATAAATGAACGGGTCTGCAACAGATGGCCTAACGCCGGGCCGTGCTGCAAAATGCACCACCCCTTCGGGGGAATAGTCAGACATTAAACCCTTGAGATGCCCATCCAGGATATCCAGTTCCTTGAAAATGAAATTCTCTTTCTTCCGGATCGGCGCCAAATTCGCCATCTTCCTCTCTTTTGGGTAGAAAGGGTCGAAATTGTCTACGCAAACAACCTGCTTTCCTTGGTCCAATAGCGCTTCGCACAGGTGGCTGCCTATGAAACCGGCTCCCCCGGTGACGAGAATGCTCATGTTGCGCCCCTTCCTATGGCTTTGTACACCGCTTTCCCTTTGCCTCCTTCCCGTTCAAGTATCCGCCGCGAGTCGATTACGAGAGGGAATGCCATGTGCTTTTCGAAATACTCCAGCGGTTTTTTGAATTCCTGCCAATCCGTTACAATGAAGCACGCATCCGCGCCATTTATTGCCTCCTCCATGGTTTTGGAATATGCAATGTTATGGAAAAGCCGCCTGAAATTATCCATGCCTTTAGGGTCATATGCCACCACGTTGCAGCCCATCCTTACCAATTCTCCAACTAAAGTTATCGCGGGTGATTCCCGGGTGTCATCGGTGCCTGCCTTGAATGCAAGCCCCAGCACGGCCACCTTTTTTCCGCTCAGGGAAAGTTCTGCGCTAGCTAGCTCAATCATCCGCATGGGCTGCAGGTAATTGATTTCCATCACGGCCTCAAGCAATGTAGGCTCGAGGCCTTTTGAGGAAGAATAGTGCATCAGCGCCTTCACATCCTTGGGAAGGCAGCTGCCTCCAAAACCCGGGCCTGCCTTGAGGAAATGGGGGCCAATTCGCCGGTCCATGCCCATGCCCTTTGCCACAAGGTCCACATCCATGCCAAGCCGATCGCAGAGGTTTGCGAGCTGGTTGATGAAGCTTATTTTGGTGGCAAGGAACGAGTTGCTCGCATATTTTATCATCTCGGCGGTCGAAATGGGCACATGGAGGATTGGGCTTTTGAAATCCGAATGGAGCTTCCTTAGCTGTTCAAAAGCCGCCCCATCCTCGCAGCCTATTATTATCCGGTCGGGGTTCTCAAAGTCCTCAAGGGCGGTCCCTTCCTTCAAGAATTCCGGGATCATCGCGATCCCAAAATCTTCCCCTGCCTTTTTGCCGCTTTCCTTTTCAAGGATGGGTGCAATCACGCCAGATGTGGAGCCGGGAATTACCGTGCTTTTTACAATAATGACCTTATAGCCCTCCGCAGCCCTCAGGATTTCGCCTATACGGGCTGCGGCATCCCTTGCAAAATCCAAATTTACCGAACCATCGGTGCCGGAAGGGGTTCCAACGCAGATCAGGATCATATCCACATCGGCAAGCGATGAAAATGATGATGATGCGGCAAGTTTTCCTTCCCTAACGAGCCCTGGCAAAAGCGTTTCCAGGCCCTTTTCGTATATCGGCGGATGGCCGCGGTTTATCTGGTCGACTTTCCTTCCATCAATGTCGACGCACGTGCATGAATGGCCGCGCTTTGCATAACCGCTCGCCGATACAAGGCCGACATAGCCAGCGCCAACAAAACCAAGTTTCATATGGGTTACCCGATGACCTTGAAAACCATCACGTAGGGAGAGGCCTGTGAAGGATATAACTTGAGAAGCTGGAATTTTTCCGGGTGCTTGAGCACATATTCTACGGAATTTGACGGGGGAGCAGCATTCTGGTAATTGTTCAGCGCATTGATGTAATAATCGCGTGACTCGTATGCCGTTATCAGCAGGTAGGACGGCTTTCGCTGCGATAGCGAGTCGATGAAAAAGGTCAGGTTGCCCCCATTGAAGCCAAAGGGCGTGCGGTCAGCATAAAACATGGCGGTCACGGAATCGGTCATGAATACCTCATCTGGAGCCGAATTATCCCTCACGAACATTGCCGCCTCCTTGACATCTCCAAATGAGCCCTTCTTATATTCGAATAATTGGAATGCGCCGGTGATGTTCCCAAGCGTCCCAAGGTACAGCATGATGATCACTGCCATAAAGATGGCGATCCTTGCGGCATCCGCCTCGAACTTCTGCGCTTGCGAGGATATGCTGCGGATCGCTGCAAGGCCATCCGATACCATGGCAGAGGAAAACGCCCCAATCACAAGGAATAGGATCGGGAATAGGGGCATGAGGTACCGGTCTTCCTTGTGGTTCAGGAGGACGCTGGCCGATATGAAAATTATGATTACCAAGTATGAGGCATATTTCATCTGCTTATTGCCGTAAAGGAAACCGTAGAGCAACGCAAGCGCCAGCAAGGCGATCACGAACACGTTCGATAGGATGTGGGGCAGGAGCAAGAGGAAGTACTCCAATGGTTCTGGGGCCTGGTTGAAATAGGAGAGGGTGAAAAGCCCATAGAAGGAGCCGAAATTGGCGTGGCTGTAATAGAATAGGGGAACAAGCAGGAGCAGCGAGATGGCGGCGGTGGCGGCAACCGATTTGAAATTTTTAAGGACCGCCCCGAAGCGGAAAATAAGCACGAATGCTGCAATTGAGACCACGACCATGATGAACCGATAGAACGCAAGGAATGCGCAGACGGTGAATATCGAGAACAGCAGCAGGTCCTTTTTCGAGAATGTATCAAATGCCCTGAGCATGAAATAGAGGGATAGGGCGGATAGGAAGATCCCGGGTATTTCTGTCAGGAGCCTACCCGAATAGAAAACGAAAAGGGTGGAGAAGGCCATCAGGCCCGCCGCTATCAGGCCCGCCTTCATGTCGAATAGCCGCCTTCCGATTAGGAACAGCGCCGCAAGGCTAAGACCCGTGAAAAGCGGCGTTAGGATGTTCCAGACAGCTTCCCCAAATAATGAGCGCAGAATTGCGATGTAGATGGGTATGAGCGGGGGGCGATAGCTCCGGTCACCGTAAAACCCGAAAA
>DATDZF010000039.1:0-40398 GCA_035288785.1 Candidatus Norongarragalinales archaeon
TGCAAACTCCTATGCGGTGGTTTTGGGGAATACGGATGTGCGCTTGCTCAAGGATGGCGGTGGCGTTGCCCAGGGGCTCCACGGCATTCCCGACATAAATGCAATTGATACCGAGGTTAAGGTAAAGGCCTATTCCACCCACTTCGATGTCTATGTGAATGGTGCGAAAATATTTGGCGTGGATGATGCAACTCATATGAGCGGCCGGGCGGGCGTGCTAACCAAAACGCCGCCGGTATCGGTTTCAGGAGAATACGATTATTTCAGGATTTCAAGATGAGAAAAGGGGTAGATCGCCATGGTAAGTTTGATTGACAGGAATAAGCGGGGCCAAACCTCGACCGAGTACATCTTCCTTGCCGGGGGTGTGATCATGGCCGTCGTCATTATTTATGCACTTCTCCAAGGGAACCTCGTTGGCAAGCAGACTGGGGTAGTGGAAGCCGGGCTTGCGGACTTCCTTAAAGTTGGCGAATACTTCCTCTTCTATGACAACTTCGATTCCGATTCCGCCAACCAATGGACCGCGCTTCAGGATACGTGGGCGGTGGAAAACAAGGAATACGCCCAAAAGGACCTAGCCGATTTCCAGAAATCCACATATGCCGGTTCCATGGGCTGGGTGAACTATTTTGCGGATAGCAAGATCCAATTCGATACAATTCCCCAATCTGTACCGGCATTCCTTGGCGGGATATCCGGCAGGGTAAATAAGAACACCGGCGGCAGGTACACCTGCGCTTTCGAGCTGACTTCAATAACCGAGCCGCAGGAGGGGAAAGTGGTGCTTAAGCGCTTCACCGACTGGCAAACTTCCGAAACGCTCGAGGGAGGCCTTAGCCTTCCCATCGATACCTCCGTCCACCTGATCGCAATCCAGCTTAATGGCAATTCCGTCCTGTGCTACTTTGACGGCATTTTGCAGGTCAATTACACCGACCTTACCCCCTTCAAATACGGCCTCATTTCCCTAGAGCAGCGCCTTTCAGAAGCGCACTTCGACATGGTGCGCGTCAAGTACCAAAACGGCCCGACTCCAATTGGCCCAAACCCGACTGCCGTTCCTGTGCCATCACCTTCCTCCTCGCCTACTCCTACGGGAACCAGCACCCCAACGCCAACCTCGGCACCGACTATTGAGCCCTCACCAACTGGCGAACCCTCTGAAATTCCCCTTACATGTTCCGATGGCACGCCATTTAGCGAATGCGCATTGGAGCAACCCTACTATTGCGACCGGGGCTCAATTGTTGCTGATTGCAGTGAGTGCGGCTGCCCAATTGCCCTCCCTTATTGCGATTTCGAATCCCTCAATTGCACTTCCTCCCCAACGCTCCAATTTTCGGATGTCATTAATTATTCCATTGGCTCCAGGTCAGCAATCATCAACTGGACAACAAACCTTGATGCCAATGGCTCAGTTGAATATGGCACTGACCTGAGTTATGGGGGCGAATTTGGGCACAGCGATTATATGGCCGCACATTCGGTTCCGCTAAGCGGCCTTATCCCAAGCACTCTTTACCATTACAGGATCGGAAGCTGCAATGCGACCCTTTGCAATGAAACTGGCGATTTCACATTCGAAACCCTTCCCGAAATTTACCTTTCCGGCATCATTAATTACAGCATAACCTCAACTACCGCAATCATAAACTGGACGACCAACCTCCCTGCGAACGGGAGCATCAAATACGGGGTAAATATGTGGTCCATGACGCAAAGCAGGACGCATTCGAATTTGCTGACCGAGCATTCCCTCCCGCTAACCGGCCTATCTGCGGGTGGGAATTACACCTACCAAATCACCAGCTGCGCCTCCGGAGCATGCAATACGTCGGGCCTTTATAATTTCAAGACACTGGCGCCATGGTGCTCCGATACGGATGGGGGCATCTACCCCGCAACATATGGGACGGTAACAACCGATTCCCTCGCGATTTCCGACCTTTGCGACATCACCGGTACGCAGCTTACCGAGAATTATTGCATCGGGGCCCAAGCGTATTCCCTCCAATTCGCTTGCGATAGCTGCGGTTCGAACATTTGCATTGGTTCCTACTGCGGCGACAGCGGCAGGACGGTTTACTACGGATCGCCCTACGCCATCCGCACAGACGGCGCATGCTTCTGCCCCGATGGCAATTCGGGCACATTCACCGACTGGTATTGCAGCGGATACACGGCAAGGTCGCGTGCCTCTGCCTGCTCATGCACGCCCTCCTAAGCGAAGAATATCCGAGTTAGTATTTTTCTTGCCCATCGGTTTACACCTTACTGATGCTCGCTTTTCTTCCACTCATCGGTTTTCGCCTTCAGCCATTTTTCCCAACTTGCAAAGTCGCAATGGCATTATTTAATAATTTCCCCCCGTTTACATTCATCGTGGGGGGAGGGGAGAACATGCATTTCTTCAAGCACGGCGATAAGGGGGCTGCTCTTGCAATAGTGCTTCCATCGAAGCTCCAGGCGAGCTCGGATATAAAGGAAGGCGACGAATTCGAATTCTTCGAGCTGGAAAAGGGCGCATTTGTGCTCATAAGCCGGAAGAACCTGGAGGAACAGGTCAAAAAAGGGGCAATTGCGGGATTGCTCAAAAGGGGCGGCGGTGAGGGAGGCGCGGCCGAAATGAAAAGCAAACCCGACCAGCCCGCCAGCTTGGAATCTATTCCTGCAAGCCCGGAAGCCGCCCTATCTGGCAAAGGATTTGCGGTCATTGCTAGCGAGGAGGATGCGCGCAGGATCTCCAAGCAATTCGAGAGGGAGATCAAGGCAAACGACATCGTGGGGGTTAGGGGATTCGACAAAAAATTCTACATTGTCAGCGCGCCTTACCTGAAACTAAACTACCCGAAAATCATCAGGGCAATAGGGAGCAGGGAAATGGGCATCAGGGAAATTTCCGCCTCCGCCCATATGGATGAGCAGGGATGCAACGCATGCCTCCAGGTCATGAAGGAGCAGGGCGATGTGATTGAAAAGCGCCGCGGCGTATTCAAGCTGATAAAATGATGCAGGTGCAAATTGTGGGATCGCGATGAACTACCTCCTTGCCTCTGAAAACGGCCTGATCAACCCCGGCCCCGCATCCAACCTGACTCCGGAGGATGCCCTAACCATCCTCATCGCAGTTGAAGGGGAAAGAATGGCATCCGAGCTGGATTTGCACCTAAAGAAGCTGGTGCGGGACGCGGAGAGCCTCCAATCGCAGCTAAAATCGCGCGGCATACCCGTGAAAATATTGATTGAATGGGGCCCCTGCGAGGAAGCAATTTCCACTTGCCTTGCCCGGGAGCAGGCAATCCTCCTTAGATGAATTAAATTGCATATTTGGATTTGACTGGAAGGTTATTCTTAGCGGAATGGTTATTTTATGGCGGCGGGCTACCCTATAGGGAAAAACTTTATCCTTCCGGATATATTTGAGGTGAGGGCATGAAAATCATTAGGGATGCGATACATGACAACATCGAGCTGAATTCCGGCGAAATTGCGGTCATCGATACGCCGGAAATGCAGCGCCTGCGCTTCGTTCGCCAGCTCTCCCTTGCCTACCTCGTCTACCCCTCCGCGCACCACACCCGTTTCGAGCATTCGCTTGGCACATTCCACTTGACTAAGGTGCTTTCGGGCAGGCTTTTCCCAGAGGATAAGGGATTGCAGCAGCTCCTCCGGCTATCCGCCCTCTTGCATGACGTTGGCCACAGCGCGTTCTCCCATCTCCCAGAAGGAATCGTTTACGAGCATTTGAGGAAGCGCCACGAGGATATTGGCGAGGATAGGATCAAATCTGGAAACATTGCCCGGGCCCTCGAAAAATCCGGCATCTCCCCCAAGGAACTCCTAAAGATCCATCGGAGCCCAAAGGTGAAGCTCATCTCATCCGAGCTTGGGACGGACCGCATGGATTACCTGCTCCGTGATGCCTACTTCACCGGGGTTGGCTATTCCCTTGTGGATGCGCAGCGGCTCTTGTTTTCCCTCTCGTATGAGGGCGGCAACCTTCTGCTCATGGAAAAGGGCCTCCTTGCCGCTGAATCGCTCCTCGTTTCGAGGTACCTGATGTTCAATGCTGTCTACAACCACCATGCCGTCCGGATTGCCGGCGCAATGCTTGAGAAGGCGCTAAGGATTGCGCTTTCAAAAAAAAGCATAGGCATTGCGGACATCACCGAAGGGACGGATGAGGTAACGCTCTATAAGTTGCGCAGGGAGCCGCTTATTGCAAGGATCCTTGGCCGCAACCTCTACAAGGCCGCCTTCGAGGCGCCCAGGTTCTTCTACAAGGGCAACGAGGAAAGCGAGCGCAAAAAAATCGAAGTTGAGCTTTCAAGGGAGCTTGGGGATGCGGATTTTGTTGTGAGCCTCCCAAAGCAGACGATGGGCGCAATTGACATGGAAGTTGCCCGCGAGGACGGTAAGACCTACCCGCTGGCATCCGATTCGCCCATACTCGAGGCGGTTTCGAAGGAAAGGAAGGCATCTGGCCTAATTGTTGCAACCGACATGAGGGACATGGAGAAGGCCGCAAAAATCTGCCGGAAAATCTTCTAGCGCCATCAGATAATAATTTAAACCATCGTGAACAAACTTTTCCATTTTCAATTGCACTAGTGGTGTTCATATGCTAAGTTCTGAAAAAATCGCTGCGGATGAGTTCGGGCCCGAATACGTCGTGAACGTGTACGACCCTAGGACGGGCATGGAGGGCGTTCTTGTCATTGACAACACTGCGCGGGGACCGGGAAAGGGAGGGATCCGGCTCGTTCCTGACGTGAGCGTCCAGGAGGTCTACCGCCTTGCCCGCGCCATGACCTGGAAGAACGCACTTGCGGAAATCCCCTTCGGGGGCGCAAAGGCGGGCATCCGCGCCGACCCAAGGAAAATCGACAAGGCCGCGTACATGAAGGCATTTGGTGAAAAGCTCCGGCCGCTTATCCCTGGCAAATACATCGCAGGCCCCGACATGAATACTGCGGAGGCGGAAATGAAGGTTTTTGCGGAAGCCGTTGGCACCCTTAAGGCCTCGACCGGCAAGCCCGCATCCATTGGGGGGCTGCCGCACGAACTGGGCAGCACCGGCTTTGGCGTTGCGCACTCGACGCTTGTTGCCCTTGACTTCTACAACTGGGAGCCCAAGAAGACCAAGGGGGCAATTGAGGGATTTGGCAATGTGGGCGTCTTCACTGCAAGGTTCCTATCCGAAAAGGGCGTGAAAATAGTTGCCGTTTCTGATTCAAAGGGGACGGTCTACAATGAGATGGGGCTTGATGTCAAGGCGCTTGAAAGCGTGAAGCAAAAAACCGGCTCCGTGGTAAATTACAAGCCCGGCAAAGTGCTCAAGGGCGAGGAGCTCTTTTCGCTGCCTGTTGATGTGCTCATCCCCGGCGCGCGGCCGGATGTGATTAACGACTCCAACAAGAATGCGGTGAAGGCAAAGCTAATTGTGCAGGCGGCAAACATCCCGATCCCCGAGAGGGTGGAATTGGAGCTGGAGAAGAAGGGCATCAAAATGATCCCCGATTTCGTTGCGAACGCCGGAGGCGTGATCAGCTCTTATGTCGAGACCATCAACGGCACCCCCGAGCAGATGTTCAAGATTGTGGAGGAGAAGATCCGCAAGAACACCGCGCTTGTCTTGAAGCATGCGAAGGAATCCAAAATCACCGCAAGGGAGGCTGCGCTTGAGATCGCAAAGGAGCGGGTCCGCAAGGCGATGGATTCCAGAAAAGAGGGACCTGCAAAAAAATAGGTGCGATTGTTTCGGAATTGGCCGATTGCCTAAATTTCGGATGGGCTATGCGGCCATTGGCGGCACTTTTTTTCTATCTAGCCAAAACTTATTCAGAGGTGCTTTTCCAGCCAGCCCTTCAAATACTCCATTGCCTTGCCTTTCTCCGCGAAGACGTTGGTCTTCGGGGCTGCAAAGAGCAAGGGGCTCTTTTCAGTTCCCAAAAGAAAGGCGATGGCTCCGCTAAAGAAAGGGAGTTTGCCCTGCAAATCATCTCCTGAATCAGATTTTCTTCTCTAGCCACGATTTGAGGTATTCCTTTGGGAGCGCGCCGATCATCCTGTCGACTTCCTTCCCGTCCTTGAACAGTATCAGCGTTGGGATGCTCATCACGTCGAATTGCTGCGCGATCTCGGGCGCTTCCTCCGTTGAGAGCTTGGCAAATTTCACTTTTGCCATTTCATTGCTCAGCTCCTCGAACCTTGGCGCCATGATCCTGCAAGGCCCGCACCAGCTCGCCCAGTAATCGACAATAACCGGCCTATCGCTTTTTGAGACCTCATTCTCAAAGTTATCCTTGTTCAAATGCACTACGGCCATAATTGCCACCCCGGAAATCAGAATATCTTGAAGGTTTGCACCAGCAGGATAAGTAGGATGAACAGCACTACCCCTGCAACCACGATTTGCGGCTCCACCTGCACATTCGAGCTCTTCACATCGTAGAACCGGATAATGCCAGTTGAGCTGCTTGGAGTTGAAATCTTGTTATCCGTCATGTTTATCGCCATCCTTTTTGCGCAAGCACATTTAAATAGATTGCAGAGTTTTAAAGTATTTGGTTGAAGGCGACAAACCCAAGGGGGAGACCTCCCTTAGTTTTGTCGGATGCGTCAGAACCCCTGAGGTTCTTAGCATGCCCAGAAACTTCGGGTTTCTGGAAGCATGCCCAAACCCTCTATTTATGATGCGCGAATTGGAGGGATTGAATTGTGCAATAGTTTTTGAATAATTTTCGCACGAGTGCATAAGCTTCCATCGAGTGAAATTCCATGGCTTCCGGCATTTCCGAGGACTTCAAGAAGGAGATCCCGCACATCATCGTGCTTGCCATACTCGTGTTCATCCTGCTCTTTGTTGTGACGAAATTCAAGTGGGTGCACTGCTCGCAGGTCCCCGGGGACTGGTGCGCCATCTATTGCAGGGCTGCTGGGAATTCGCGCGTTGGCATCATCCACGGCGAGGGCGGGATGGGCGACCCCGACGAACTCTCTCGCCAAATCACCAAAAACCGCATTTACACCTATGTGGAGCCACTGCCAATGGATCGGATCAGCTACGGGGTGCTGAAAGGCTACGAGCTTGTGATTGTGGAGGGGGCAAGGAGGATCTCCCCCCTGCAGGTTAATGCGCTTAGGGACTACGCCTCCGCAGGCGGCAGCCTGCTTTGGGTTGGCGATTCGGGAACCGAGCATTACCTTACCTCCAATGATTTGCAGGATGCACTCAACCGCAACGAGTCCGATCCGGGCTACTATGAGCGCCTGATCAAGAAAATCAACCAGACCAAGGGCTTTGGGGATACGATCTCACAGATATTGCAGGTGAATTACAAGAAGAACGAGGAGGCGGACAACCTGACCCTTTCGGTCCTATCCAAGGACCATGCGATAACCAAGGGGCTTGTGAACGAGTTCCCCCTTAAAACAACCCAGATCGCAGTTGTCAACCGCAATTCCGCGGGCTCGGACGCCCTTGCGTTCGTGTTTGGCACCAAGGAGTGCACCAAGGAAAAGCAATGCTCTGCAATCGTTGCCAACCGCTATTCCGCTCCGGTTGCCTACGTCGCCTTCCCGCTCGAGGAAGCCGGCAGCCCAACGCTCCTTTCGAACATGATGGACTACCTTGTTACCTGTTAGGTGATCCTTTTGAACCTGAAATATTCGCTTATTTTCCTGGCTACCCTTGGCTTGCTCATGCTGGCGCTATTTATCTTCTACAGGCCGGGCCCGCCCCCCTACACCCCTATTGAACCTCGACGATTCCATACCGATCTTTACCTTTTGCCATTTGTATTTTTTGATAATTTAGACAACAGCAACCTCGACAAATACCGGGCAATAAATGCCTCCCTGGAATTCTCGAACGATTCCCTATTTCTGGGAGCGGACCAAAAACGGGGGCTTCTCCTTACCCGCACGAGTTTTTCCAATGCGTCCTACCAGGCGGAAATAGCCCTTGCTCCGGATTCCAATAAGGGCGCAGGAATAGTTTTCCTATCGGATCCGAATGATACGGATAGGGATTACGAGCTGATATTGAGAAATGGGAAATTGATACTGCTTAAGGACCGGGCTGAAATTAAGCAATGGGAGATCTTGGCCAATTTGACCAGATATGCATATTTAAAGGTAAAATTTGAGGGCGGCGGTTATTCGTTTTGGCTCGATGGCTATAAAATCGGCAATCTTGATGAAGCCGCATATTTTGCAGGCGTCGCAGGGCTTGTCAATTACGACCAGAGGCCTGCCGAATTCGCCTTCTTTGCTGTGAACCGGGAAAACTAGATCTTCACCATTCCCGCTTCCTCCAAAATCTTGAAGAGCACGAACACCACAAGCATAACCACTACTACCGAAAGGGCGTCCGAATCCAGGGCTAGCAAAAAAACCATGATAACCTTCCGCACCCCAAATTAAATATACTATCCATTTCCACACCTTTTTTTAACGTATGGAGGCTAATAGACGCGGGTGTTGCTGAAATGAAAAACCTTGCAATCAATGGATTTGGCAGGATCGGCCGGCTGTTCCTTAGGGCTGCATTAAAGGATAATGCGTTCACAAACCAATTCGACATCGTTGCAATCAACGACCTTACGGACGCAAAAACCCTTGCACATCTGCTCAAGTATGATTCCGTGCACGGCAAATATGCCTCCGAAATAGCAGCGAAGGAAAAAAGCATAACTGTAAATGGAAATGAGATTCAGATCCTTTCGGAAAAAACCATCCAGGGATTGAAATGGAAGGAAATGGGCGTGGACTTCGTGCTCGAAAGCACCGGCCTTTACACTGATAGGGAGCAGGCGCTTTACCACCTCCAGCAAGGCGCGAAAAAAGTGCTGATCTCTGCGCCCGCAAAGAATCCAGACGTCACTTTGGTGCCTGGCGTTAACATGCAAAACTACGACCGCAACACCCATAACATCATATCCATGGCATCCTGCACCACAAATTGCCTTGCCCCGGTAGCAAAAGTGCTTGAAGACAACTTCAAGATAAAAAGCGGCTATATGGTGACTATTCATGCATACACCAATGACCAGAAAATCCTGGACCTTCCCCACAAGGATTTGAGGCGCGCAAGGGCAGCTGCGCTCTCCACAATTCCAACTTCCACCGGCGCTGCAAAGGCAATTGGGGAAGTGCTTCCTTCCCTCAAAGGAAAGCTCGATGGCATTGCGCTTCGCGTCCCAGTCCCGGATGGCTCCATCAACGACCTGACGGTTCAGGTTGAGAAGGAAACCTCCGTTGAGGAGGTGAATGCGATGCTCAAGGACGCCGCCAACAATGAGATGAAGGGCATTTTGGAATATTCCACCGAACCGCTCGTTTCAAGCGACATCATCGGCAACCCCGCATCCTCGATTGTCGATTCCCTGCTTACCAATGTGATCAAAAAGCCAAATAGCATCAAGGGCGACATGCTAAAAGTGCTCGCCTGGTATGACAATGAGTGGGGCTATAGCAACCGGCTAGTTGACATGATGAAATTACTTTGACATCCGCCCGTATTCCATCTCATTGGTCGTGCAAATACTGGCCATTTCTGCAGCAGCGGATTTAGGGGAACTTTTCAAGCTTTCCGAGTTTGCTCCCACCCATCTGAACCAAACCAGGAAATCCCCGCATTTCAGGTAATGGGTCTCCTCAACCGATCCCTCGTAGGAGTGAATCGTTTTCAGGATTGATTTCCCGTTCTTTTGATAATAGCTAAAGCTCTCCGCACCCGTCAAATACCCCCTGGTTTCTATTATCCTTTCCAAGGTCATGTTTCCATATGGATCGACGCATGTCTGCATGAAGACCAAGAAATATTCGTACGCAGCATTTGTGCCCTTTTTGGAAATGAACGGCTGCAATGCCTTGCAATATTGGTCGAAGCTGCTTACCTTATCCTGTTCCAGGGGGATCGCATCGGCAGCGTACCTCCTCGCAACATATTCCGCATCCCTTGCAACCAGATCCTCGGTCAAGGCAAAGTATTTTTCAGATGGAATTGTGGGGTAATAATAAGCCGGAGCGACCTTGCGCGTTTTCTCCCACCCAACGCAGGCATCAAGGATCTCCCCCCTCATTTTCCGGTACTTGTCTATGTCCATCTGCCCATCCGATATGTAATACGAATGGACGTACAGGTCGCCGCAGGAAAATCCGAAAGTCTCAAAATATGCGGAACCACTAGTGGCAGAAAAAGTCACTTTCTTCCCTTTTTCCTCCAGGACCATCTTATTGGTTCCGGTATACCTTTCCCATAACGACATTACCTCGTTATCGCTTGCAAATGCAAGGGAGTAGCCGCAGGATATGGCCTCTATATTCATGCTCGTTGCCGTCCCTGTTCCTCTCGCTGAAAAAACGATATCCCTTGTGCAGCCCTCTATAGCCCCATATTTTCCAGAGTCCGCAATGCCCGTCCATCCTGCCAGATTTGAACGGGCGATCTCCCTTGCCCCTATTGCAAATTCTGCAATTGTTAGCGAATAGGCAAGCGGAGGCTTTCCTGCGGAAGGGGCAATCGAAGGCTTAATTATTATGGCTTTAGCGGTGGGTGTTCCTATCTTTGCAGTTGGAACCGAGGGGCTTGCGCTCATTATTTTAGCCGAAGGAGCGATGCTTTGCCCAGGAGGGGCATCGTTTACCATCTCGGAAAATGAAAAAATTATCAGAAAAAGGCCCAAAACTGCAATGCCCCCTATGATCAGGCCCGTTGCAATGCCCCGTAGGCTCATGAGGTATCTACCCTAACCTGGCGGCAGCGGCGGCGGTTCGTCACCTCCAGGCGCGTACGTGGAGGTTGGGATGAAAGTGGCAGTTGGCCTTTGCGTTGGCATTTGGGTTGGAATGACCGTCGGCCGCTCTGGAATTGGCGTTGGTTTTGGCTTCTCCTTGGCACTCTCGTAAAACGAGTAGATTATGAGCCCTACGCCAACTACTGCCATCACTATGAACACGAATACGCCCATGGTATCTGATTGGCCCTTCATATCATCACAGGAACAAAAGCAGGATCAGGAATATTGCGAAAAAGGCGATTGCGATCTCCACAAACAGGTAGGATGCAAGCGCCAGCACAAGCGGGATGGAGTACGCCAGCTGCAGCAGGGACGGGTCGCCCTTGATGGCAGCATGCTCGCCCGCGACGACGCCAATTGCGAACACCAGGAAAATAAATGCAGTGAACTTCCTAATGCTGGTACTGATGTCCTTGAGGAGGTTCTCAACGGTCCTCTCGATGAAGCCCATGTTTAAAGCTTATTTTTAGTGATTTTTTAACCCTTCCGTTTGCCATTTGTGGAGATGGGCCTCCCTCACGCCTGTTTCCCGGGCTTTAATTCTTTTTTAAGAAGCAGCACCTCCTGCCCCCAGATCTGGCGTGCGAGCTTTCCCTTCAATTTGAAGCCGAACTTCCCATACATTCCAAGCGCGACCGAATTATTCGATGCCACGAGCAGGTAAACGATCTCCTTCCGTTTCTTTTTTGCAAACAAAAGCGCCGCCTCCACCAATTTCCTCCCAATTCCTTTCCCCTGCATCTCCGGAATTACGGCGAGGCCCATTATTTTGATGCTATTCGCATTCTCCTTGAAATCGATGAACCCTGCCGTATACCCCTCCCTGAGCGCCACCAGGTAATGGATGTTGCGATTCCGAAGCCGCTTTGCAATCATCTCCATGTTAAAGCCGGTATACGGGAAAAATTTGCGCGTGAGCACGGTTATGGTGTAGAGCTCCTTGCGGCTGGCATCGCGTATCTCTAATTTATGGGGGCTACTCATTCCGGTTTTCCCAAGTTGGAAGGGATCCTCGAAATATATTACTTTACCTCGCCTCCATTAACCCAATCCTGCTCGAAAATCGCTTCCAATTCCAGGGCTACCCCCTCTGCTTCCACTAGCACCCCAATTTCGCGATTTCTTACCATTGCATTCCTGCTCCAGTTGAGGCTTCCTGTCAATACTTTCCTTCCGTCAATGATTGCCGTTTTCGCATGGGAGTAGTTGAATTTGGGCGAGCTCCACCTAATCTTGATCCCCCTGCTTTTTAGGAAATCCGCCGTATCCAGGTTCTGGTCGACCTTTGGGTCCAAAATCAGCCTCACTTCCACGCCCCTTTGCGCCGCATGCACCAGCGCCTCCTTCAAATCCGGGTATGAGAATTCAAAAAGAATAATGTGGATGCTGCTCCTTGCCGAATCTATGATGGAAACCATCTTATCCCCCGCCCCCGGGGAAATTATGCTCTCGGCGGAAACGCTGCATCCCGGTTGGGCAAACTGGGGATTTAGGTCGTATTTTGGTTGGGGCGCATTATAGCCTATTAGCAATCCGGCAAGCAGCATCAGGATGGAGGCGACAACGTGCGGTTTCATGGGAATCACCCGCCTCCACAATAAGCATCTAGGGGCGCAGGTTTATCTGCATTCCCATGGGCGTATCAAGCCGCTCCTAGCCTTGCGGATGCCTAGCGGAAATTTGGGCCAGTTTGTCTGGATTGCCCTCCGCCTCTTTTTAATATTCCCGCGCCTTCCCATTCCCTATGGCATACGGGAGCGCGACAACGGCCAACGGCTGGGGCTTCGTCTACGGAGAGGCACATTCGATGCTCATGTGCCAGGCATGGTTCGAGTGCTTCAAGGGATATCCGCGCCTTCCCGAGCATGTTGCCGAATTCCTATTCGATGTACGGAAGGGCTTTGCAACCGGCTATTGCACTGATGATCAGTTCCAAATGAGCCGCAAATCCGGCGAAGCGCTATTCCTGGAAAAGAACCGGAAAAAACTCAACTCCGGCTTCCTTGGAACGATGGCGCAGTGGCGCCAATTCTACAATTATTTCAGGGGGATTAAGCTTGCCTCCCTTACCAACAAGCAACTTTTGCGCCTACTTAAAAAATACTATTTTTTGCTCGTGAAGGCGAATGCGCACTTCAAGATTTCCGGCGGCCGAGTGTTCCCGCCATTGGATCGCAAGTTGAAGGCGGCACTCGCATCGCATTATTCCGGAAATGAGCTAGAGGAAAAATACGCCCTCCTCCTTACCCCTACTTCGATAGACGTTTTGCAAAGGGAAGAGGCAGATTTCATAGGATTGGCTGATATGCGGGAACCGACTGATGCTGCTCTGCTTGCCCACGCTGAGAAATATGCGCTCCATTTCTATAACACCTACGACCGGAAGGCGGCGATCTCCTTCCTTCGGAAAAGGCTTATCGAGGAGGAGGCCCTTGGCAGGGGCCGTTTCGAATATGTGGAAAAATTAAGGGCCGAAAAGGCGCGGGTCCTGAAATTACAAAAGCAGGTCGAGCGATCTCTCAAAAGGGAAATCGTTTCAATCGCGCAATTCCTAAGGGTCCAGGGAAGCCTTAGGTTCGAGCTCAAGAACTACTGGGCTGGCGCCGAATTCCGCTTCCTTGCCATGTTCGAGGAAATCTCAAGAAGGTCGGGGATTCCCCTTGTGGAGATGCTTGCAAGCTTCAAATTGGAAGATTATGGGGCCTATTTGGCAGATGGCAAAAAATTGCCCAAATTTGAAATCAAAAAGCGCAGGCATTACTATTCGTTCATCAAAATCGGAAAGATGGAGAAGTTCATTTCCGGAAAAAAGGCGCAAAAGGAGGTACGCAGGATCCTTGGAAAAGAATCAAAGCCCTCGCTTGAGCTTTTGGGCACGCCCGCAAATGCCGGCCATGTAGAGGGGAGGGTTAGGATTGTGAGCGCCTCTGGACTTGCGGAATTGGAGGAATCCCTCGCAAAATTCGAGGATGGCAATATTCTGGTAACCACCATGACCCAGCCTAATATGGTTTTCCTCATGAAAAAGGCCGCCGCCATCGTGACGGACCAGGGCGGGATGACCTCGCATGCGGCAGTTGCCAGCAGGGAGTTTGGCCTTCCCTGCATTGTTGGCACCAATTTTGCAACAAAGCGCCTCAAGGACGGAGATTTAGTCGAGGTTGATGCGAATAAGGGCATCGTTCGCAAGAAGAAGTAGCGCTTGTTCATATTGGCGTTTTATTTGCCTTCCCCCCCCGGAAATGCCAACTGATTGCGAAAATTGCTGCCGTTGGGACCAGCACCATGAAACCGTATGCCGCCTGGCTGAGCTGCCCCCTATGCTAAAATACAGGATGGATATTGCCGAACCTATTGCCAATAGGAAAAATACGCCCGTTGGCTTTTTCCGAAAGAGCATGTAGTACCCGAGGGTGGAGCCGATGATGCCGATGAGCATCAGTGAATCTCCTAGCGCCCTCGCCTTCACTGCAAGCTCCCCTTCGCTTCCGAGCATCCCCCACCTTGATAGCAGGTAATGCCAGTCGTGGTTCGCCTTTGTCATCGGGACATTGCTTAGGTACGCATAGCCCTGCGGATGGCTGGCGCTTTGCATGTATGCGGCGGTGTAATGCAGTTCGCTTCCGATGCACGCAACCAAGATGAGCGCTATTGCCGCATTTCGCCCATGCCTTGCGAAAATGAGCGCAACAAGCGCCGGCGCCGCATATTCCAATAAGGTGCCCCCGAGCACATGCAAATAGTTGGAGCTTCGCATGGCCAAAAAAAGGAAATGCCCGAACTCGTGCACGAGGACGGAAATCCACGCATACGGGTTGAAGAAGAATGCCTTGTTGACAACGAAGAAAAATATGTATGCGACCGGCAGCAGGAACACCGCATAAAGGACGGTGGTTTTAGCAAGCGCCATCCCCTCCTTCTTCCCCTCGTCCTCCTCGAACGCGTCGTCAAAAAGCATTATAAACTGATAATTTCCGCAAAATAAAAAGGATGGGTTTTTGGATGGTTTGCAATTGGGCAAATTGACTGGGCCAAGGTAAAATTGCCGTGTAAATTAGTCCTGAAAAAGCCAATTATAATGCTTGGCCGTCAATTGTGCAGAACTTCGAGCCGAGCGGATATTCCTTCCCGCATTTTTGGCATGCCAAATAGAGCTTTGTGCCATCATCCGGGCAGAATTTTATGCTTGGGCTTGCGATCTTCTTCTTGCATTTGGGGCATTGGATCGAAGGCGGCGCCTTGGGCTGGTTGATTGCGGAATTGACCGTCCTTGAGGCTCCTGTCACTATGCCGGATTCCGCCTTTGATTCCAATCCGCTTTGCACACGCTTGAGCGCGCTGTCCAATAATCCCATTGAATAATTGGAGTGCAACCTGTCTTAAAAATATGTGGGGTGCAGCAGCCGTGGGGTTGCCTATCATGGTGCATAGGATTTGTGCATTAACTATGCCTGCAAATCTCTTACTATTGCCGGCGATGCCTTTATGCCTTCTTAACCCTGAGAATAAGCCGCGGTTCAACGCCGATAATCCAGATTATGCGCCCAAGCGCCCCCTTTTTGGCGGTTTCCCTCGCGGCCAATTCAAATTCCAATTTTTTCTCCTCCCCCCTGCTTGTTACGGCCAAGGTTACAAAATAAGTGTTTTCCGGGTCAAGGTGGGCGACTTCTTCGCTTAGGATTTGCAGGCCATCTCCAAAAGCTACAATCCCCCTCTCAGGAAGGCAAAAATCAATTCCGTATTCAATAGGCAATATTTGAATGCGGGCGGATGCGTGATCGGCAGATAGCAGCGTATATGCATATCTGCCGCAAGCAAAATTTGTTGCCTGGCCTTTCCCATCGCCTGCACTCAATGAAATGTTGGTTTCTTCATTTTCCCCAATTATCGTCAAATCCACCTGCGCTTCCTCTCCGCCCGATAGAAGGCGCTTTATGCGTATCTCCTTCACAGCAATTTTCAAATCGCCAATCTGCATTTGCCCGCCATGAGGGATTTCAACTTCCTTGGAGGTTTTGCTGCCTTTTTCCATGATCACAACTATGGGCCGGCAGTATAAAAATCATCCATGGATGGAAAGGTGCATTAGGATCAGACGCGGATTTGCCAAAATCCATTTTTCCCCATATCCATCTATGTTGAAAAACCCCTCCCCCCAATAAGTACCCGTGGTGAAGTTTCCATGGGAATGAGCAAGGCTGATTTGACAAGGAAGGATAGGAACATGGCAAGGACGCTTGCAGAACTTGAGGAGAAGGCAAAATCCGACCCCCTAGGGAAGGATAGGGTGCTGCACGAGAGGATTGCGGAACTCAAAAAGAAGCTCTCGCAGGGTTAAGGGAAAAATAGCCTAATTCCTTTTTTCGAACGCATCGAAATCAGCTATTACCCCCTTAATCCTGTTTATTGCTTTAGGCAGCCCATCGAACAAATCCGGCTTCTCCTGGGCTGATTCATAGTACTTCCTTAATTCATGGATGGATTTCCTGATTCTGGCATGCCTTTCTTCCAATAAAGGCGCGACTTTTATCAGGTGGGCGTACTCATGCGACTGAAGGAAATCGTGGAATGAATTTGATTCCGTGGTGAGCCTTTCAAGAAGGGCGGCCTCAAAGCGAGTTAATACTTCGCCTCCTTCCACCCTCCCCGCCCTGACCTTTAACTCATAATACATCAAGGCCGCAAGCGGCCGGAGAAGCTCCTGCTTGAATATCTTGCGCCGCTCAAGGATCCGCTCCCTTTTTTTCATCTGATAATTACCTTTTTCCTTTCAATCCGTGCACTTCGAACCTCGCTGAGTATTAGGGCCATCCGAGGCGCACTGGAAAAAATGCCCATTCCATCAACAAAAACCCGAAGCGCATGGCATAACTGTTTATTGAAAAATAAAAAACGTTTGCGAACCGTGCGTTGCCTCATTCCCTTGCCTTTTTCACTACTCCGTTGAACGCGTCAATTTCAACCAAATCGCCATTCCTGAATATTTTCGTAGCAATCTCGGTCCCCACAATGCAGGGCTTCCTTAGCTCGCGTGCTACGATTGCCGCATGGCAAAGCATCCCCCCGGCATCAGTAACAAAACCTGCTGCCTTCCTCATCAGGGGCAGGAACTCGGGCCTGGTCATCCCAGTGATCAGGATATCGCCCTTTTCGAACTTATCGCATTTCCTAGGATCAAGCACGATGCGCGCAATCCCCTTTGCCTTGCCTTTGAATGCAACAGCGCCCGATGCAAAATCCGCTGATTGGGGCCTGGTTATTTCCTCCATGATTGTTCTTGCTTCCTTTCCAGTGAACAAGCGCAGTTTCCCGTTCTTATACCAAAGGAGGCTGCCTTTGGGGCGCTCCTTCAATATTTTAAGCGCCGGCAATTCCCCATCCAATAGGTATTTTTCCATTTCAAAATCCAATAAGCAATGCAATAGGTTTACATCGACACCCTCCCGCTTTCCAATTACCCCCAGCAATTCCCTAAGTGTTGACTCGACCCTGTTGTAGACGGGTTCGCAGTACAGCCTTGCCTCCTGGAAATCGTGCAGGTGCCTTCTCAGCAGATTTTGCGGGAGGTAGTCGATTACCTTTTTTATCGCAAAATTCGGGGGGATATGCAGGTGCACCGCGCTCGAAAGCGCCCTGTAATCCTTCAGGGTAAAATCCCCCTTTCCTTCAAATGCATCCATCAATCCCATGATCTTGTCCGTCCTCTCTCTAAGCTGCCTGCACCACAAATTTGCCGCCCCTTCGTCCTCCTTGATTTTATCTGCAAAATATGCGCAAATTTCCCCCAGTTCATTCGCATGGATGAAATTGATCGCCGTTTTACTATTGTAATGCAGTATGGTTGTTTCCAGCCTTTTACCAAGGTCCCTCCCGAACGTGTTCGTGTAAATGTCCCCATACCAGGAACAGAACACCATCCCCCAGTTGCCTACCCAATTCTTCTGCCATTTGCCTTTGAGATTGGGACGCAGCCTCGAATCCATTCGCATCCCAAGCATTTGGGGGTTGCTCAATAAAAAGGGTTTATGCATCAAACGGGCGTTAGGGCGCAGGAGGCTTTTTAAGCAAGATCGGCGATAGATGATGATCCTTGACGCTGCTCTCCCAAATTCATTTTTTGTTGACAAAAAAGCAATTACAAGCCTTCAGGAATATAGGAAACAACCTAAAGTGACGATATCATGGTCATTTTCAGCCCTTTTGGAAAAGGCATTGGAAGGCGGTTCCCGGTTCTGAGGAAAATCTTCCTGAATACCTTTGGCAAGGTCCGAATAACCATAAATGCCGAGGGGATGCGAAGAAAAGTCCACCTTTCCGATTACCTGCTATTGGTTCTTGAATATAACGGGACTAGGTTTGAGCCTAAAGTTACTGACTTAGTGAAACGAAAAATAAGGAAAGGCTCGGTATTTGTCGATGTAGGCGCATTCTACGGGCACTACAGCCTAATTGCCTCCAAACTCGGCGCCAAAGTCTATTCGTTCGAACCTGAAAAGGAAGCCTTCGATTTGCTGGTCGAGAATATAAAATTAAACGGATGCAAAAATATTGAAATTTTCCCGTATGCATTGTCGGACCGGAACCAGAGGGGGTTGCTGCACGTCCCAAGGGGGAACAGTTCTGGCGGAACTATCCGAAAATTGGCCGATGACCGCGATTTTGTAATGGAAAAGGTGGAATTCCGAAGGTTGGATGATATTATCGATTATGCGGACCTGGTGAAAATCGATGTGGAAGGCGCAGAGCCAAAGGTACTCCGGGGAATGGGAAAATTGATCAAAAAGTGCAGGCCGCCAATAATAATCGAATATGTGCCGGAATTCTACGAGGACAGGCGTGAACTGCCATCTCTTATTGCCAAGTTCGGGTATGCAATGAAAAGGATCGATAAGAATAATTTCTTATGTGAGCCAAAACATGGTGCTTAAGCCAATGGGCGCTCCAAACGGGCAGCATTCAATATATGGTTTCCGGCCTTACTTGCCCGCCTTGCCTTTTTTTGGCTTGTAAACCATGTAAATTTCATCAAGATAGCTGTTTCCATATTTATTCCATCCTGGAAGCACTCCGATTTTCACAAACCCCTCCTTCTTGTAGATCCTAATGGCGTTCTCATTGTTCGAGAACACCTCCAAATACAGGTTGTGCGGCTTGAATGTGCCCTGCGCTTCCGCAATGAGCATCCGGAGCAATGTGGTGCCGAGCCCAACGCCCCTAAACTCCCTGGCAACGTACAGGCTCAGGCTCACATTGTCCTTTTCCCTGCGTTCCATCCTTGCCGCGACAGCGCGCGCAACGACCTTATTCCCATATTCGCAAACCCACATGATTGCCTCCCCGCTGTTGATTTTTTCCAGGCTTTCCCGCCCCATCTCCTTTTCCTCAATCGGGTTCACGTATTGGTCGAATGCGATCAGTGCGCCCTCCTTCACGAGGTCATTTAGGAACTGCCTCACTTTCGGGAAATCGTCCCTTGTTACCGTATGCAGCACCACCCTGCGGCCATCCTTCAGGGCAAGCTCCTTCCTGAAAAGGAAAGTGCTCTTGAATTTCCGCTCGTAATAAATTGTCCCAAAGGCCGTTATGGCGGCGGAAAGCACGATGATGATGAGGATTATTTCGACATCGAACGGGAGGCCAAGCGGGAAGCTGAGTGCGAACATGGCCAGGGTGACGCTCAGAAGGTCCCGCGGAACCATTACCAGAAGCAGGGTATTTTCATTGTGCTGCGAATGCCCCCTCCATTTCGCAATTTGAATTATGGCAAAGCGGGCAGCCAAAATCCCCGCCATCAGGCTGAAGGCCACCCCCAGGCTCGTGGAGCTCGCCAGGTGGGACGGATCCACGATCAGCCCAAGGTAGACGAAAAAGAATGTGTTGATTATCAGGCTGATCTCATCCTCGAAGCCCTTGGGCCTCTCCTCAAGGGCGAATTTATCGGAAACCCTAAGGAACCTAAAAATCCCATCGGAATTGCCAATCACAAGCCCGATCATGGCAATTGAAAGTACGCCAATCCCATCCAGCAATTCGAAATCTACATAGTATAGGACGAGCAGTGCGGAAAGCGTGAGGAGATACCCGAATTTCCTGATCTTGAATTTGTGGAGCGCCCACAGGATGCTTATTCCTCCAACGAACCCCAGTACAAGGGATACTGAAAAGGAGCTGATCGGAAGTAGGAGAAGGTCCGAAATGGACGAGCTGGCAGCGGAATGCCTCATGGTGGTTATTGCAATAATGCAGATCAATACCGTTGATAGGGTCCCTTCGAAGTAGAGGATATTCCGGACGTTGTTGCTCGCCCTTACGTATGGGAGGATCGAATAAAGCGCATCCAGGGATGGCCCGCCTAGGATTGCCCCGAGGAGAAGCGAGGAGAATAATGTCCAGCCAAACCCGTAATGGAGGATACCTGTAAGGACGATGATGCATGCGAGCAGGTTGGCAAGCGCGTAAACCGTTGAAAATTTCACCGTCTTGAATATCTCCTCGAGCTTGAGCCTAAGGCCGGCATCGAATACGAGGGAGATGATTGCAACGGCGCTGACAAGGGGGGCGATGTCCCTAAAGCTGGTTATATCTATGTCGAAAATCACGAAATTGGATAGGAACCCAAGGGGGCCAAGGACAAAGCCGATTGCGATTAGTATGATTGCCTCCTGGATGCGCGTCCGCTCGTATGCCCACCTTCCCACGAACCCGACAAGGGCGATGAGCCCGATTAGGAACAGGATTTCAAACATCAATCTGATTTCGGTCTAATGGTATTAAACCATTGCGCGAGGGCGTTTGCGTGATTATTGGATGCTTTTAGGTGGTGCCATAATGCTCAAAACGAACTGATGGCGAAAATAACTGTTTGCCATTCATTCGTGTTTCATCAGAGCACTTTTATATTTTGGATATATGCTCCAAACGAACTCTTTGGGTAAAATACTAATGCCCGGATTGCAGCCGAAAAGTTAATATATAACCATAATTAAGGTTATAATAACCATTATGTAGGTTATTAACATGGGCTTTCTTGAAATATTGAAAAAGCCGGAAGTGCGCAAACTATTCGGGAAACGAGAGCTTGCCATAATTGAGAAACAGCTTCTGGGAGTTTCACTTTCACAATCTGAAAAGAACCGCCTTTCAAGGGACATACGGAAAAAATTCGAAGCGATCAAAGCGCTCGCACCATTCGTAGAGGAATTCGAATTAAAGAAGGGAAGCGAAATCAGGAAATTGGTTGAAGAGGCAAAGGAAATCATACTCGAAAGCCGGTTTCACCCTAAAATAAAGCTGATAGCCCTTTACGGTTCGGCAGTTGAGAACAAACTATCCCTATCCTCTGATATCGATATTGCAGTAGAATTCTCCGATTTTGATTTAGGGGAGGTGACACAATTCCGAAAACAGGTTTTAGCTAAAGTGAATGCACGCATAGATGTGCAGGTTTATAATTTTCTTCCTTCTAAGGTAAAAAAAGCGATAGATTCGAAGGGCAGGATTTTGTATGAACGCACGAATAGCGGATAAGATCAAGGAAATCGAGGCTTTCGGATGAGCTCACGGATCAACAATTAAAACAGTTCTCGGGCTGGTCCCCTAATTCGAATATGGCATCCGTCTACGTTCATCGTGATATCGACGACTTGCTCCGGACCTTCGACAAATATAGCCCTAAGAATAAGGAGGATGCCGATAAGCGTATCGACAAGGAAGGGGCTGAGTTATTGGCGGAGCTCCTCAAGAATAAGGACGTACTGAATTTACTTATCAAGGAAATCAAGGAGCATGGCTTACTCCCTAAATTTGGGAAGCTGATCGCGGCCAAGGAAAAACTCAAATCCAATTAATAGATCTTAAAAAATCCCCAAGAAAAATGAATATTGCAGCAGCAAGCAAAATCCACTTTAGTTTTCCTTGATGTTTTTCAATAAACTTTTCCACTATTTCATCAAGATTTCCAATTTCTTCAGGCATGTTTACAAGGGGTTTGACTTTTTTTGAATATAGTACTGCTGAAAAGAAAATGATGCCCAATGAAAGTCCGAGGCCACGAATTGCTCGGAATATTAAATTTTCGTCCGAATTTATGACCAGTGTTATTATTGTGGGTATGCCAAAAAGGACGAAATAGAGAGCCAAAATTTTCGAAAAGAAAGATACGATATTCCATTTTGAATCTTCTCGGTATTTCAAGTAAATTAATCCCGTCAAAATCGCCATACCCAAAATGAGAATTGTGTCAACTAATGATGGTGGGTTGATGGTGAATGCAAAAAGCAGATTCGAAAGGACATATATCCAAATCAATAATGCAAATATCGCAAAAGCCGACAGTATTGCAATAATAATCGTTGTTATTTTAATGATTGTGATTTTTTCATTTTTTTGAATTTCTTTTGGTAAAAACGGGCGAAAGAGATCATATAGCACCATTACTCCCACGAGTATGGGTATGAGTAAGTTCATGTTTGTGATGGCGGGAATTAGGTAATTCACTGTCGTCGGTATTAACTCGAATAATTCTTTCAATGAGACTTCCATGAATATCCCCCATTAACCTACAGAAACAGAGGTATAATATATTTTAATAAAGTGCTCCAAACGGGATATTCAGCCTCATTCGGCGGCTTCGTTGGATTTTTTCTTTCCAGCGGAGCCATCGCCGCTTTCTTTTTATAAAAAAAGAAAGGGGCAAGGCATTTGAACCCGTGTCGAGGGCTTTTTCGAGGAAGGATCCCTCCCTCCTTTTGGACCCCCTTCTTTCCCCTTAGAAGGAAAAATGGGGATGAGAAGCCCTTATCCTTGACCGGACTAGACGATTGGAGCCAAATGAAGATATCAAATTGGCATCCTAAATTTATAATCATTGGCAAAGCGCATAATTGGAGTTGATCGCACCGAAAGGCTTATATTTACATATTTGTATCTAATTGTTATCAATTTGTAACAAAAAGTGATTAATATGAAAGGGGCAATCCAAATCCAGAAAATGGCGCATTCGCCGACTTTAAGCACGGTCTTGATGGTGGAAAATGCGCTGATCAATATGCCCGGATCCGTGATCACGGTTCCGGAATTGAAAAGGTCGCTTCCAAGGCAGGTTAACCACAATACCTTAATCTCAATCCTGGAATACCTGGAAAACAGCAACAAGATTGCGGTTGGTTTAAAAGGAATAACCTGGATTTTCAATAACAATGCAAGGCTCCGGGAGGCTCTAGCCAAGGGCACTCCCATATGAAAACCATAAGTATAGTTCTTTCAAAGAGCGCAATATCACAGCTTGACCTTATTTCAAGGGATGCTGAAAAGTCCAAAAGGCAAAAAGCCCTATTCTTATCAATCAACCGCAAGTTCGATATCCTAAAATCGAATTTCCAATATGGCGATCCGATGGCCAAGGCAAAAATTCCAGGCGTATATTTGGCCGCATATGGGATCACCAATCTTTTCAGGGTTGAGCTATCCAATTATTGGCGGATGCTCTATTCCGTTGTGAATGGCGCAACCGAAAGCGAGTTAACCGTATTCGTGGTTGAAATATTGGACCACAAAGAATACGATAAAAGGTTTGGCTACAAAAAGAGATAAGTGGGCAAAAATGGCTAAAATCTACACTAAAACCGGGGATTCCGGCGAAACCTCCTTTTATGGGGGCAAGCGCATCCCAAAGCACGATTTGCGCCTGGAGGTCTATGGCACTCTGGACGAGCTCAATTCCATATTGGGGATGGCAAGGTCGCTTTACGATCTGGGGGATAATACGGGGATGTTCCCCGATGCAGCCTCAATTAATCCCCTGCTAAAGAGCCTCCAGCAGGACCTTTTTGTTGTCGGCTCGGATATCGCTGCCCCGGAAAGTCATAAGATCGACCGCGTGGGGCCAAGCATGGTGGAGAGGATTGAAAGGGAAATCGATGCACTTGACTCCAAGCTTCCGCCGCTAAATAATTTCATCCTCCCGGTCGGCACAATTGCCGCCTCGACAATGCATTTTGCCAGGACCGTTTGCAGAAGGGCGGAGCGAAGGCTAAGCGAACTTAACTCGAAGGAAAAAATCAACCCGGAACTCCTCAAATACGTGAACCGGCTCTCGGACCTTCTGTTTATCCTGGCAAGATATGAAAACTCTTTCCAAGGCGCCAAAGAAGAGGAATGGAAAGGCTGAGTCGAGGCGCCAAAGATAATAAATGTTCGGGCGCATTATTGGATTGGGTCGGGGATAGCCTGATTGCATTCATCTCATCTGTGAATAACCATGCCGCAACGGAACGAGGAAGCTGAAAAGGCCCGGGGCAGGAAACAGCCAGTAGGCAGCTTTGGGGGGGACGCAGAGCGGGTTGGGGAGGATGGCCGGTTTGTTTTTTACCGCTTTGGGCAGGAGCATGATGTTGCGAACAACCCATCTTTCAAGAGGATGTACCGGTCCACGTATGTGCCATCATTCCCAAGGTCAGAGCTTCAGGCGCTTTCGACATTTGGGCATGAATTGTCCAATCCGAATGCGCATGTAGTTGTCGCGGTTCCAAAGCGCGGAAAATTCGCCGGCCAGATGGTCGGGGGGTCCCTTGGGTCGTATGTGGGGAAGGGCATTTACTTCACAGGCTACACCTGGGCAAATCCAAATGCGCGCCATTTGGGCGTTGGGACCGCAAGCCAGAAGGCGATGCAAAATCTGGCCCTTTCAAGATACAATGCCAGCGCAAAGGAGGGCGGCAGGGGCGTTGTCCGCTGGTATGGCGGCGAGTCAAACCTCCTTCCTTCAGTGCAGGCGCTGCGGGCAGTTCCCGACGCACAGAAAGTTAAGTTTGGCGATGATGCTGTGCGGCTTTTATGGAAGCATGATTTAGGGAGGACAAACCTTGGCCTTCCGGGATTTGCGGCACAGCCCAAGGCACAAGAACTTTCACGCGTTCCGATTTACCTGCATCTCAAACGGTTTGTGGGAGTTGCCGAAGGGAAACCGGTTCAGGTCAGATCTTTCGAGGAGGAATTCCCCCGCAAGAGTGGAGAAAGCCAGGTGGCATATTCCCAGCGGGTTGACAGGCTGTCACGTTTTGCGGGCCTTAAGGCCGTTGCAGGAATCCTCAAGAGCGTAGCCCCTTACAATACGCTCAATGCCATCCAGCGCCGGGCGTACGTTTATGCAGCAATGGGTGGGGGCTATTCCGAAGCGGAGATCGGGCGGATGCGCCAGATGGGCAAATCAGATGCGCAGATTGCCAGCGCGATTGCGGAAAGGGTGCATGCGCTCGGCTATAATCTGGATCGGGCTGGCTCGATGCGGGCATTCAAGATGCAGCTAAGCCGCCAGCTGGGCCGCAGCGCCTCCCAGGAGGAGGTGGCGGCTTCGTTCCGGAAGGCATTGTTCAAGGCGCGCATGGAAATGGGCATCTTAGGTGGAAGGGTGGCCTTAAGGCCCATACCTGAATCCTTCACTCTAGCGCATATGGTTTATGCCCAAGAGACTCGTGCAAGGCTGCGGCAATTATCCTTGGGAAGGGGGATAGCTGCAAATGCACTTGCCAGGGAGCAAATAGCCAAAGCTGGCAGGGAATCTCGGCTCAAGCAAATTGCCGCCGGAAAAAAGAGGGCTGCTGCATAAGTTGCAGCCTTCAACGCTACGCCCTTGCGGTATAAAATAGCTGCGTAAAAAGGAAGTGCAGGGGAAGGGATTTTCATGCCTTGCCTTTCTTTCACAAAAGAAAGGCGATGGCGCCGCCAAAGAAAGGTATTTTGAATTTGCGAATCAAAATCATTTTCTTTTGTATCGACCCTACTTTTCTTTCTGAAAAGAAAAGCTGGGTCTTTTGAACCCTTGAACCCCTAAGGGATCAGACCCTGAATCTGACGCATTTGACCAGGCTTTGCTACCCCTGCATAAGGGTAGGATTAGAGGGGGTGAGGAATAAAAAACGTCTGATTAGCTACCCTTCTCCTGAGGGTGCTGCTGCGGCAAAACAATTTTAATTTCAATGGCGCACTCATACTTCCATGCTCTCGAAAGTGGAACTGCAAAAGGAGGCCGCAATGCTCACAGTCGATGCCTCCTATCTAAGAAGGAGGTTCGATCATGCCTCAAGCGCCTGCATCAAATGCCGTCCTACCGAGGAGAGGGGGCGAATCAGGGACGCACTGCTAAGACACAGGCGGGCAATGGATGCTGCCGGAATCCCCTTCAATTTCGTCCTTCTTAGGGGGAGTGCCTTCCATCTCCCATTTGCAAGGAGGCTTGCGTTCCATTACAGGTTCCCGTATGATTCGTGCGGGATCTGCCTTTCCCATAGGGAAAAATTCGACCATGTGCTAAAAAAAGTAAAAACCGCCCCCGAGGACATAGATTTTGTTACCATAGGGATCCCACAAAATAGGGCGAGGGACTTCCTGTCAATTGCCAGTGAGCATGAGAAGCAAGGCCTTGGGCTGCATGCCCACATCACCGACCATCAGATCGCGCATCCATCCCACACGTATTCCAGTTTCTTCAACTGGTCCATGAAGCTGAGGATACCGCATATGCAAGAGGAAGTAAACCCAATCAAGTTTGCTAGGCATTTGGCTGCAATGACCTATTTCCTTTTTGCTTATCCTGTTGTAGCGGCACATCCCAGCACAAGGAAGCGCCATGAGCGTGAATTAAGGGTAATACGAAGGCGTTTCCAGAGGCATCTTCGGACTCTTACAGTCCCCCAGCTTCGGGAATTCAACCGGGTCATGAAGTGGTGCCTTAGCCGTGAAGGATATTCGCTGTATAATCTAGGCGGTTCAAAGGCCGAGCGGCATGCGGCCATATCGAGGCCAAGTGCGCAAAGCAGCCGGGACATTGAAGGGTTCGGTAAGGAGCTGATATTCCATTTATCGGAGATGCATAGCTACGATAGGCGGCATAAGTAGTGCTGCCCCACACGAAGAAGTCCCGTGCTGCCCCTTAAATTATTTTGCCAACGTATATATCTCCTCAATTGGTGAATGCGCATGGCGAAAAAAAACACAAAAGCAGCGCCTTGGCTGTCTATCGTGCTTCCCACCTACAACGAACGGCAAAACCTCGAGGTGCTTATCCCGGAGCTGGAGCAGATGATACGAAAGCAGGGCTACTTCGCCGAAATTGTCGTAGTGGATGATTCCTCAAAGGACGGCACCCCCGCGCTGGTAAATAGCTTCCAGAAGAAATATGGCAACATCCGGCTGCTCGAAAGGCCGCTTAAGGAGGGGCTTGGCGCCGCATTGAGGGCGGGCTACAATTTTTCGAGGGGCAGAATAATCCTGTCAATGGATTCCGACCTTTCCGTTGAGCCCGAATATGTCCCCAAGCTGCTCAATAAATTGGATGCGGGATTCGATTTCGTGGTGGGCTCAAGGCACACTTCCGGGAGCGCCTATGATGCGCCGTCCCTCAAGACTTCGCTCAAAAAGGCGGTCAGCACGATGGGCAACGCACTTATCCTTGCATTGATCGGTCTTCCCTTGAGGGATTGCTCCATGAATTTCCGTGCAATGAAGGCAAACTGGTGGAGAAAAATCAAGACTCATGAGAAGCGCAATGCATTCCTCTTCGAGATGATTTTCGAAATCCACAGGCTGGGCGGAAGGGTTGGCGAAATACCCTTCAGGTTCAAGGAACGCAGGTTTGGGAAATCGAAGATGGTCCTATCTACTGAAGTTGTTCCCTTCCTGGTAAAGGCATTCAAGTACGCGATTGGGAGGCTGCGGGGGAAATATTGAGCGGCCAGTTATTGCGCAATTTTTCCCATGAGCTTCCCTTCCATCATCAGCAGACTTGTTTTCGAATTACCATGCTGCTGCCCAAATGCCGCTTCAAAGCCCATTGTTCCGCAATAAGGTGAGATTGCCCCTGCGGATCCCGGATGTTTTGGCAGCCAGCTTGTGAGATCATATGCCCTCCCCTGGAATGCCACCCAGCAATCATTTTCTGCCTTATGCTTTGCGAGCTCCCCCAGGGAAATCACCTGGAGTTCGCTGTCCGGGGCTTGTGAGGCTGCAATTGGCGGACCCCTTGCGCCCGTAGGGATGGCAAGGGCGCATGCAAGTATTCCGCTTTCAATTTTGCATGTGGATTTCTGCTCCCCCCTCGGTGTTTGGATAGTGCAAGAATCCCCCTCTTTTTTTCCTGAGCAAGCGTCAATAGCCGCCTTTTGCCTCTCATCTGCCATTTGCCTTTGCTGCTCTTCCGTGAGGTTGCCAAAGCTGCCATTGCGCGATCCGCCCGGAAATCCGTTTCCGCCAAAGCTTCCATTCCTTGGGCCTCCTCCGCTTCTATTCTGGAAATGCTCTTGGAACTGGCCGTCTGTGCCATCGTCCGTTCCTCCGCTAGTGCACCCCATGAGGAGCACGCCTGAGCTTGAGAGCAGAGCTAAAATTATTGCGTATTGTATATTGCCCATATCATCCCCCTCCCATTTATGTTTTTTTAACAATTTTTTTATTCGTATCTTAACGATTCCACCGGCTGCAATTTTGCCGCGTTCCTTGCGGGAATGGCGCCGGAGGCAACGCCAACGATCCCCGAAAACACCAGCGAGCCCGCCATCAGGTCGGCCGTGATGAGGCTTGGAACGGAGAAGGCCGCCAGTATGTTAGAAACAATAAGGCTAAGGGCAATCCCTAGTGTGCCCCCGGCCACCCCGATTATCGCAGCTTCCGTCAGGAACATCGCAGTCACTTCCGAATCCTTCATCCCAAGCGATTTCAGAATCCCAATTTCCCTTGTCCTCTCAAGAACGCTCATGAACATCGTGTTCGCAACCCCGATTGCGCCCACTAGGAGCGAAATCGCGGCTATGCCCCCAAGGAAAAGCGCAAGCATATTCGTCACGTCTGAAACGGTCGATTGCAGGAAAGATGCGGTCGTGATCGTGAAATCGGCCTTGTCGGGGGTTAGCCGGTGAAGGTCGAGGAGCTTTGTTTCAATTCTCGCCGCGACCTCGTCCGGGCTACTCCCCGGCTGCACCTTCACGAAAACCTGGTTGGCATTTTCGGACTCATTCAATAAGGTTTTTGCAACCTCAATTGGCACGTATACCACGCTGTCGGATGTTGTGAGCGAACCTGAGGTCTGGTTCAATAATCCCACAACCCTGAAATAATAGTCCCCAATTTTCATCTGCCGGTTCAGCAGCTCCTCCCCTTCGAACGTTTGGGAATGCACGCGATACCCCAACATGATTGAATAGCGGTCGCTGGGGTTGAGGAGTTTTCCATCAAGCAGCGTCGTGGTGCTTATCTGGTTGAAAGCTGCAGGGTCGATTCCCACGATCTGCACGGACGCGTTCCTCCCCTTGAACGAGGCGCGCTTGCTTCCCTGCAACCTGACATCTACCGCAAGCACACCCTCCACGAGCTTAAGGTCCTCCGCTTCGCTGAATTTTAGCTCGTTCGTCCCCTGGTTGATCCTGCCCCCAAAAGTGCCCGCTGCCCCTCCGCCCGGAGCCCCGCCCCCAAAGCCTCCTCCTCCGCCGATGAAAACGCCTCCGCCCTCCCTGAAGGACCTGCTTGCGCCCGGGGTGATCTGGATGACGTCGTTCCCAAGAAGGTTCAGCCTCGAGCTCACCTGCTGGTTGACGCCATTGGCAAGCGAAATTAGGGTGATGATCGACGCTACGGCGATCACTATCCCGAGCACTGTAAGCCATGCGCGCAGCTTGCGCCCTCGCATGTTGCTAATGGAGAGCGCCGCCACGTCAACGTACTTCATTTATGGCGCCTCTTATACCATTTATAACCGAAGAGCGCAACAAGCAGCACTGCGACGGCGCCCCCGATGACTACGGGCTGCTGCCCTAAAATGGTGAATTGCTGGGACGTCCTCCCGAACCTTTGGGTGCTGCCAATTGCGCCATTTTGCAAGCTGTTGCCCGTTCCCGATGCGCTAGTGGAAGCCCCTACCTCGATTTCCTTTTTCTGCGTGTGCTCGACATTCAGGGAATCCTTGTAGCTGACCTCGACATTAATCTTTCCGGAACCTTGGGCACCCCCCCTTGGAACCAATGTGAGCGACATGGTCACGGAATCGTCAAGATTCAGCGTCCCGAAAAATTTCTCGGATGTGCCGGTTATCCGAAAATCGGAGGATTCTGCCGAAACATAGACGCCCCGGACGGGCGTATCCCCGACGTTTGCGACAGTAACGACCACATTCTGGCTGGTGGTGCTTGTGGAAGCTGTGCTCGTATCTGCCGTGAGTAACAGGTCGGTTTTGGATTCGACCTTGATGCCAAACGTCTGGGTGATGGTAGGCTGGAGTACCTTATCGACTTTGTATGTCACCAGAAGCGTGATGGGATAATACCCCGGTTCCGCGGATGGGCTGATCCCCGTCTTGAAATCGACCTTACTGCTGGAATCCGCCTGTATCGATTCAATATGCATGCGGTCGGACCCGATCGGAAGGAGCACGTTTCCCGAGGTGTATTGCATTTGTATGATCACGTCATCCGCGTTCCTGCTCCCCACGTTTTCGAGCGTGACGGGCAAGTTCACGGCATCCCCCGCAAAAACCCTAACGCCGCTTTCCACGGTTGCAATGAGGGCATTGGAGAGAAGGGGCTCGTTGATCGTCAAGAGTATTTCTGCGACCTGCGCATCCACGCCCTGTGACCCCGCCGCATAGACGTATATAGTATACGCGCCCGGCTTGGTGCTGTTGGGGATGTTGAAATTCACCACAATCCTTTTTTTCGCCCCGGAGGCCATGTCGTCAAGGAAATAGTTGCTCGTTTGGGATATGAAGGGCACCAGCACATTCACTTCCACGTTCTCTGCAGTAACCGTGGCCAAATTCTCCAGGTCGAATTGCAGCCGCACCTCATCGCCGGGATAAACCCGGTCGGGCGCCTGCTGCAGGTCATTGATTGTGAATCCCGACTCATAGCTGCCCGCTATCCGGGTCACATTGTACGTTGCGGCATCCGCCAACGCGGCATATGCTATCAGAAGCAAAGCCCATGCACAAACCATTCCCATTCTCATAAAAAACACCCCATTATTTCAATTTCAAGTTTTTTCCCCTGCCGGAATGCGTTGCCTCCTCCGACTCTATTTTCCCGTCCCGCAGGTGGATGATCCGTTTGCTGTATTGCGCGACCACTGGTTCGTGGGTCACAAGAATGACCGTGGCGCCGCCCTTACCAAGATCTCCAATCAAGTCCATTACCTCCTCCCCAGATTTGGAATCAAGGTTTCCAGTTGGCTCGTCCGCGAGGAGGAATGAGGGATTGTTTGCAAGCGCCCTAGCTATTGCCACGCGCTGCTTTTCCCCTCCGGACAATTCCTTGGGCTTGTGGCCCTGCCGCTCCTTCAGGCCGACACTTTCAAGGAGCGTTAGCGCCCTCCTTTGCCGCTCCTCCCCCGGGATTTCGTTGATGGCCATTGCCACCTCCACATTCTGGAGCGCGGTGAGATTCGAGAGCAGATTGAACGCCTGGAACACGAACCCGATTTTCGTGCACCTCACCTCCGCGAGCCGGTTTGGGGAGAATGTGGAAATGTCCTCGCCGTCAATGAAAACCTTTCCGAAGGAAGGAAGGTCCAGGCAGCCCATGAGCTGGAGCATGGTGCTTTTTCCGCTTCCGGATGGGCCCATGATTGATACGAATTCCCCCCGTTTCACCGAAAATGAAACGTCCTCAAGCACGCGCAGCCTCCTGTTCCCTATGGGGTATTCCTTGGTTACCCCCTCAAACCTTATCACATCAACTTTATCGGCCATCATCAAACCAACCAATAAGTCTATTTCAAGTCATTTCAAGTGGAAAAACTTATATATGTAATGGATTATATTAGTTATGTGAAATAACCTGAAATAAGTAATAAACTGAAATCAATTATTGGGTTTTCGGCGAGTTTGGCGGCTGGTGGTTGTAATGAAAGAGCTTAAAATACTCGGCTATGTTTCGCTAATTTACGGCGGCTTCCTGATCATTACCTACCTTGCACTGGCATATTCCGCCATCTGGAGGAACGAGTTCCTGCCCATCTTCCCCGAAAACCCCAGAATTCAGGCGGCAATTAATGCATCAAGTGCCTTCTATCCGCCTGGAAACGGTTCTTCGCCCCCCGGGGATTTCGAACGGTTCAGGCAGATCCGTGACCCATATTCGCTAGTCTTTTCGCCGCAATCGCTAGGCATCCTCCTTACGGGAATTTTACTCCTTGCCAACGGCTATTTCCTGCAAAGGCACCTCCGCCAGAAGGAAAATAAGGAAACCAAGAAATTCATGCTCTCCACACTCCTAAGTGACGAGGAGAAGCTGCTATTTGACGAGCTCGTGAAGGCAGGGGGCCAGATGACCCAAAAGCAGCTTGCTATGAGGGGCGGCTTTTCCGCCGTGAAAACCTTCCGGATCATCCGCCGGATGGAGCAAAAAAAGCTCCTGAAATCGTTCGAGTTCGGGATGACCAAGAAGATTGTGCTGAATGAGGATTGAGCGCAACAATGGGTGTTTGCCAGAAAAAGGTAAAAGCTCTGGCAGTTCATCTGAATTGAGCATCCACTAATTATTTTAAAAAATTAAAATAAGGGGGCGGAAACCCTTACGCCCCTAGCAGCTGGCAAGGCATGCGTCCTTCTGCTCCCCCGTCAAATAGTTGCAGTATGCGCATGAATCCCCCCCTGCGGGGCTTGTGCCATCCGCACCGCCGGGCATCCCCGGCAATCCGCTTCCCGGCGCTGCCGGCAGTTCGAAGTCGGAATCGGCAACGCTTTTCGCAAAGGAGGTCGCTTTGGTTACCGTTTCAACTGTCATGCCCGAGGAAGAGCCCTTGGTTGCGATGTACAAAGGCAGGCAATCGCTTGAGATGCAATACCTGATTTCACTGTAGCCCACATTGCCCTTCCAGCAGTTTGCGGTTGTCTCTGCAACAGATATTGTGCCATCCTCAACATAGGTCGGGGCATCCCTTGCAATCTGCGCTTCTGTATCTGAACCGGCCGGCTTTTCAATTTTACTGCATGACCAGCTGCCGCTGACCTGCGTGCATGAATAATATTCGGATCCGAGCAGGTAAGAGCGTGCCTCGATCCCAGAAGTTGCAAAATCGCTCCTGATCTTTTTCTGGCCCTTGTAGAATTGGGTCATTTTGGAGGTAGTTTTCTGCCCGCCAGCATCTGACTCGATCGCATATTCTATTTTCCACTCGCGGGGCGCGCCGGTGCATAATGCGAGGCCGGAATTTTCCCCTCCACTTCTGGGTGTTGCGGTTGCAGGGGTTGATGCCTCCGTTGCCTTCACGGATGGCTTAATGCTTGCTGCATCCCCCATATCTACAGTTTTCGTTGGCTCACTTGAGCTTACAAATTTATCCGCAGCATCCTGCTGCTCCTTGGTAGTGCCCGTGCATCCGAATAGTATCAGGCCAACAAATAGTAAACCTATCAATATTCCCCTCATCCCAATCACCCTCCGATCCCTTTCTCAAGTATGTTTTATAAACCTATTTTACGTTTCCATCTTTTCTTTGAATAGGTTTTATTAACTTCTCCGCATCAAACCCTACTTCCGCAAAGTGGTTTCCAATGCTTGACCTCCAGTTGATACTCAAGATAAGCTTCCTCCTAAACCCCTTATCCTCAATCCCGGTTCTCTTCGTTGCCTACCACCAAAAGCTCAATGTGAAGCAGATCGCATTCAAGTCGACCCTGCTGGGGTTCGCGGTTGCGATCGCCTTCGTCCTTATTGGGCCATACTTATTCAAGATATACGGCATAGACATAAACTCCTTCAGGGCAGCAGGCGGCCTTGTGATCATGCTGCTTGGGCTCAGCATGGCAAGGGAGAAGCGGGATTATTCGGGCGAACATCCGGATGCGCTTGTCTCCCTCATTGCAACTCCCCTTCTCACTGGCCCGGCGACCATGTCCTTCCTCATACTCACCGCAGCCGAGGTAGGGACGGCAATCGTGCTTGCAAACCTAATATTCTCCTTCCTGATCGTGGGCTCGTTTTTCATCATAATTGCATACATGATACCGCGGGTTAACCTCGAATACGTCCGGTTCGTGAGCCGGCTGCTTGGGCTGTTCCTGATAGGCCTTGGCCTTGAAATGCTCGTTATGGGGATCAAGGCGATTGCGTTCTGAAGATATGTAGCATCTCTTCGTTAGGTATCAATATTGGATGGAAGTGAATGGGCCAGGGAATATCATATGGCGCCTAAGCAATTCCCCTTCTTTTTTTAATGCCCCCTCCCTACTTTGCACATGGAAAAAAGGATTGCGATTTTTTTGGGGCTGGCCTTTGCACTGATTGTTGCCGGCATTGCAGTTGGCATCTTCCGGTCCCCTCCGAATCAAGATATGCAGGGCGCCTACTTCGAAATCGTGAAGGAGGACGACCGCACGCAGCTCAATCCCTCCACCGAATACCTGCTCACGGATTCCGGCATCCTCCTTTCGAAGCTGCGCTACAACGGAGCAACGCAGGAAGTGCGTATATTTAAGGTGGGGGAAATTGAGGCAAAAAAGGCGCTTGCATACGTGAAGGGAAATGCCGCTTCCCAATTCTCCGAATGCACCGGATGCCTCAAGTACCATCTGTTCTATTCCGATTCTAAAGGAACCATAGCGTACCAGTCCCCAGATGACGCCGCAACGGATTTCGTGCGCTCGCTTCCCAAATACGCGGATCTCCTTTCCCAAAATGCCTCTGAAGAGGAAACTTTCTTCATTTCCCTTGTTTATTCCAAAAAAGGGCTGATCCGGGATTACCATCTCTTCGATGATGGCACTGTAGTGTATGAGGAATTCGGCACCAACCCTGCAATGTTGATGAGGGCCAGCATCTACATTATAGGGGAAGGGAGGGCAAAGGCCGCAATAGCGGAGAATTTCTTTTCCTCGCACGGGGAGAACGCCTGCCTTAGGGAGGAATTCGATTATGGGTATGTGGAGGCGGCATCGGGGAGCAATTATGATTTCGTGTTCACCTGCGGGAATGGTGAATCCCCTGCGGAAAGGACTTTCGATGCGCTCCTCAAGCTTGTTAATGAAAAGAAATGAAAATGGGGTAAATCGGCGATATCCGGATGTGATTATGCATGGAATGTGGTTTGCGGAAATCCCTTCTGGTTGCAATCCCTCTGCTCCTGCTGTTACTTGCCAGGGATGCACAAGCAATTGTGATCATCCCCCCCGTTGTTTATTTTGTCACCCTCTCGATTGGCACGTTCATATCGAGCTCCATTGTTTCGCTCCTGATTTTCGGGGCGCTTAAGGGGTTTGCAAACAGGAAATATTGGGGAAGGAGCGCTTTCCAGTTATTAACCGAGGCGAAATCCGCGCTTTCCTCGGCTCTCCTGGCAATACTGTCGATGGTTGCGGCATTTTTCGCGGTTTACCCGATTGATTTGGAGAGCGTGGTGCTGGCTTCCTTGATTGCTGCAATCCTGTTCCTGCTGACAAAATTCGTATCGTCCCTAAGGCAATATGCCGTTTCGGATGGTGCTGCAAGGCGCGGCCTTATCCTTTCATGGCTTACGATTGCGATATTCATCGGCCTTGCAACCTCCGTATCCGCATTGGTGTCGATGCAATCCTACCGGATATTCACTGGCAGCGGCAGCTATGCGCCCGCATTGGAAAAGGAGGATGCCCTCCTGGAGCCCCCTGCGGATATTTTAACCGGTGCAAAGGCCCCCTCCTCGGGAATGCGAAAGCCAGCAATGGTTTCGGATGGAAAGGTGGGCGGGCAGGGCGCCGCAGCACCGGAAGGCAAATCTGGAGAGGAGCCAGCCGAAGGGTCGGCAGACGCATCGGCACTACTTCCGAGTCCATCTCCATCTGCAGGCGCCATTGCCAATCTATGGTTCATCCCCAAAAGCGGCGAAACCTGCAACATTTTCGCGGATTCCTACGTGCAGACTTTTGTTCCCTCCTTCACCTGCATATCCGAGGAAAATGGGGCAAGGAGGCGCATTTACTGCCCGGTTTCCATTTCCCTTGCGCAGATGCACAGTAGGGGCGATGTGGAATTCCGGGGAACCGGCTCTTGCGCGGGGAAAATAACCGCCACAATCACCGACAACGGATTTGAAAATGTAAGGTAGAAACCTCCCATGGACCTCGCACCAATCCAAGCCGACCTTTCCAGAGCGCTTTTTCAAAATGCGCTTTTCAAGGACGAGGCGCTGGTCCTCTCGAGGACCGAGAATTCCGACCTGCTGCCCATTTCCAAGGAATGCTCGCGGGACTTTTTTGGAAGGGTTTTTGCACCAAATGGCCCGCTTTGGGGGATGTACTCTGAGGCGAAACTTGGGTATGCGCCGTACGGGAGCACATACCTTAATTTCATCGCGGGAAGGATGTACTTTTGCAGGAATGTGGAAGGCCGGTTCATGCGCACATCTGGCATGGAAAAGAAGTTTGGGCTCAAGGATGGCGCATTGACCGAATATGCACCATACGGTCCAGCGAATTTGCTCCTTCTCATCTCCTCCCCCTTCGATATGCTCTCGCAGGCGCTTGACATCTCCCTCCTCCCCCTATATGTCAATGAACGCATATCGGGTTTTTTGGATTTCAAGGCAAAAGCGCTGAATTTTTATGCGGAGCGCAAGGATTCGCCCACCGATCCAATTGAACTTGCCCTGGAATCCCAATCCATGGCTGCCCAGGCGATGCATTATTCATTCGTTTCATCGCTGGCAGCAGCATTGGGCATCAAGCTGAAGGATTCCGATGCCTGGAAGGAGTGTGAGGCTGAAGAACTCTACACTTTATTGGCTGGAGGAAAAAAAGAAGAGGCGTTGCTGCGCTTTGGCTTCCATTCCGCCTCCCCATATGATATCTCCAGCCCGAGGTTCCATGAGGACCTGAAATATGCAAAAAGGCCATTGCAGCCTTTCCCGAAGGACAAGTACGCTAGGTTGAGGGAAAATGCCAAATTTGTATGCTCCCGCTACCTCGACTTGGCAAGGGACGCTTATGTTTCAATCGGCGAGGAATCCGGCCTTGGTGGTGATATTTTCCATCTGGGGGTGCCCGAGCTTAAGGATGCGCTGCATGATCCGCGCAATTGGAAAATGAAAGCGCAGGCAAGGAAGGTCGCTTATGAAAAATTTTCCGGCAATGATTTTCCAGGCACCCTTGTTTGGTTTTCCGGCAGCTGGGTTGAGCCAGAAGAAAAAAAGAATAGCGGCATATCCGGAGTGCCCGCGGGCGCTGCAATAACCGCAGAAGGCCCTTCGGTTCTCGTTAATGGAGCCAAGGATTACTCGAAAGATGTGTTAGGGAAAATCATCATCTCAAAAACATTCTCCCCGGACCTCGCCCCCCTGCTTAAAGGGGCAATAGGCCTTGTGAGCGAATCCGGAGGCGCCCTTGCGCATTCTGCAATCATAGCGCGGGAACTTGGCATGCCGTGCATCGTCCAGGCAAAGGGGATAAGCGGGCTAGCTGAGGGTACGCGAATTGAGGTCAACGGCAAGACCGGCCGCATCGACATCAAATAGCCTTATTAACTAAAAAGTGAATAATCGGAGGGGGGCATATGGAACTCGATAAGCTCGACAAGGTGTTTTGGGCGGCTTTCATAGCGGCAATCATATTGATTTACTTCTGGCTTAAGTCGCTATTCGGATAGTTAGCTTATTGGTTAAGTTAGGAGGAATGGAAAATAAGCGGAAATAGCCCTACCTCAACCAAATTTCGGTAGTTAATAAGCTGCTTAAGCATTGCAAAAGCGATATATTATCCGATTAGCCATATTTTAAAGTGGTTATCATGGACCTTAAGCTTAAACGAAGGAAGGATGCAAGTTTTCGCAACCTTACCGTACTTGGGCTGCTCCTGCTTGCGGTTGGCGGCCTTTATTACCAGAATATCCTTGCATTCGATTCCCACTTTTCCTCCCAGGAAGGGGCATTCGAGCCTACAAATGGCCCGCCGCTGCTGGGCTCTGGATCCGATTCAAAAGCCGAAAGGGCGGCAATCCAGGAGGATGCGAATTTAGGCGCGCCAGCCCTTAAAAGTGCAAATGTCCCGCAGGCCCCCGCGGCACTGGCAACCCAGCCCCTGACGCTTACCACCGAAACATACCGCGAAAAGGGCCCCCTTCAGGAGCCGGCGCTTTATTATGTTGCAATAGGCCTCCTTGGGCTTTTGCTCTTCCTCAACATTTTCAAGGTATCCTTCCAAACCTCCGCGGTGTTCGATTCGGATATTTTCAAGGCCCTCTCATCCGAGACGCGGGTCGAAATGCTATATGCCTTGCAGGAGCGGCGCAAGACCCTCTCGGAACTCGCAAATGAGGTGGACATATCCCTTCCAGGGGCTAAGCAGCACCTCTCCTTGCTGGAAACCAAGGGCCTTGTTAGGAAAATGGATGAGGGCAGGAAGTGGAAATATTACGAATTGACGGACCAGGGCAAGAGCATAATCGCTGAACGGTTTGCTTGAACGTCTTGGGGGTGCTTCCAGAAACCCTAAGTTTCTGGGCACGCCTAGAACGGCTAACGTTCTAGTGCGAACCCAAGTTCCCCCGCTACCGCTCCGAAGCATCCCCCTCCTAATTAACAGATGGCGCTAACGCTAGAGCTCTTGCAGAATTATTCGCAATTGCTTTCCTATTGCCCAGGCGCAAGCGCATACGGAAGGGTGAACTCGAGATATATCTCTATCAGCAGGATTGCGATGAACACGCCGACGAACGCAGCGATCAGCATCAGGATTACTTTTGGCGCTTTTTCGTACTTGTTCAATAGGTAATCGTAGAAGAAGCTCAAAAGGAATACAAGCGGGAAGATGATGAAGGTCACGATTAGTGAAAGCAGGAAAATGAGCCATAGCTGGGAGAGCGCAAAGGAAAGTTCGACCATGAAATGGTTACTATTCCTGCTATTTAATACCTTTCCCGGCTAGCTTTGCGACATGCGCCTGAATTGTTTCATTCTGTCCTTTTTTGCCAGTATATGCTCCAAAATGCCCGATCCGTTTATTAAGAATACCAATCTATCAAATTCCGATTAGGACATGGCCGTAAAACAGATCCTTGCCGCAACCGTGGCAATATTTTTCCTGGATGTGCTTGCCGGAGGGCTCCTTAGCCGGTTCCTTGCGCTCACACCCGCATTGGTGATGGCGCAGCCCTGGACGATTGTGACCTCCATCTTCCTTCACGGGGGCATTATGCATATATTCCTCAACATGTTTGGGCTCTTGATGTTCGGCCCAATCCTGGAAGCGAAAATCGGGGGCAAGAACTTCGTCTGCCTTTATCTCATAAGCGGCATCATCGGCAACCTGGGGTATATCCTTACTGCTGGCATGGGCGGCCTTCCCGTTCTTGGCGCATCTGGCGCAATTTACGGGATATTGGGCGCGCTTGCAGTGCTGCAGCCAAACCTCATGGTGCTTGTATGGTTCATGCCCATGCCCATATACATGGCAGCTGTTGCCTGGTTCTTCATCGAGCTGGGGTCGGGGATAACCGGCGCCCAACCGGGGATCGCCAACTTCGCGCACCTCTTCGGGCTTTTTGGCGGAATTGGCCTTGGGATGATGTTCAAGAAGGAAATAATTTCCAAGGGCGGCTGGCTTCATGAGGATGATAGGTAGGTTACGGCTATTTTTTCCTACTGACGTTGGGATTTGCTCCGTTGCCCTTTACGGATCGTCCATTGCCCTAAGATCTATTGTTTTCGCTTTCATATTATGAGACTCAAATACTCTGCAACGTATCATTAATGCGCAATTTTTATTGACCAGATCATTGAATAAAGGTAGAGACCTGCGAAACAATCTGCCCATAGGTCAAGCTGAACGCTTCCCAGATGTTTACAACATTAAACAAGCTATTCATGTTCGTCGCCGTCTCATTCCCAGTCAAATAATTGAAACCCCACGTTTGATTCCCTAGCACTGCCACCTTATCAAATTTACCTAGTTTTTGCTCCCCATTCGGGTAAACAATGTAAATCTGCTGGTCTGTTGAAATTGTTGAGTTTGGAATGGTGCCATTTATCCCCCCCAAAATCGCCTGCCTCCCCTCGTTTTCCTCTGTTACATTTGGAGCCGTTTCCTCAAATTTATACACCAGCACAGTTATGTAAGGCGGCTGGTTGGCAACTGTACTAATGGAAGCATTGAAGGCATGGGAATGGGCGGTTGTTGCATAGCTCATGGAGCCGGTATTCCTGTTCACACCGGAATTTCCTCCAGTTGTCTGCCCTGAAACGTTTGCATGAGTGTGATTTACCGCTCCCCCTGTTGTTCCATACGAGTCATTCGCCCTCAAATACATATTATTGCAGGTTGTTATCTGGGTCCAGTTTGAATTTGTTACGGTCATATTGAACAGCCCAATCGTTCCAGCTGGAATTTGAACATCGCTAGTTGCCTGAATCATCACAGCATCAAAAAACAACGGCATATGGCCGTTTTCGGTGACATTGATAAAAACGTTCGGATGCTTATGGCTATCGGTTGCAACGCTCTATTTGAAGGTTCCTGTTGATACCGTTGCGCCGGTATTCCCTTGCAGAGTAATGTTCACATTGTAATGAGAATGGGTTGTGCTCCCGCCCTCTGAAGCGATGGAATCCTCCCCCCTTATGAATTTGTCATCGAACTCGGTAA
>DATDZF010000040.1:0-3919 GCA_035288785.1 Candidatus Norongarragalinales archaeon
GCCCCTATTGGCGAGGTGGTGGAATCCTGCCTCTCGAGAAGCCAAAACCTCATCATGTTGGATGATGGGGTTTGCGCTGACTTAAAGCAAAATAACCTGAATCTTGAAGTAATTTCGATGGATTCGGACTTGAAACTGAAAAAAGTTCTGGTTGAAAAAGTTTGGAGGAGAAACGCGCCCTCTAAGATGCTAAAATTTGAGTTTGCATCCGGGAAGCAAATCATGGTAACCGCCGAACATCCCTTCTTCACTCTATCGGATGCCCAAATGATAATGAAGAGAGCGGACAATTTTTCCACCGGAGAATACGTGGCATCTCCACGCGAACTTAAAGTTGCCAACGAATATCAAAAAATTTCGATGCTTCATCCAAGCCTGAAATACATCGGCTGCGAGGAACCAATCTCTGAAAGCATCCGGGGAATGCAATGGGAACAGCCCTTGACGTTTGTTGCAACAGATTCCAAAACCAGTTACCGCACTTTACGCAACCTAAAGGAGGGGGTCCGCAAGTCTATTTTCCTTTCAGAAATCAAGACAATTTGCATGCATTCGGGGCAAGATCCTGATTCATACATTTCGCGCTTCACTCATGCAGTTGCAGGTACGAGCTCACTTCAAATGCCATTCCATCGGCATTTGCTATTGGATGAGGGTTTTGCGAGATTTTTGGGTTTGTTGATGGGTGACGGCCACCTGGACGAACATAAGATAGAATTTACAAATACAAATGCCGATATTAGGAATGAGTTCGGGCGACTTGCAACAGACATATTTGGAGTCCGGGGGAGAACAATAGTCCCATCCGAGCGCTCGCCAAATTATCAAATAACCTGCAAGCCGCTGTACTATTTGCTAAAAGACAATGTCGGCATCATTGCGGGAGACAAGGCATCCACGCAGGCGATTCCAGAAAAAATATTGCTTTCCCCAAACAGCACCCTTGCCGCATTTATCGGTGGCTATTTCGATTGTGACTCCTCCGTATCCTTAAACAATAATGAAATAGAATTTTCTTCTGCGTCGCAAGCAATAGCCAACCAGATGCAGTTAGCATTGCAGCGATTCGGAATAGTCTCAACTTTAAAAACCAAGCTTGTAGGCGGGGTATCTTATTATCGTTTGTTCATCCGTGGCGAAAATGCAGCTAAATTCGCCAAAACGATCCCAATGCACCACCCCGAAAAAATGCTGCGGTTGAAGAAAATCCTCTCTGCAGACTCCTTCAATTCGAATATCGATATAGTGCCTAATAGTTGGAATTTGCTCAAGGCCTGCAAAGCAAAATTTGGAATCGGCAAGACGTCATTGGACCAGCATAATCTGACCCAACGGGTATTGCAAAGATTGCATTCAAAACTAGTTGCGCGGGGCTTGGAAAAGGAGTCGTTGTCGGATAGCATAAAAAAACTTGCTTTCAACGATGTATTCTGGGATAGGATTGTTTCAATACAGGAAATTCCTTATGGTGAGAAGCACGTCTATGATTTGACCGTTGGCGGCACCCACAGTTTTGTTGCAAATGGCGTCATTGTCCACAATACATCAATGCTCCAGGCGATGATGCAGGAAATCCCGCAGAATTTGAGAATAATTGTGCAAGAAGACACTTTAGAATTACCCGTCCATTCCCTAAAGCACCTTGGCTTTTCCATCCAGAGATTGAAGACAAGGGCGCCGCTTGGGATGCAAAGCGAGGCGGAGGTGTCCGCGGAGGATGCCCTGCGCACAGCGCTTCGGCTTGGTGATTCCGTGCTCATTGTCGGGGAGGTGCGCTCTGGCGAGGCAAAGGCGCTATTTGAAGCCATGCGCGTCGGCGCAGTTGGGAACGTGGTCATGGGGACGATCCACGGGGAGAGCGCGTATTCGATATGGGACCGGATCGTGAACGACCTTGGCGTTCCAACGACATCATTCAAGGCAACCGATTTTGCAATTGTTGCAACGCAGATACGGTTCAAGGGCTCCCTTAAGCGCGCAAGGCGGCTGATTGAAATCACTGAAGTCAAGAAGCACTGGACGCAGGACCCGGACAAGGAGGATGGCTTCCTCAACTGGATGATGTTTGATGCCGGGAAGGACGATTTGGATTTCTTCGAGGATAAGCTTAAGGAATCGGAATGGCTCGAAAAGCTGCAGAAGACAAGGGGCCTTAAGCTGGAGCAGATCTGGGCCGAGATCCGGGCGCGTGCCGAGGCAAAGCAGTACCTTGTCGACCTGAAGCGCAAGTATTCGATACCAAAACTGCTGGAAGCGGAAAATACCCTTCCTGCGCACAGCAGGTACATGCTGTACTCGGAGCAGCAGCGCGAGGAGCACGGCGGCGTCGACCACAAGCAGCTCATCAAGGATTGGAAGCTATGGGTTGATGACTATCTTGCCAAACCATTATTGAAGAAATGACTTATTCTTTTTTATATCCTATTCTTCCATTGCATACTGGCTCCGACCTTTCATATTTTGCAACGCCTTAAAAACCGTCTTTTCCTAACTTTTCAAGAGGGGTTTTGTTGAAAATTGGCATTCTAACCGGGACCAGACCCGACATTATCAAGATGGCGCCGATCTATTGGGAGGCAAAGCGCCGGGGGCACAAGGCTGTACTGATTCATACCTCGCAGCATTTTCCCTACCATCTTTTCGAGGGCGTCTACCGCGACCTTGACCTCCCATTCCCTCCCGATTACCTGGTGCAATACGGGGTGGTAAAAAAACTGGGAGTGCATGTCTCGAAGGTGGCGTATTCGCTCGACGAGAAAGCAAATCTTGGCCTTTCAAGGAAGTTCGAGAATTTGGCAACCAAAATCACCTCAAGAAGGCCCAATCCGGCGCTGAGCGTGGGGGGCATGATGCTCGAGCTAAACAACCTGCTGCAAGGCGAGCTTAGGGACCTCGATATCCTGCTTACTCATGGCGATACCCTGACGAACATGGCAGGTGCGCTTGCGGCATCCCTTAACCTTATCCCAGTTGGGCATGTCGAGGCGGGTCTTCGCACATTCTCAAAAGAACCCTTCCCGGAGCAGATCGACACGAGGGTGGCCGACGCATGCTCCGATTTGTATTTTGCCGCAACGCAAACAAACACCTCGAATCTCATATCTGAGGGCTTTTCGAAGGACCGGATCTTTACGGTTGGAAATACCGTCGTGGATGCTGCGATTTATGCGGCGAGGAAGGGTGCGAAGAGCAGGCAATTCTTTGAAAGGATGGGTTTTGATTTCTCAAAAAAGCTGGTTTACTTCTCGTGCCATAGGCGGGAGAACCTGATGCATGAAAAAAGGTTCCGTGCAATTGCAGGCGCGCTTGCTGACATTAGCGACAAGGGACTCCAGGTGCTCTGGAGCATTCGGCCCGGCACGCAGGAGGCGATCCACTCCTATGGCCTTAATGGAGAACTTAAAACGCATCCGAACCTGCACCTGGTATCGGAGATCCCGCGCTATTCGGACATCATGTATTTCATCAGCAAGTGCCATCTTGTTGTCACAGATTCTGGCAGCATGCAGGAGGAAACGGCTGCGCTCCATGTGCCAACGGTCACGCTAAGGTACGTAACCGACCGGCCAGAAAGCGTCAAGGCCGGGGTCAATATCCTTGCGCCGCCTTCCTCGAAAAAATCCATATTGGGAATCCTCTGGAAGGCCAGCTCAGAAGGTGTTAATAAGGAAATGCGCCAAAAAAAGAATCCCTATGGGAAGGGCGATTCTGCCAGGCGGATCGTTGCCGCCATTGAAAAATTCAAAGGGAGAATGATCGAGTGGGAACATGAACGATAAGGAGTTGATTCCAGTTGCAATAGGCCTGGTGCTGGCTATTGGAGGATTCGCACTCTCATTCTACACCACGTCCAATAATGCCGCGTTTTGGTGGGATGAGGCCGAATATGGCATCCTTTCGAAAGGCCTTTCCTCCCATA
>DATDZF010000041.1:0-4354 GCA_035288785.1 Candidatus Norongarragalinales archaeon
CCCATAATGGATCGCTGGCTTTGTGTGAAGGATGCATTTCCATCCACGACATAAGTTGATTAGTGAAAATGACCAAATTAACAAGCCGCTGGCCCGTTTTTCCCTCCCGAATTCTAATTTGGGTAGTTTTGTCGTCTATAATCACATCGCCGTATCTAAGCGAAATTATTTCTTTTGGCCTTCCGCCGGAATCGTAAAGTACGCCGAGAAATGCCCGGTCCCTGGTCGACGGAGCACTATCGGTAATTTTCAGAATATCGGTTTCGGAAATTAATTCGTTTTGATTCATTATTTTCTTGTTGACATCTTTCATTCCGTTTTTCATCCATTTGACTTCTGGCGGATAATCCTCATTGTTTCCTTTGTACCATTTGAAAAATTTTTTCACGACAGCCCGGAATGTGTAAACGCTCCATGCAGTCAGCTTTCCGGCTTTTTGCCTTTTCTCCCATCTGCCAACCAGTAGGAGTAAATCGTCCTTGGTTATTTCCGAAAAATGCTTGCCGATCTCCTCACGGATGCTTCGCATTATGTCGAGCAACCGCTCCTGACGTGGGGTACTGATGCCGTCCGCTTCCGCCTGCTTAAGGAAATCAAATAGTACTTTCTTGTCCTCAGCCGGAACCGTTTTTTCTATCCTATCCACGACGCGCTCGAGCCTGCGGTCGAAATCCCCATAGACCATACGGTAAATACGCCCGAAAAGGTTTATATACCCGGGCTATTTACCTGAAGGTACAACGCCTTGGCCGGGATTCGAACCCGGGTCAAGGGCTTTTTGCAGGGCTTCTTCTCCTGATTCGCAGATCAAAGACCTTTCTTTTTCTCCCGAGGGTCTTTTTCTTTTGAAAAGAAAAAGAGGCTCAGCGACAAGCCCCTATGCTGGACCACTACACTACCAAGGCATAATCCAAGTCAACAATCTTGACTGCCAAAACTTAAAAATGAATCCCGCAGGCCAGATTAACAGCCCTTGCCAAATCAATGAAAGGAAGGGGCGAGGGCCTTTGAACTGGCAACCGTCTGATATCTGGTAAGCGATTCGACCTCATGTAAGCTTCCTTTGCAGGAAGTCGAGATCAGCCGAACTACAGTTTCGCCATGCGCCCTTTTCCAATTTGCCAAGGCAAATGCCCTTTCTTTTTGAACCCAAGGGCCTTTTTCTTTTCGGAAAGAAAAAGGGGCTTGCAGACGCTCTGCCAGATTGAGCTACTGCGGGATAAAATCCAACCCACTTAACTCAAGCCGTTTTCTTTACGGCGGAGCCATCACCGCTTTCTTTTTTTACCGAGAAGAGCTATGCTCTTCGCGGCCCCAAAGAACTTTCGTTCTTTTGGGAAGAAAGGGGCAAGGCATTGGGCTATTGCGGGATGAACTCACAATATGCTCTGAATAGACGGATAAGTGTTATGCGTTGTCCGATTTTTAAAGGTTTCAAAAAGGGGCCAAATAGCGAAATTAAGCAGCGGATTAACATTCCGAATTGGTTAATATAGGTAAATCTACCAAAAAATTGAGGTGAGGGGAAATGAAATTTGGCGCAATCGCATTAATGCTAGTAAGTGTGTTTCTTCTGCTAGGGTGTACAGCGCAGCCCCCGGGAGGGCCATCTGGCACACCAACCCCCTCGCCAGCTTTAGTGACAAGCCCGATCCCAAGCGCTTCATTCCAGCCTTCTGTAACACCGGGGGATTTGGGCATGGCAGAAGCAAACAACAAATTCGCATTTGATTTCTTTGCAAAGGCGAGGGAAACGGAGGCCGGCAACATCTTCTTTTCCCCATTCAGCATGTCGGAGGCATTTGGGATTCTTTACGAGGGCGCAAAGGGCAACACCGCTAGGGAGTTGGAGGCGGTATTTGGCTTTGAACCCTCTGAAACCGTGCGGCTGGGAGATTTTAAAAAATTGAATGCGAGGCTCAATTCTGGAAGCGATGCCTACAAGCTCAGCGTTGCAAATTCACTTTGGATCGAAAGAACATATGGAGTTTACGATAATTATGAAGCCTTGGCCAGGGACTTTTACGGCAGCGAAATAAACGATGCTGATTTCATTCGGGATCCGGAGGGTTCGAGGACCACGATCAACAAGTGGGTAGAGGGGAAGACGAACAACAAAATCATAGATCTGCTTCCTAAAGGCTCGGTTTCGGCTTTGACACGGCTGGTTATCGCCAATGCCATTTACTTCAAGGGAACATGGGTGAAGGAGTTCAACAAGGAAAACACTCGGGAGGAGGAATTCCGCCAGGGGGATGGGAAAACCGTGAAGGCGCAGATGATGTACCGGACGGACAAGGATGCAGTATTCAGGTACATGGAAAATGAGAAATTGCAAGCGCTTGAAATGCCCTATAAGGGAAATGATATTTCAATGCTGGTGCTGCTTCCCCAAAATGACGACATTGATGGCCTGGAACGGGGGCTAGCCGCAAAGGATTTGGAGGAGTGGAGGAAGGATATGCGCAGCCAGCGCGTAGATGTGATTTTCCCGAAGTTCAAGTTTACGCAAAAGTATGAGCTGAATGATCACCTTAAGGCAATGGGGGTGAGGGATGCCTTCACTGCCGGGAAAGCGGATCTGACTGGCATCGAGCCCAAGAGGGAGCTCTATGTAACCGGCGCCTACCATAAGGCGTTCGTGGAGGTTAATGAGGAAGGGACTGAAGCCGCTGCCGCAACCGGGATAGTGGTCGGAATTACGGCCGCAATGCCCCCCCGGATACCCGAATTCCGTGCGGACCATCCGTTCATCTTCATCATACAGGAAACTGCGACCGGGAACATCCTTTTCATGGGGAAGGTCGTAGATCCGATGCAATAACTATTCGGATTTTGGTAACGGACACTATCCCAATCGCAGTTATTTTGGGCTAATTTACCTTTTTCTTTGGCGCGGAGCCATCGCACCTTTCTTTTTTTAAAAGAAAGGGGCAAGGCTTTAATTAGGTTTAAAAACTCCCCCTGCATAATTCAGGAAGAGTGATCCTTATGAAGACTAGCATTAGATTGGTCGCTATTTGCTTCCTTGCATTGATCGCGTTCGCCGCGCTTTCCCAAGCTGCAAGCAAGAGCGTGGATACCGAAGCGCGCAAATACATACTAAGGGGCGAGAGCGCAACATATTTCATCCTCAATTCTTCCAGCGGGAGCCTGTTTTACGTCGTCCAGATAGATGACAAGAATTCCCTTGTTTTTGATGCGGCCGTTAATCCAATCACCAGCGAGTCGGTGCTTGCATCCGTCCTTAAGGAGTATTACGAGCAAAGCGGCGCAACCGGCTTTACCGAGGCAAGCAAGAAGGAGCTGCTTGATGATTTCAACCAATCCGACGTTCTCTTCAACAAGTGCCACGACAATTTCAAGGACCTGGTCGAGGACAACTTCTTCTGGTTCCAGTTCAACTGCGTGAAGCTTTCCGTTGGGAAGGTTTGCGATGCGGAGTTCGCGCAAAGGCTGCGCTGGAAGACGGCATGGGATAATTACAGGGCAAAGGTGGAGCTGCTGAAATCCGCAACCACGGCTGCGGAAATAGGCGCCTCCCTTGCAGAGATCGAAACTGCCGGAAAGGATGCACGGAACGAAACCCTCATATTCGATGATGCGGGAGTCGGGTATGCATACTTCATGAAGTACACCATGGACAAGGACCCGGTATGCAGCTTCAGGTACGACCTTGTCGACAGGGTAATCGAGCTCTCCGGCCCGGCATACCGCAACAAGATCACCGACATCGATTCCGAGGCAAGGGAAATAATCCGGATTTACAACGAGCGCAAGGACGTCCTGAAAATCAAGGAGGTGCAATCGAAGGGCAAGGAAGTGCTGGATAAGGCGATAAACAAGACCGCCATAATCAGCGTGAAGTTCGCCCCAATCGACAATAAGTACAAGGAAGTGGAGGCAGGTTATGATTTGATAAAGAATACCACCACGCTTGAGGCCGCAACCAACCAGCTCAACGCAATGAACGTTAAATACAACGAGCTGGCCGAGATGATCGACAATCCCGAGGGCCTTTTGTACGCATACAACAAGACCCGCTTTGCCAATGAGGATGCGAAAAAGGCGATCGAGGAGGCTGCGAAGAAATACACCGATACTGACCTTAGGGTCATCGAATTGCAAAAGGAGCTGGATGGGGCGGAAGACGAGCTTGACCTTGTCAATGCAAAGCTTTCCAACAATACCGAGGTAACAACAGCAGAGCTCCAAAAATTGCAGGTTAAATTCAGTGACATTGGCAAGCGCGCGCAAACCCTTCCTTCAAAGCAAAATGAGCTTGACCTGACAACCACCGTGGCAATTGTGGTGCTCGTTGCGGCAGTAATCGGCGTCGTGGTGTATGTCTTGA
>DATDZF010000042.1:0-3286 GCA_035288785.1 Candidatus Norongarragalinales archaeon
GCTTACAGGCGCTTGCGTTGTTGCGCTTGGCGATGTAGCCGCGGGCCTTTTTGGGAACGATGAGAAATTGATGGAAAAAATCCGCAAAGCCGGGGAGAGGAGCGGGGAGAGGTGCTGGCCCCTTCCATTATGGAGGGAATATGATGACAAGATAAAATCGGACATTGCAGATGTAAAGAACATCGGCAACATGCCCGGCGATGCGGGCGCCATTACTGCCGCCGCCTTCCTCAAGAAATTCGTCAACTATCCCTGGGCGCATGTAGACATCGCAGGGACTGCCTGGAATGACTACGATAAGCCCTACGGGATTAAGGGGGCAACCGGATTTGGCGTAAGGCTTCTTGTTGAGATGCTCAAGGAATGGAAAAACTAATTACTTTGTATTTATTTCCCTTGCCTTGAGGGCATACTCTGGGATGGGAATGCTAAGCACCTGTATGTATCCCCTCGCCCATTCCTAGTCGTTGAGCTTGCTCAATTGCGACTTGATCAGGATAGTTTCCTGCACGATCGGGTTCATCAGCTGGGAAAAAGTGGTATAGTCGATTTCGCGCTTCATGAAGCTCTTGGTGATCTCCTGCTTCTGGCTGTCGAGCTCCATCAGCTTTTGCTGCATCGCCTCCTTCGATTCGTTCTGCCCGCTTGCCCTAACCTCGACCCGCGGCTTGATGCTCGCCTGCTTGATGAATTGCGCTTCGAACCCCTCGACTATTGTCCTATCAAGCCTCGATGGCTCTGGCTCATCCTCCTCTATGGATATCACCTTCCCTAGCTGCCTTAGCTCCTTTAGGATGCTTGCCATTGGGACTGTCAATGAATACGCCTCGGATGCCTGCTTTTTCCCCTGCATCAAAACAACGCTAAGGTCCATCATCAATTCCTCGGTATCAAATTCCTCCGGGCTGAATTCCAGGGACTTGATCTTCATCGAATCCGGCCTCATCTTGTCCATTATGATGGAGAATTTCTTGTTGATGACAATCAAAAGCTCCTCCACAGTCTCGGGGCTCTTGTTCCTTATGGTGAGTTCGAATCCCCAATTGCGGGATTTTTGGAATCGCTTGAACAGCTCCATCCGGACAATCAGGCGGGGATCCGTGCGCAGCTCAACTATTCCCTTCTTCCGGTCGAAGTAATACGTAACCCCGCCCGTGTGCGCCTTCCCACGGAGCGCATGGAATGCCGCGGCAATCCTTGATAAAATCGTCATTGCTATCGAAAAGGTTACGGGAAGACCATATAAAAGGTTTCCACATGATGCTGGTTTACATCCTGCAAATTAGTGATTGAATGGAATTCCAGCTCTCCCCCGAATGCGGAATTTGGATCAATAGGCCGCCGGCAATAGCCCCTTATTTTAGCTTCCTTACCGCGGCATCTATCCGCTTCAATGCCTCCCTTATGTTTTCCTCCGAATTCGCATAGGAAAATCTCAAATAGCCCTCACCCAGGGCGCCAAACGAGGTCCCTGGAAGGCACGCGACCCCTCCCTCGTTTAGGAGGTAGTCCGACATCTGCTGCGAAGTTTTTCCGGACTTCTTGATGTTTGGGAAAACGTAAAATGCGCCATGCGGCATTTTGCAGCTGAATCCGGGTATTTTATTGAGCCCTCCAACGATCAGGTCCCTTCTCCTCCTGAACTCTTCCGTCATTTTCCTAACCGAATCCTGGGGGCCACGGAGCGCCGCCGCCCCTGCCATTTGCGTGAAGGTCGCGGTGCACGAATTTGAATTCGTCATCAGCCTCGTGATGTGGGGGGCAATTGATTTGTTCATTACCCCGTACCCAAGCCGCCAGCCGGTCATGGCATATGCCTTGCTAAAGCCGTCCAGGATGATGGTGCGCTCCTTCATTCCGGGGAGGGTGGCAATGCTCAGGTGCTGCTTGCCATAAATTATTTGCTGGTAGATTTCATCGCTAAGCACCCACAAATCATGTTTTATGGCAATTTCCGCAATCCCCTCCAAATCCGCCCTCTCAAGAATGCCTCCCGTGGGATTTGCCGGCGAATTTATGATAATCATCCTCGTCTTATCCGTTACCAGTTTCCTAAGCTCCCCCACGTCCAAGGAAAATTCCCGCTCCTCCCGGATATGGATCGGCACCGCCTTCCCCCCCATGAAATTGATCATGCTCTCGTAAATGGGGAAACCGGGATTTGGATAGATGATTTCATCCCCCGGATTCATGATTGCCATGATGGCATAGAACATGACGGGCTTGCCTCCGGGGACTACCACGACTTCCTCCGGGGAAAATTCCATCCCCCGGACCTTCCCCGAATATTCCGCTATTGCCTTGCGCACATCGGGAAGGCCAGCAGAAGGGCCGTAATGGGTGAAGTTCCTTTGGATGGCATCAATTCCCGCCGCCTTTACATTCCCCGGCGTGTCGAAATCCGGCTCGCCTATCTCGAGGTGGATGATGCTTTTCCCCTGCGCCTCAAGCGCCCTTGCCTTTGCAAGCACCTCGAAGGCGGTTTCCGTGCCAAGCATTTTCATCCGGTCTGCGATCTGCATACTTTTCACCCATTGAAATAATCCCCACAAATCAGCACATAGCTTAGGGACGATATAATAAAAATAAGGCGGTTGGAGGTTAGGTGTTTTTCGAAGCTTAAGGTAGTTATTAAAGCCTGCATTCCAAAAATATTTTCATGAATCTGGCTGCAGGAGAGCGCTTGCCTTCCATGCGGGAGATCCGCGACGAGCTTGAAAAAAAGGAAAACAGGCCCCTGTATGAGTTGGTTGATGTCATCGCCCACAATCATGCGATAGCTGATACCGAGCTTGATTTGTTGGTCAATGCTTACCATCTTGCCACATATGGACACCATGGGACAAAGGCGAGGAAATCCGGCGCAAAATACATCTCCCATGTGAGGAAGGCGGCCAAGATGGCAGCCGAGCACGGTGCCACTGCAAGGCAGGTGGCGAAAATTCTCTGCCATGACCTCCTTGAAAAAGGGAAAATCAACGGGGAGGCCATCACCTATCGGCATCTTGTAGGATTCGTGGGGCGCGACATTGCCGACAGCGTCGCGGCGAACTCGATTTCCTACTGGGATGGTAAAACGGAAAGGTTCATGTTGCCCCATGAACCAGGATACCGGTCGGGGAAAACATATCTCCTTACGGGCAGCCCCCGAAAAAGATTCCGCAGGTTTTGGGAGCGGGAGCTAAACCTCCAGAAGCGGTCCGCATCCGACCATGATGCGCTGATCTCGAAATTCTATGATTCCCTCCATAATATGCAGACCGCCCGCCATATGCCAAAGGAACAA
>DATDZF010000043.1:0-4754 GCA_035288785.1 Candidatus Norongarragalinales archaeon
CTACCGTTATTTTTCCCGCCTCAAATGATTGGCCCTCGAGGGTGAAGGTTTGGGTTTCTACTGGGGCCGATTGGCCACCTATTGGGGGGGTTTCATGCGGGCTGGATTTATCGATTGTAATTTGTTGCTGCCGGTCCATGCAATGGGGGAGAAATCCGGCGTATATATAGCTCTGCAGGGGTGGGTTCCACTGCAAGCCAGCAGCAATATTGTTATAAATCTGCAAACGCCAAAACCATCCGGTAGCGATGGCAAAGGAAACCCGGAGGGAGCGCCAGAGTAAGGAGATGTCCCATGCAGTGATAAGCACTTTTGCGGGCGTCACAAGGCTTCCTTTGGGCACCAAGGTGTGGACAAAAACACCCGACGGCGCAGTAGAAAAGCTCGTTTCGGATCTGGAGCCGGGCGACAAGGTGCTCGAAAGGAATACAAGGATAAGGCTATCTTTGGACGATATCAAGTCGGCCCTGCTCAAGGGAAGCGTCGCTTATAGGGCGGCACATGCTCAGCTATACCATGTCCCCGCAGAGGGTGAGCCAACCTATAAGTTCAGGGAATTCCTGCTATCTTCCCTAGAGCACCATGGAATCGACCGGAATAGGCTCGAAGAGCGCGGCGGGCTCAAGCAGGCAGTTGATTTAATCCACAGGAGATTAATGGCAGCGGAAAGGGTGGCCGGAAATCTAAAGATAGCTGGCGTTGATATCGCCCGAAGCAAATCCCAAATCGCCAGGTGGCTCCATGGCGAGGTTGCCTTGCCCGAAAATCCGTTGACGTTAAGGCTTTTGCACGGCTTGCATCCTGCCGGCTTTGCCAAATTTTTCGGTAATCGGAGCAATGTGGTGCCGAGGGAAAAACGAGCGGATTCGGCCCTTTATTATGCGCACGACCATTGGAAAATCTCCCATTCAACACTCACAAATTGGATCGGAGGTTTTTCCGAAAAAGCACTCGAATCGGGAAAGGATAGTTTCGAGATGCCAACCGAGGAAGAGACGCGAAGGAAGGACGAGAAGAGCGCAAGGGGGGATGCAAAAAAGCTACGGGAGCTTGCCGACCAAAGGCGGCTCATCTACAGCGAATTGATTAACCCCATCTACGAGCAGGTGGATACCCAGCATGCATTCGTTGCGGTCAAGCATATTGCTCCAATAACCCGCAGGGAACATGATGATCAGACCGGAGCCGAGGGGAGGCAGGCCCCGTCAATGATGCCAAAGGGCGTTCTTCTATCCCATAAGGTTGACCCCCAGAAAACGCTCGGTGTTCCCGTCAGGTCGGTAAGCGAGATATTGAAAGAACAGGTAGTGCTCATGGCCATACTCGCCAAGGCATTTAGGGGCATTCCGGTCCTCCATCCAAACGGCGAACCCGAAGCCGGCCTTGGGAAAATAGTACTAGAGGCAATAACCAACTTGGATATTTTGAGAAGGGGAAGCCAACCGTATATACCGCATTCCTATCAATCAGGCCCCGGCACGATTCGGCATATCAACCTGCGCAGGGAAGAGGACATCCGGGTAGGTGAGGAAGCGCTCTCCCAAATCCTCACAGGCAGGTTGGACGAAGAAAACGGGTTCGAGAAAGGCACGCTCCTTAAAGTGCTCCAACGGGAACGCGAATTATATAGGTCCATTCCGGTCATGGACTCGGTCATACATTACTCCCGGATCCTTAACAGAATAAGGGGCCGGGTTAATGATGCGATAGTGAAAAAGAACCGGGCAGAATTAAGGGCGCTCAAGCATGAATTGGAGGCGCCATTCAAGCGGATCAGGCAATATGGCCTTGGGGTAGATGGCGTGGTGGTCCCTTCCCAGGCTAATATCAGGACCCCGGCCGAGTACCGCCAATTCCTGGAGGGCAGGAGGCTTTGGTATAGCCAGCTAGGGTTTCCTAGCGATGCAAAATTGAGCGAGGCCCCGCCCACCGAGAAGGAGGTGCGGTCGATTGCAGGCAATATCTCTGCCGACAAAAGAACCTCCGAAAAACTCCTTGGGCTCTATGGCCGCGAGAACTTCATTGAATTAGGATAGTTATTTTAGCAACTTAAAATCAAGGTACCTTGGATCGCTAATAAGGCGGCGCATACTGCCGGTAGCCCCAGCCGCGCGATTCGCGCTCCTTTGCGCGCTCGTTCTCCTTGATCTTCTTGTCGTAGATGCGAAGGTGCTTTCCGCAGGAGGCGCAGTAGCACATTTCCCTTGTGAGCTTGAAGAAATACTGGTCGTCCTGGACGTCCTTGCGCTCAACCGGGTTTTGCAATGTCGCCTTCTGGATGCAAACCGCCTTGTCCCGGCGCGTCCTTCTCCCGCACTTCGAGCAGATGATAGTCCTTTCCTTTCCCCTACCCATAAGAATCACTCTAGAGCCTCCACGGCCATTTTTTCCACACTACCGCAAGCACCACGCCAAAGACCGCGCCAAGGTAGATCCCGAACGGATAATTGGGGGTGCCGTCCCCAAGATAAACGTCATAGAACGTCTTGAATAGGAATACCGAAACAAGCCCCACAAGCCCAAGCCGCATTGCCTCGTCCCATTGCGCGGACTGCCGGCTCCTTGAAAAGCTGGTCCCAAGGCGTGCAACTTCCCTCTTTCCCGGAAGCTTGCGCCCTTTCACTTTTGCAGCTTTGCCTCTAGCCATAGCATCCCATTCTTTAGAGGATTCAGGTTTATAAACATAATTCAGGGGAGGGAACTTGTTGTAATCCTAGCCAAATCCGCATGCAAAAGGGAAAGAATCAAGACATCAAATGCCCCTGAGCTGGCAAACAAGATGGCCACCACTTTATTGTTCTAAAATCGCAATCAATTCCCCTAAACCATCATGAGAAGCAAGCCCGCGGATACAACAAGGCACGCAAGGCCCAGATCGAACAGGCGCTGCCTTCCCTTCAGATTCTGGTTTTCCCCGCTCACCTCATCGATGATGAGCTTTGGGTACTTTCCGCGCAGGTACCAGCCCTTCACCCTCACGCGCCTATCCTTTAGCTTCATCAGCTTCCCTGCGGAAATATAAGGAGAAATCACAAGGGGCATTAGCGACCTTGGGCCTATGAAAATCTCGCCGGAGTGGTCGGCAAAAATCAGCTCCTCAGGAAGGTCCAGCCCAAGGGAGCTCTTTTCCCTGATGACGCCGTTCAGGATGAGCGGGCGGCCCCTTATCGGGGAGACAAAAGCATCCTCCAGCTGCTCCTTGATGGATCGGTCCTTGAATTGCACATAGGAAAAGGAATACAGCGAGAGCAGCGCAACCCCGAGCCCGTAAAGCACCGTCATTACCCCAAGCGTGAAGCTCTTGTCGTGGAAATAGCCGGATAGGAACAGGAGCAGAATGACTAGCGGAGAAAACCTTGCGATGAAATAGATGATGAAATCCTCGATGAAATTGAGGCGCAGCATGGGGTTGTCCGTTTTGAGGGCAAACATGCGCTGCATGTCAAGGAAAGGCGTCCCGCCAAGCCGCTCATTTTTGAGGCAAATGAAAATGAGGCGCTTTCCCAGCAGGGGATGGGTGGAATTCATCTCGAAGAATGCCGGCCAGGGATTGTAGAGGTCCTGCAATACGATGTTTTCGGCCAGGACCCAGCTCCCGGTTCCCTTGAAATTCAGGTACGCAAGCGCGAGATTGCGCGACATTTTGAAATCTATTATGGAAAAGGGCCTTGCTGCCTCCATGAAATTCAGCGACTTTCTCCGGCTGCTTTGCGAAATGAACGCGAGCGAAATTTTGCAAAGGGCCGAACCCAGCGCATTCGGGTCGGCATTCTCGCATGCGAACTCATCTGCAAAATACTCCCGGAGCCGGCTTTGGAGCATCACTGGGATGGAGAATGCAAGATGGAGGAAATAGAATCCAACCCCAAGCGGCATTAGCGGCCAGATCTTCTTTTCGCCGCGCCAGAACAATTTTGCGGGAAGGTATAGGAGGAACGCGGGCAGGTATGCGGTCGAGAATACCGGGAAATCGCCGGAATGCATGTGCCCAAGCTCATGCGCAATTACCGCCTGCATCTCCTTCTCATTAAGGTTGCGCATGACGCCATTTGAGATGATTAGCCGTATTGAATTCTTTCCTTCCCCATATGTGGCGCAGATCGGCCTATCGTCATCGATTACGCCCAGTTTTTGAATCCTCAAGCCGTGCTTTTGGAGCTGGTCTTGCAAATAAAGTGCAAGTGCATAATTTTGCGACTCAAAGGATTTCATGGAAATCCATTTCACGCCATAGTGCCTCCGGAAAACCGAATCGTAGATCCCTCCAGAAAGCCACCACATGAGCACGAGCAGGAGGAGGGCGGCCGCAATCGAATAATAGCCGGATAGGGAAATGGTGAGGAATATGAAATGGATCGGCAATAATAGGAGGGAAAAAACCAGCCCGACCGACACCAGGTTCGAGAGGAGGAAGCGCATATGCTGGTTACAAAAAACCCATTAAAAAAGGTTCGGATTCGCAGGGTCGAATTCAATATGCAAAACGCCATGATGCAATTAAGGCCATTCCAAATAATTACGAATGCATTCGGGAATTCGAATGGCGCTTGGAATTTGGGATGCTTACAAATTAGACCGACAATCCATCAATTAATTTCTAGAGCCCCTCCCGCCACGCATTTCCCTCCGAATCCTGGAGACAAGCGCCTTCTTCCGGGGCGTGTCCTTCAATGCCGCCGTCAGCACATCCGCCCAGTTTTCCGCGGGGATGATCTTGACCTTGGCCTTCTGCTCCTTTTCCAACACAAGGTCCC
>DATDZF010000044.1:0-7016 GCA_035288785.1 Candidatus Norongarragalinales archaeon
CCTCGCCTTCTGGAGCCGCCGCTGCCGCCTCGGATTCCGCCTCCTGCTTTTCGTCCATCTCCCGGAGCCGCTTCTCGTTTTCCTCCTTGATTATTTCCGCATGCCCCGTAGCGCCGTTCCCCCCCTCTTCCTCGAACTCGCCCTTCAGGAATTCGATATTCTCGGAGATCTTGTCAACAAGTCCCATTTAGGATCACTGTGCCTGGTGGTGCTGCGCTTCAAGCTTTTCCTCATCCAGCACGTACTTGAGGATGAGGCCAAGGAGGAGGATTTCCGCGCCCACGAAAACCCATGCGAATGGCTGGAGGCCAATCCCGAATACAACCGCGCCATAGAATGCGCCGATTGCAAGGATGGCCAGAACCATGAACGCAACCACGGAATAGGTTAGCATATTGAAAAGCTTCCTGCGCTCGTGAAGGTGTTCCATCTGATCACTTTACTGCAATATCAGAAAAGGCAAATTTAAATAGGTGCTTATTTTCATCTCATGGGATTGCTATGGAATTTCGGAAGGAAGGGGCCCATTTCGTGGTGCGGATGGAAAAGGGCGAGAAGATCGTGGAGGGCCTGAACAAATTCCTTGAGGAAAAGCAGGTCAAGGGCGGCTTTTTCCAGGCGGTAGGCGCAGTAAAAAACACCCTCATCGGTTTCTTTGAATCGGATAGGAAGGATTACACGTGGAAATCATTCCCGGAGGAAATGGAGCTTGTAAGCCTCCTTGGCACGATTACGGAAACTGGCGTTCATGCGCACATACTTGTTTGCGATTCGGATTTCGCCTGCCATGGCGGGCACCTTATGGAAGCGGAGGTTGCAATCACAGTTGAGCTTTTCCTTACCGAACTTAAGAAAATCCGCCGGAAGGAGGACCATGCCACCGGTTTAAAATTGATGGAATTGTAATTTGTCCAATCGGCGGGCTGTTTTGATGGGGTCCTTTCTGACCATGCCCCAAATAAGGAAATTTCATTTACACTTGGTGCACTTTTTTTATGTTTGACCAGATCACAACGCTCCTGCACCAGCTCTACGACGTAGAGTCGCTGATCCGTTGGGGCGGATATGCCGTATTGGTTTTCATCGTATTTGCGGAAACCGGGCTGCTCTTTGGCTTCTTCTTCCCGGGAGATTCCCTTCTTGTCACTGCGGGGATCCTTGCCTCATCCGGATTGCTGGATATCTGGACACTCAATTTGCTGCTGGTCCCTGCCGCGATCCTGGGCGATGCAACCGGCTATTACTTCGGGAAAAAGGCGGGCAAGGCGCTCTATTCGAGGGAGGATTCGCGTTTCTTTCGAAAGGAGCATGTGCTCAGGGCCAAGGAATTCTACGACAAGCACGGCGGTAAGACGATCATCCTTGCCAGGTTCATTCCCGCTGTTAGGACCTTTGCGCCCATTGTTGCCGGGGTTTCGGGCATGTCCTACCCTGCATTTGCAATGTACAACATTGTGGGGGGGATCCTTTGGGTTAGCGGCCTTACTCTCCTCGGCTTCCTTCTTGGCAAAACGGTACCTGACATCGAGAAGAACCTCCTCATAGTCATTGGAGTAGTGATTGCCATTTCCTTCCTCCCGGCAATCTGGGAATACCGGAAGCACCGCAAAGGCAAGAAAAAGGACTGAAAGGAACTATTTTAACGACCAACCCAAGGGGGGGCGCATCCCCCCTTAGTTTGGTCAAATGCCCAAACCCCCCAAGGGCGGGGAATCCCATTTCTTTGGCTATGGGTTGAATTGTTGGGGATTTCTAAGGGGGCGGCGCTTTATTTATTTTTCCGGGAACTCGAGGCCTTTTGGCTATGGCAGGTAAACCATTGTCGGGTGCAATCCCCTTTTCTCAGAGGCTTACCAAACAGCTGTCTATGTGTTTTAATCTATGGCAACACTTTTTATACATTAAAATGTGAATAAACGCATATGGAAAAACCAAATTTTCCCGAGATGGAGGCAAGGTGGAGGAAACGCTGGGAGGAGCTCCAAATCCACAATTTCGAGGACGATGGCAAAGCGCCGCTCTATGTGATAGATACGCCGCCACCATTCCCGACTGGGGAATTCCACACCGGCAGCACACTCAACTGGGGCTACATCGATTTTGCAGCGCGCTACAAGCGCATGCGGGGTTATGCGGTGCTCTTCCCCCAAGGGTGGGATTGCCATGGCTTTCCCACTGAAACCAAGGTCGAGGCGAAATACGGCAAGCTTCCAAGGGAGCAATTCCGGGAAAAGTGCCTTGAATGGACCCATGCCATGGTTGCAAGCATCAAGGAGCAGATGAAGCAGATGGGCTTTTCCATCGATTGGAGGCACGAATATTACACGATAGATAAGGAATACCACCGGAAGGTGCAGCTTTCGCTCCTTGAGATGCATGAGCAGGGGCTTGTGTATTGCGGCAAGCACCCGGTGCTTTTCTGCACGCATTGCGAGAGCGCTATTGCAAAGGCGGAAACGGATGACGGCCAAAGGGAGGGGCTCCTTAATTTCATTAAATTCAAGTTCGAGGCTGGAAAGGACCTTTTGATCGCAACCAGCCGGCCAGAACTCATTCATGCGTGCGTCGCACTTGCGTATAACCCCGCGGACCCCCGGTATGCGGGCCTTGAGGGGAAAATGGCCTTCACTCCGGTATTCAACAAGCCGGTGCGCATCGTTGCAGATCCCGCTGTCGATGAGGCTTTTGGCTCAGGCATGGTCATGGTGTGCACCTTTGGGGACATGCAGGACGTTGCCTGGGCATACAAGTTCCACCTCCCTATCATTGAGGCATTTGATGAGAAAGGCAGGGTGATCAATGCGAATGCCGATTACAACGGCCTTTATGCAAATAAGGCGCGCGCAAAAATAATTGAGGAGATGGCAGGAAAGGGCATTTTGGAAAAGCAGGAAAAGTTGCAGCAAATTGTCAAGATACATGACCGATGCAAAAAGCCTGTCGAGTTGCTTGCCTCAAGGCAGTGGTTCATCCGGGTAAGGGAGCACAAGGCGAAAATTGTCAAGGCCGCGGAATCCATGGTTTGGCGGCCGGCGCATTCGCTCCAGCTTCTCAAGGATTGGGCGGCTGGGCTCGAATGGGACTGGGTGATTTCCAGGCAGAGGGTATTTGGGATCCCGATCCCCTTTTATTACTGCAATAAATGCAACGAGGTTTACGTCCCGAAAAAAAGCGAGTTGCCAATCGATCCCGCATCCCATGCGTTCCACCAAAAAAAATGCGCAAAATGCGAAAATGGGGAAATTGTGGGTGAAACCAGCATCTGCGATGGCTGGGTTGATAGCAGCATCACCCCCCTTGTGATTTCGAAATGGGGTGGGCATGATAAGGATTTCGGGCGGCTCTACCCTTCAGCCATCCGGCCGCAGGGCACCGACATCATCCGCACATGGGCATTTTACACCATTTTCCGCTGCCTGATGCTTACTGGAAAGCCGCCCTTCAAGGAAATGCTGGTGAATGGCATGGTGCTTGGCTCCGACGGGAAGAAGATGAGCAAGAGCGCAGGAAATTACATCGAGGCAAAGGAGGTCATCGCAAAGAGCTCTGTTGATTCCCTTAGGCAATGGATCGCCCTATCCGGAACTACCGGAAAGGACAACATCTTCTATTGGAAGGACGTGATTTATGCGCAGGGCTTCCTGACAAAGCTTTGGAATGTGGCAAATTTCGTACAGAAAAGCTCGGAGGGTTATGATTGGGAAAAGGATAAGGCGCATGGCAAAGATGGGAATTTGGCATATCCGCAAAATTTGCGCGCTGTTGACAAGTGGATCCTTGGCCGCCTTGACCGCACAATCAGGATTGCCACAGAATCGATGGAGAATTATGATTATTACGGCGCAATAATCGCCATCCAGTCCTTTTTCTGGAAGGAACTTGCGGATTATTACCTGGAGGAAATAAAATACCGCATTTACCATTCGGATGTTAGCGGGAAGGACGGCAAGGAGGCCTGCCTTTGGGTCTTGCACAAGGTCCTTTTGCAATCTCTCAAACTGCTTGCGCCCTTCGCATGCTACACCACTGAAGAGATATACCATCAGCTTTATCCTAAAGAGGCGTTGAGGGTTCGGAGCATCCATCTCGAAAAATGGCCGGAAATCTCTGGGGGCAAGCCCGATGAGGCATCCGATAAGGCAGCAGAGGCGCTGCATTTCATCATTTCCGAGGCAAGGAAGTTCAAAGCGCTAAACAAGCTGCCGCTGAATGAAAGCCTATCCTCCATCAAGCTAAAAATCCCCGCCCAAGTTGAGCATTACCTTCCGCTAATAGAGGAGGAGATCATGGCAGTGGCAAGGCCAAAGCGCATAGAGCTGGAAATATGGAAGAACGAGGAAATAGGGGTAGAATGTTCAGTTTGAAGATATGATGAAAATTAGCGTTTCTTTCTCCTTAACTTAGACAATGTCGAATTCTCCCTTGTGCTTCCCCTTCCCTTCCCCCGGTGCTGGCACTTCTGGATGGTGCTGTGCATGGTAGCGTTTCTTCTGCTTTTCCGCGAACTTGATGTAAGAAAATACGCAGGCAATCGAAACCACTATAATGATGAATATCAGCGTCCAATTCAGCTGGCCCTTAGCCCCGACTACCGATATGGGGCTAGTGGTTGGCTGCCCTTCCTTAAGCATTGCTGCAATCCTATCCCGCGCCTGCCTTGCAGTTGCAAGCGCCTTTTGGTAATCGCCCCTGCTTGCGAGTTCCTTTGCCGAGGCAATCAGCTTTTCCGCCTCCTGCGTATCATAGCCCTTTGCCTTCGATTCCGCGATTTCCTTCTCCGCTGCGGAAATTTGGGCATCCGCATCGGCCTTGTAAGCTACAGGGGTTGGGGTGGGCGTGTCGCCAGCAATTACGCCTTTTGTAGCTTTAGGGGTGGGGGTAGGTATTGCGGGAGTTGGCGTGATTTTCCGTGGCGCAGGCGTAGGCACGTAAGGAATGGGTGTGGAACCGGTGTTCCCCTGCTGGTTGTTCGTGGTTGTAGCCGGGGTTGCGGTTGGAGTAGCCGTAGGCGTCGCAGAAATGGTAACTGACGTGGTGCTTGTGGATGTGCCCGCATCGGTAGATGTGACTGTGGAAGTTATCGTGTAGGATCCTACCGTATTTGCATTGAATGTGAATGTTTTTGAAACCACTCCGCCGCCGGAAACGGATACTGCGCTGTAGGAGGTGGGAGTGAAGTAACCTGCTGCAGAGGTTGATAGGCTGGGAGTTATCGCGACCTCTGTTGCCACATCCCCCACGTTATTCACGGATACGGTCAGGAAAGCGCTTGTGTTCGAGCCCACCGCAACAGAGCTTGTTGAAACCGAGGATGAAGAGATGATTGATGCGGGCGCAAGGACGCTAAGGCCCGTTTGCTCCGAGGCGGAAACGCTGCTTGGAGTGCTGGACGCGCTCACGGTTACCTGATTGGTATAGGTGCCGGACACATCGCCAGTGCAACTCCAGCTTGCGCTTCCAGTACCCGAGGTTGTGTTGCTAAGTGAGATGGATTGTGCGGATGTGGGCGTGCAGCTGATGCCCGAAGGGAGCGAAATGGTGCCCTGCAGGTCTGAAACGTCCTGCGCCTGCACGTACATCGTAATGGTGAAGCTTGCACCCTGGTTCACCGATGAGGGGACATCTACGCTTGTGATGCTCAATTCCGATGCATTGGCGAGACCTATTGCCAACAGGAACATTGCCGCGATTATCTTATTGTATGCCAATTCAATCACATCCTCATGTCACTTTGAACATGCCAACTGCTACCCCAGATGCCGTTGAGGTGTCGAGCCGAACGAAATACGTGCCGGTAATTGTAGGCGAATATGTGGTGTAATAATATGCACCGCTTGACCCGACCACCGGCAGGCTTATGGAATATGTGGAATTCGTCGTCGTATTCTGGGTCATGACAAATGCGGTCGTATTCTGGGAATTGCTCCAGACATAAACGGTTTCTCCCAATGAGAACGAGGTGTCATTTGCGCCACTGCTTGTGGAATTGGTCGTCCACACGTTGTATGCCTGGGCTCCGGATGCGGCTACGATGTTGCCAAGTGCATATGCGGTGCCGAAGTTTGTGACCTCCGCAAAGAATACATATTTTCCCGGGGTTGAAATGTTGACGGGCACAAGGACGGATCCCCCGGTGAAGTTGATGCTGGAATTGACCAGGGTTACATTTGAGGCGGAAGGTGAGAATACCCTAAGTGATGCCGTCTGCTGGGAAGTGACCCCTCCCAAGGAAATGTTCACGAAGAAACGCTGGCTTGCATTCATGAGCCCCGGCAATGTGATGTTGACGGGCGCGCTTGCATTCTGGACGGAGATCATGATCGAATCCGAGCCTACCACCGAATTTACCGATATCAGGGCGACTACCGTGTATGTCCCTATCGCAGAAGTGTCCGTTGGAATGGTTTGGGTGAGGGTATATGGTTGGCTGCCCGAAACGCTCATTTCGAAGTTGATCTCGCCACGGTTCCTATCCCAAATTATTATTGTTCCGGATGTTGCGTTCACCGGGCTTCCGGTGGTTGCGTTGATTGCCGTAACATTGAATGTAATGTTTTGCCCAAGCGAGAATTGCTTCGTGCTGCCAACGCTTAAAGTTACAAGCAGGCTGCTTACCACAAAACCCGTGAATGCCTGGACCGAGGGGCTGCTCGTCACATACGCCCTCAAATAGTAGTTCCCGTCCGAGGAAGGCATTGAACCGCTAGATACCGTGAGCATCGCCTTCCCGGAAGAATCCGTAAGGGCGGAGCCCACGGAATTGATGGTTCCGGTGGGCGAGCCTATTTCGAATGTGATATTTGTCTGGTTAATTGCGGTGTTGTTGTTCCCGTTTAGCAATGTCGCTGTAAAGGTTGCCGGTTCCCCGATCCTGTAGGGCGAGGTCGGGGGCCTGTTTGCAAACACCGACAGCTTCATGCCGCCGCCGATTTCAAGGGGCGCCGAGCCAAAGCCGGTGGATCCGGAAGAGGTCGTAACGCGAATGTCTAGGAAATACCGAATCGCGGGCGCATCGG
>DATDZF010000045.1:0-2840 GCA_035288785.1 Candidatus Norongarragalinales archaeon
TACCGCCGGCGAAAATGTCGCATTCGTGTTGTTGCCAAATTTCGCGGCGGCTGCCCCCCTTAAGAATTCCAATGAGCCGTTGATTTCTATGCCTCCGAACCTTGCTTCGTGCAAAGCTAGGAGCGCGAATCCGGTTTGCGAATAAATATCGGGGCCAAGCGCCCAGAAATTGCCAAGCACGGTGTCGTTCGTGAGGTTGAAGCTGCCGTCCGCATTGCGCATTCTTAGGAGGAAATTCACCGAACCGTTCCTTACCGAATCGTTGAGGGAATGCGCGGCATCCAATCCCAAGATGGCCATGGAGGTGCTGATCGCATCCTCGGATGGGAGCCAAAGGTCGTTTGCCCAGTCATCATCGGTGCAATTTTCAACGCATTGCGAGTATCCGATAAAGCCTCCGCCGCTCCCCTGCATTGAAACAAGCCTCAATGCCACATCGCTTAGGTTAAGGGAATCTGCCCCGGCCAATTTCGAGTAAACGTAAAGGTTAAGGCCCGGTATGTCCGCCTCCGACCATGAATAAGATGCCGGGTTTTCCAGGTCGGCTTTGAGGTATTGGAGGCCCGCACTCACATTGGAGGAGTTGCCCTCAAGCCGATGCAATGCGAATACCGCCGCCGCAGAATTGGGTGATGAGAAACTGTCAAAGGAGCCGCCTGAAAGCTGCCTTCCTTTAAGGAACTCCGATGCGAGCGTGAGATTTGCATCCGCGAGAGCTTGCGAGGAGAAAACCAGCAGCATTGCTCCAATAATTCCCAGAATCCTCTTCATCCCCACCACCGTGCATCGTTGCTAAAAATTTGTTGGATGGTTCATCCAACGGATGGATTATATCGCCAACAAGGTTTAAAAGCGTTTTGCATGGGGGGATGAAAAAAGTTAATAAGCGCCGGGCCCTGCAGGTAAGCATGGGGAATCTTGGGGCGCTTTACAGGCACGGCAGCGGCAGGGGCCCCTCGCCGTCCTTCATGGAAGTCGACCTCCCAAGGGCGCTTTGGATACTTTCGCAGGGGGAGATTAGCCGCAAGGCGCTTTCGCAAAAGCTTGCCATCGGCGAGGGCAGCACGAGGAGCATCCTTGCGCATTTCTCGAAAAATAGGCTCGTTCGGATAACCAAGCGGGGATGCACCCTGACTGAAAGGGGCGAGGCAGTTTTCCAATACGTTAGGAGGACAGTCCTTAAGGTCTCCGGAGTGCGGGGTTCGCCGATCACGTTCAACCATCCCGCGTTCGGGATCCACCTTTCCCCCCTCTCCAAAAAGGTGAGGAAAGGGCTGGAGGAAAGGGACGAGGCCATCCGTGCCGGCGCCGAGGGTGCAACGGTGCTCATATTGAAAAAGGGCAGGTTCGCATTCCCCGGCTCAGAGGGGAATGATTTCGTGAGGGGAGAGGTTGCAAAGGAGCTAAAGGAGGAGTTCAATGCGCATGACGGGGATGTGCTCATATTGAGCTATTCCAGGAACGGCCTTTCCGCCGAAAGGGGCGCTTGGAGTGCGGCGATGCACTTGATGGGAAAATGAATTAATTCTGCACAAGGAGATCCCTATCCTTGGCTTGAGCCCGCCTCATTTTATTTCGGGGTTCTGGCCCTCGTACCTGAATTCCAATTCCGCATCCGAACTTAGAATATATTTATCTATCGCAACCATTACGATCCTGCCGTCCACGTAGTATTGCCAATATTTACCTGAATTACCCGTGTTTTCGGCCAGCCCGTTGACTGAATAAACGTAGGAGCCGAAGGGATATTCCTTGTACCCGATTTCGGCGACTTTCTGGAATGCCTCCAGCGCTGATATCCCCCTTCCCGCAGTTATGGCTTTCGAGCTCTTTGAGATTCCGTTGTTGACAGTCAAAATTATCGTGATCTGTTCCGTTGCCGGGTTCGCGGGTTCAATGGTCGCAATAGAAACGGCCGGCCCTGGGTTTTGTTGGGAGAGGCAGCCAAATAGCAAGGCTGATGCAATGAAAATAATAAGAAAGGATACTGAATTCTTCACTCCGGCTCACGTTCAATTCGCAAAAGTAAATAAGGGGGTAGAGGCAACAAGCGTCTTGGGAAACTCAGGTTTCCCGCTACCCTTGGAAGCACCCCTTCCTAATATTCCACATCAAATTAGAAGGGGTAGGGCAACATCCAATCACTTTGGATGTTAGTAGAGGAAAGCTCTACGCAACCCGGAAGGGGAAATCTTTCCCCTTGGAGTTGGGGCTTTGCCCCCTATAGGTGTCAGGAGGAACAATACCCCCATCCGCAGTCCGCGCACGTCAGGCAGCCCTCCTTCTTTTCCAGCTGCTGCGAGTTGCACGAGGGGCAGTTCTCGATGGTCTTGTCCCCGAAACTCACCTCGGTAAAGCCGGAATGCATTGCCGCAGTCACCTTTGGCATTGCTGCGCCGCCATCGGCCATCACCTTGAATGAGGCCTCGTGCTTTTCAATGAGGGATTCCGCAGTAATAGTCTGGGTTTGGGTCGAACGCGAGGAATGTGACTGGCTTGCGGCATGCGCCCCTATTCCAGTTCCCATGGAAGGGTATGGCGATTGCTTGGCAGCACCCGCAGAGGAAGTTGGGGAGTCGGAGGAAACCGTGCGGTTTGCCGATGTCTGCATGTTTGTTGCGCTGGCAGGGGCTGGTTGGGTGCCCACTTGACCAGATGCGCCCTTCTTTGTTGGAGCAACTAGCACCTGGTCCTTGATGGAGGTATCGCGGAATACAGTTACATCCTTGCACCCGAGCTTGTATGCGAGCAAATAGCTTTCGCGCATATCGTCCACGGTTGCATCAGCCGGGAAGTTGTTGGTCTTGCTTATGGATGAGTCGGTCCATTTCTGGAATGCG
>DATDZF010000046.1:0-25914 GCA_035288785.1 Candidatus Norongarragalinales archaeon
CGTCTATAGGATAAAAAACGAGGGGCAGACCTGGCCGGTTGGCATTGTCAGCGCATACAAGGATGGCATGCTGATTGGCGAGGATTCGATCGAGTGGACGCCGAATGGTAAGGAGGCTAAGGTCACCGTGGGGATTGCCGCGGACATCGAGGCAAAAAGGAAGGAAACGGTCAAGAGGTTCTATAATGAGGATAAGAAGCACCAAGATTATGACTATAATCACAAGGTGGCCATCACCCTGAAAAACTTCAAGAAAGAGAAAACGACCGTAAAGGTGCTCGATGCTTTCGCATCGGCGGCCTTGAACATGGCTGCAACGGTAAATTATGAGGAGAAGCCCGGGAACCTCATGGAATGGAACCTCGTCCTGGCGTCCGGAGAATCAAAGGAAATTAGCTACACCTTCATGACGGAGTAAACGCCTTAATGCCTCCGCTACCTTGATTAATCGAGGCCGGAGGACCTCAGACTCCTGCAATAAAATCAAATTGCTCCCCCTTGGGTTGGTCATTTTAAACCAAAAACGCCAAGATAAAATAGAATCGAAATGAAGGGAACCCTAAGCGATTGGCTTAAGCTTTCGCGCATTGAGCACGCATTCATGGTAGCGGTTGCCATCATCATTTCAGAGGCGCTGGCGGCAAAATATTCCGGATTGCCGTTTTCCCCATTTTCAATGGGCGCCATTTACCCTGTTCTGGGGCCATTCCTCATCACCGCCGCAGCGTTCATGCTCAATGATTATTTCGGCTTCGAAACGGACAAGTCAAACAAGAGGCAGGATAGGCCACTTGTGGCAAAAAAAATCGAAAGGAAGGACGCACTCAGGGCTTCGGTCTTCCTTTATGCGCTCGGCCTCCTGCTTGCTTTTTACGTGAACATTTACTGCTTCACCATAGCGCTGTTTTTTGTGTTCTTATCGGCCATTTACGACAGCTTCCTCAAAATGAAGCCGCTTCTGGGGAATGCCTATATTGCAAGCAGCATGGCAATCTCATTCATTTATGGCAATTTTGCCGTATCGAATGATTTGCAGGATATAACGCTGCTTTTCGCCGCGATTTCTTTCCTGGCCGGGATGGGGCGCGAGCTAATAATCACCCTTCGGGATGTAAAAGGCGACCGCAAAATTGGCGCGCGGACGCTTCCGATGATCCTTGGGAAAAGGTATACGCTGCAGCTCTCCTCCGTCTTCTTCATTGCCGCAATAATCCTTAGCTGGGTTCCGATAAATGGGAAATACTTTACTGCCTACGCCTTCCTGATCGCAGTTAACAACTTTCTCCTTATTTGGTGCATATTCCTGCTTTTCGGGAAATCTGCTGACGCGTTCAAAAAAGCCAGGGACCTGAGCCTTCTTGCCCTGATGGTCGGATTGGCTGCGTTTGCAACACTCGCAATTTAAACTGGAGGGAATACGCGAATTAATGAATCCGCGCCACTCACACCAAGGTGGCCTGCTTTTTCATTTCGGAAAGGTTCAGGCTTAGCCCCTCCCCTGCAAGCAGTGTTTGCACGCCGGTTTTTTCCTCCACCAATTTCCTCTGGGCTTCCGGCCCCGCCTGGAGGAATTTCATCCCAATGTGTGTGAGGATTATCGCACGTGGTTTGCGCACCATTTCATTGACGAATTTTATTACTTCAGAGGAAGTTAGGTGGAATTCCAGCAAATCATTATTTGGCCTAAGGCAGTTCACGATCAGGAAGTCGCAGCCTTCGTATTGGGCCGCAATCCCATCGAAATAGCCAGTATCCGAGGTGTAGCCCAATTTGACCCCCTCGGATTCAAGGATAAAGCCGATGCCGGATGGGTCCTCATGGAAGGTTTTAGTCGCATTGAACGTATTTTTTTCCGGGAAGTTGTGCGTATCGCCCGCTTTCATGGCAATGCATTCCTTTAGCATCCCCTTGAAATACTCATCGATTTGCTTTTCGAATTTCTGGTATCCGTTCACTACGCTTTCGGATCCCAGCAGCACTCCTTTCCCCCCTTTGAAATTGCCAAAATTCATGGCTTCGATTAGCATGTTGGCATCATGGCAATGATCGATATGCGCATGGGAGCAGAAAATCGCAGTTAGCTCCTTTGGGTCCTGCCGGTGCTGGAAGCTTTTGAGGAATGCGCCGGGGCCTGGATCGGCATGAATCCTAAGCTTGCCGGAATTGATGCGAAAGCCCCCGGTTGGCAGCATCTGCCTATCCAGCACTACCCTGCCACCTCCGTTGCCGAGGAAAAAAAGCTCCATTGGATTGCGCTCGCCCCAAAGAAAATAGGATTCTCTCCTTCCGTTTATAAACATTTAGATAGTTAAACTAGCATTTCAATTGAGAGCTTAGGGTGAATTTAATGGTTGACAAAATATTCGGATCCATGGGGGACCTGAAGGTGGGAAAGTACGTCATCATCGAGGACGTCCCTTGCCGCGTGGTATCCATTGACAAGAGCAAGCCGGGCAAGCATGGCGCGGCCAAGATGAATGTGGTTGCGATCGGGCTTTTCGACAACACCAAACGCTCGCTGATGAAGCCCTCCGATGCCGACGTCGAGATCCCAATAATCGAGCGGAAGCGCGCACAGATTGTTGCGGTTACGGGCACGAGCGCGCAGCTGATGGACCTTGCGAGCTACGAGACATTCGAGGTCGAGCTTCCGGAGGACATGAGGGCAGGCATGGAATCGGGAAGGGAAATCGAGTACATGGAAACCATGGGAAGGAAACTTTTGCTAAGGGTTAGGGGCGAAGAATAATCATTCTATTGGCAAGCCTAATGAAAAGTCGCATACTGCCGAACTGCATCCGCCTCCCTGGGTGCAGGAGATGGCAACGCAAACAAAATTAAACTGGTGCGCCGGCAAGCTCAATTGGACCTTATGATCCGTTACTAATGCCGTGGAACCAACGGATGAAGCCGGAGGGGCAACTGTGCCAAATTTGACGGTCGATGATGAGGGAATGTCGGTTTTCCAGGTTACATTCGCCACTAATGTGCCAGTCACAACGAGCAGGTTGGAAATTACCGGGGCGCGCGGCTGGATGGAAGCAAAGGTCTGATTGATGGTAACAGTGGTGTTCTCCACCTGCAAGGAGGATTTCCCAAGAACATTTCCCCTTGCAATGAAAAATACCGCTATGAGCACGGCCATTGCGCCTCCAACGAGCAGGATATATTCGAGCGCGGTTTGGGCTTTGGACTTTCGCATATCATCACTTTATGCGGGGGGCGTATATTAAGACTTATGCGGGGGAAAAAACTAATTTGACGCGAACACCGACATTCCTTTCCTCAATTTCCTGGCGACCTTGGCGGAAGGATTGGAAATGTATGCATGCTCGGGGGTCGTAAGGAGCGCTTGGTGCCGGCCAACCTTGATCTTGATGATTTTGCCCGCATATGGCCTGCGGTTGATTATCAGAAGGCGCGCTTTTTTCCTCCTCCCGCCTCTTGCAGCCATGATGCGTGCCTTTTCCTTCCTCGGGATGACAATTGCCTCATAACCGCCCTCCCCCCTCTCAATGGGATACTTTCCATAATATTCCCTGAAAACCTTTTCAAGCGTCATGTTTTCATCGTTCAGCACAACTTGCGTCTTGCCATCAAAGGACTGGAATGGGTCGTGCTTGACATCGCCAAGGAGCGCTCCTGCCCTGCTGCCCGTCGCATCCACGAAGGGCGCCTTTTTCTTCCCGGAATTGTCCACGATCAGCTTCATGCTCTCGCCCGCATCGAACATCCTGCCCCGCCCTAGCTGCATTGCAAACACGAGCGCAGCGCTCATAAGGAAAACACCAATAAGCATTGCCGCAACGATCACCGCCTCGAAGTATTTCGGGAGGATGTAAAGGCCAATCAGCATGGATAGCATCATGAACCCGATCATCATGTAATTGGAATTCCCGGCGGTCATGCGCGCTTGCATCCGTTCCCCGGAGATCAATTTCCTGCCCTCGCCGGCACGCATCACCTTTACTTTGGGCATGTTGTCATCCTCGCGGTTCGCATGCACCAAGATGTCCTGCAATTCCTCGATTGGCATCAGCTCGGCCATAGCCGCAGCAAGCATGCTCTTGCCCGTGCCCGGCGTCCCCACGAGAAGCACGTTGCGCTTTTGGATTGAGGCCTTCTTGATGACCTCGATTGCCTTATCCTGGCCTATCACTTGGTCGATCAGTGCATCGGAAACGGATATTTCCGCGGTGCTTCCAATATCCTCGAGTTTTTTTATCTGCCCGATCTTTTTCTGGTTCCTTTGGGCCTGGGAGGGCGGCAATTGCATGAGCGAATAGGGCGCGCTTTGGCCTGCTTGGGCCGGATTTTTTCCCCCTAGCGCCGATTGCGACTTGATGCCAACTGGCTTCCTTCCAGATGAATACAGGAATACCGGCCTTGCCTTCCTCTTCCTTGCCTTTTTGGCCATATGGATTCAACTCTTATTTCGGATTCCGAATTAAAAAGGGTGCCGTTTAACTTCGCATAAGGCGCACTAAATCGTTTTGGCGGGATCGGGAACGCCATTGCCCCTATCCAGCCAAACCATCCAATTTGCTTTTTTTCAGGGGCTAATCGTGAATTCCGTCAAAAGGGTCGAATTCAGCTCGCTGCACGCCTTGTCGTTGAAAATTGGCAGCTGCGCCCGGATGCGGCCAGTTTCGTTCACGATCCGCGTCTCCTCGATCTCGCGGTCACCGCACAAAACCTTTACATAATGCCAGGACGCGCCGTACCATTCATAATTCAAGGTTTCCAGCTGCCTGCAGGCCCTATTGTCCTCCTCAATAACGGCAGACATCTCGATTTTGCCTTCCTTGCATCTGATTTTTGTCGCAGGGCCCATACCCACATCCAGCTCCTCCCAGGCCCGCAGTTGCGGGCTGAATCTGAACATCCTGAACGGTGCGGCGCTGAAATAGGCGTATTTCCGGTCTGCTGCAGTTGCCGTAAGCGTTATGGTTTCCCCGCTACGGTATTCGGCCTTATCCGCAGCAAGTCCGGTTACCCTCTTGGCAAAGAGCTTGTCAACATCCTCAAGCCCAAGGCAGCCGAATAAAAGCGCAGCGGCAAGGAGGGGGAAAAAAAACTTTTTCATGGATAGGTCAATCGCTCTTTCTTAATAAAAACGATCCCTCGGGCGGGGAGATGGCTGGAGCGTTCTGCCCAAAAAACCGCGGGGAAAGCAAATAAGTTCCTCCTTCTTGGTTAGGCTTAAAAACCGCCCCCTCCATAATTCTCCACTTTAAGGTGAAGCGAATGGATTTCAAGGAATATCGGCCGGCAATTTACGAATCCCCAAGGGCGGGCGGGATGAAAGTGCCGGTTAGGGCTGTTGCGACCGGGACGGAAATGATAGGCAAAATGATGAGCGACCGGACCCTTAGGCAGGCGCAGAACGTGGCAAGCCTGCCAGGGATACTGGAGGCAAGCTATGTAATGCCAGATGGCCACGAAGGCTATGGCTTTCCTATTGGGGGCGTTGCCGCATTCGATCCCGAGGAAGGCATTGTTTCGCCAGGCGGGGTAGGCTATGACATAAATTGCGGCGTCCGGCTGATCCGTACGAACATGTCTGAAAAGGATATCAGGCCAAAGCTCAAGCAGCTCATTTCGAAATTATATGATAACGTGCCTTCGGGGGTTGGGAGCAAGAGTAAGGTTAGGCTCAATCCCCAGCAGTTGGAAGAGGCGGTTACGGAAGGCCTTGGCTGGGCGGTTAAGCACGGGTATGCGACATCGAAGGATCGGGAGCACTGCGAAGAGAGCGGACATTTCGGGGAGAGTGATTATTCGAAGGTTTCGGACATGGCAAAGAAGAGGGGCGGGCCGCAGCTTGGGACCCTTGGCGCCGGAAACCATTTCATGGAAATTCAAAAGGTCGATAAGATTTTCGACCCTGAAATCGCAAAGGCATTCGGCATCACGGGCGAGGGGCAGATTACAATCATGGTGCATTCCGGAAGCCGCGGCTATGGCCACCAGATCTGCGATGATTTCATCCGGACGATGATGGGCGCCATCCAGAGGAATAATTGGCAGCTTCCGGACAGGGAGCTATCATATGCGCCGCTGCATGCGAAGGAGTCGCAGGACTATCTGCAAGCCATGCGCACCGCAATTAATTTTGCCTTCAACAACCGCCAACTGATGACTCATTGGGCGCGGGAGACATTTGCGCAGGTTTTTGGCGGGAGCTGGGAGGACCACGACCTATCGCTCGTGTATGATGTCTGCCACAACATTGCAAAATTCGAGGAGCACGAAGTAAATGGGAAAACGGTCAAGGTATGCGTCCATCGGAAGGGCGCAACGCGCGCATTCTGGAAGGGCAGGAAGGAAGTCCCCCAAGCGTATAGGAACGTCGGGCAGCCAGTGATTATTCCCGGGTCCATGAACACTTCATCGTACCTCCTATGCGGGCAGCCCGGCGCCGCATTGACATTCGGGTCAAGTTGCCATGGCGCGGGCAGGGTCATGAGCCGCCACGAGGCCACCCGCCGTTTTTCCGGAAAGGAAATTGTAAGGCAGATGGAGGCAAAAGGCCAGGCAATCCAGGCGGGAAGCTACGAATTGCTTGCGGAAGAGGCCGGCGGCGCATACAAGGACGTTGATGAGGTCGTGAAGGCGGTGGAGATGGCGGGCATCTCAAAAATTGTCGCGAAAATGGTCCCCATAGGCGTCATCAAAGGCTAAAAAGTTTTTGGAGGCGGAGCCACCGCCACCTTTTTTACACCGTGAAGAGCCTCACTCTTCGCGGCCCCAAAGAACCCGAGTTCTTTTGGGAAAAGGGGGCAAGGCGCAAAGATGGTTTCGATTGGGGCAATCAAGGGCTGATTTTTTGGCGGAGTGCAGTTGTCTTCCCATCTCACTTTTTCGAGAAAGCTTGCACACTCAACGCTATGGCGCACTTCGGGGCCAATGCAGCTCAAACCCCCCAGTGCGCCTTGGGCCCTTTCTCGCTTTTTGATTTATTTCGGTTTGACCTATTATCCTCGAACGGTACATAGCATCCTTCCGCGGCCGATCCGTTGGCTCAATAGGCGAGTTTGAAATTTCCCACTTCATTTTACCAACAACAAGGCTGCTACCAAAGCCCGCCAAGGTCTCGCGCAATCTTGTCTCGAAACCGCCCAGGTGCTTTTTTTTAAGGAACCCTTCCACAAGGAACGGCTTGAACACGAAGCGCATCGCACCCCTCGAGGTGTCAACGTATAGTGAATCCAATTGATCCGGGCCTAGGGGGCCGGAAAACAGCTTGAATTTTCCCCGCTGGAATTGGGCGCTTATCGAGTCAGCAATAATCCTTAATGTGTCGGGCGCCGGGGGGGCCGCAGCAGCGGCATGGTGTAGGGCGGCAACTAGGGAGACGGTCGCAATAGCTCTTTTGAGCGGAAAACCAGCCATAGGTTGCCCTATTTTCAGCCCTTGCTCATCAGGAAGCCCTCCTCATCCTCCACGAAGATGTGCGAGGGGTCGTGCGGGCAGTTGAAGGTGGCATTGCTGCCATCGAAGACCAGCGGGACGATGAATGATTTGTATGTGAAGCATTTGGGGCAGCACGCCTCCTCTTTCACGACCATGATAAACCACCAAACAATCGGAACTCTCTCCAATAAATACGACCATTATTCCAATCCCAACCGCTGGGGTTTGGGCATGCTTCCAGAAACCCGAATTTTCTGGGCATGCTAAGAACCTCCGGGGGTTCTGACGCATCCGACATCCGCGACGGGGGAAGCATCCCCCTTGTGCGGATGTAGCAGAGAACTCCGTTCTCTGCACATGCCTAGAAACCCGGGGTTTCTAGTGCATCGCACGCTCCCCCTCAATATTGATTTGCGCATCAAACTAAGGACCTCCCCCTTGGGTTGGTCGAAAAATCAAATCGTTATATTCCTCCGCAAACATATTAAAAAATGCTTTCCTGGCAAACCGCGGCCGCATTTAGCGCGGTTTTTAAAGCAGCACCCCCAATAATAATTCCTGATGCTGTGGATTTTGCAGGGGATTTGTTTTTTCATTAGATTGCGGTGGGCCAAATGGGTACTCTCAAGGGCGCAGACTTCATCTCGACCGTCGGAATGGAAAGGAAGCAGATTGAGGAAGTGCTTTCCAGCGCCGAAAAAATGGATGGCATTTTCCGGAAAAAGGAGCATCTGACCGAGCTTAAGGGCAAAGTGATGGCATCGCTTTTCTATGAGCCTTCCACCAGGACCCAATTCTCCTTCACGACCGCAATGAGGAAGCTTGGCGGAGAAATCCTTGGATTTTCCGACCCGAAGACTTCCTCCCATAGCAAGGGCGAAACCCTGCACGATACCATAAAGGCAATGGAGCCGCAAGTTGACTGTTTTGTGATGCGCCATCCCAATGAGGGCGCTGCGGCATGGGCGGCAGCGGTTGCGGATGTGCCCGTCATCAATGCGGGCGATGGCAACAACCAGCACCCAACGCAGGCGATGCTGGATTTGTACACGATCAAGAAGGAGAAGAAAAAAATCGACGGGCTCACTGTCCTGATGCTTGGAGACCTGAAATACGGCAGGACCGTGCACTCGCTTTCCTACGCGCTCTCAAAATTCGAGGATGTGAAATTGCAGTATTATTCGCCCCTTCAGCTCAGGTTCCCATCATTCATGCTGAACGATTTGAGGAACGAGTGCAAGGTGGAGGAGCTGCCATCGCTTGATTTCTCCAAGGCAGATGTCATCTATGCAACGCGCATACAAAAGGAGCGCATCGAGGACCCGGAAGAGTACAAGAAGGCGTCATACATCATCGATGGGGAAATGATGAAAACCGCAAAGCCGGATGCGATGCTGATGCACCCTCTCCCGAGGGTAGACGAGATTGCAACGGAAGTGGACCTTGACAAGCGGGCGAAGTACTTTGAGCAGGAGGCGAACGGCATACCCACGAGGATGGCCATATTATCATTGATTTTGAATGGCTGAAAATGGGACAAACAATGCACAATGGAAAATTAATGGAAAGGAACAGGCTTTGCAGATAAGCTCAATATGAAAATAGGCCGGGTAATGATTATGCCAAAGAATACCGAGAAGGACATGTTGAAAGTGAAGAAAATAGAAAGCGGCATCGTGATCGACCATATCCCGCAAGGGAGGGCCGTCCGGCTCCTATCCATTTTGGGGATTGATGAAACTTTCAAGGCGACGATTTCAGTCCTGATCAATGTCCCATCTGCGACCTCCGGGCTCAAGGACATTATCAAAATCGAGGGAAGGGACCTGAAGAAGAAGGAACTGGAGAAGATCGCACTAGTCGCGCCTTATGCAACGATCAATGTGATCAAGGATTACGAGGTAATCGAGAAATACAAGGTTAAGCTGCCAGATCTCCTGGATGGCGTCGTGCCCTGCCCAAATCCCAACTGCATAACCAACAAGGAGGGCCAGTCAAAATTGCACATCAAGGAACGGAATCCCCTGAAGCTGCAATGCAACTACTGCGAGAAGGTGTATGGGGAAGCCGACTTTAAATTTTAATAAGAAAATAAGGGGGTAGGGGCGATGTACGAATTGGGAAGCAATTCGGACATTAGTAGAGGTGTGCTCTACGCAACACGCGTAGGGGGATTATCCCCCTAGAGGTGTCGCAGGGAAGGTCTACGGGGAGGCGGACTTCAAATTTTAAGGGCCAACAAACGAATAAATAAGCAAACGGCCCATATCCTTCTCCATGACGGGCAGAAGTATCATCTCATTCGACCTCGACGGCACGCTGGCGGACCTCAACTTCGAGAAGGCGGTCTGGCTGATGGAAATACCCAGGCTATTCGCCCGCAAAAACAAGCTCGATATAAAAACCGCCAAGAACGCCGTTTTTTCCGCATACGCATACGTGGGGGACCGCGATGCAAGGTGGTACGATATCAAGTTCTGGTTCAAGGAGCTTGGACTTGAGGAGGATTACAATACCATCCTCAACGAGAGCAGCCACCTGATCAACCTTTATCCGGATACGGTGCCGGCGTTGAGGAAATTGGGCAAAATACACGAGCTGATTGTGATTTCCAATGCAACAAGGGAGTTCATTGACTTTAAATTGAGAGTGGATCATTTGGACAAATATTTTTCACGCGTTTTTTCCACCACTAGCGATTTCAATTGCATCAAGGGAGATTCGAGAGGGTATTTGGAGGCATGCAGGCAAATGGGGATTTCACCAAAAGAGCTCATCCATATTGGTGACGATTACCAGTTTGATTACGTTTCGGCAAGGAATGTCGGGATTGATGCGTATTATCTGGGCCGGAGCGGAAAGAAGGAAAAAATCCCTGCAGGCCGCCAAGTAAGGGATTTGGGCGAGTTTGCGGAGCTGATTATTGGAAATAAAGCGATATAATTCACTCACTCCTGCCCGAATACCATCTTTCGTATTGCTTGTGGGAGCCGACGAAATGGATTTTCCTTGCTTGCATCGGCTCGTCCCCTATGAAAGCTATCCGATAGCCGCCAACTTCTTCAACCTTGAATCGCGATCCGTGCAGACCCCTTCCTTGCAGGGGCGATTTCATCTGATCGAATTTGTTCATAATCCTTTGCTGGGTGCTTTTGTCAAAACCCTTGAAGTGGGTATCCCAGCCCGGCTTGAATTCGAGGCGCCATTGCTTTAGCTCCATCTAATCACCGGTATTTGGAAAGCGCTTCCTTTTCTGAAAGGTATTTTTTACCGGAAGCTTTCATTTCCTCCTCTTCTTCCTCAAGCTTCCTAGCCACCATCGCATCCTCAATATCCTTTACCAAATGGTATTCCTTGTTCAGGGAAAAAATGCCCATCCTGAGCGCATCGGTTTTCGAGCGCGCCAGCCCCAATTCAACTGCTTTTTCCAATATCAATTCCGGCAGCCCTTCAAAGCTTAACGTAGTTCGCATGCTGATCACCATCTGTTTATGCACTAAATTAACGTCAATTAACTATATAGATGTTTCCATTTAGGTGGCTTTGCACATAAATTGCGGAATAAAAAAAGATGCGGATGCGCCAAGCGGATGCAGAAGGTCAGGTGGCGGCGGTTTCTGCGCTGCCTTGCTGCAACGGAAAAACGCTTCCGCTGCCCCTTCAAGAGCAGCCATGCTTAATTTGTGTGCAAGGCCCATTTAGGTGAAGCAGGAATTCACAAAGCTGAGATGCTAACTGGGGATGAAAAAAGAAGAAATAGAAAAAGAAAAAAAGGGAAAAATAAAAAAAATTAGATGAACTCGATGTCATCCACGTTCCTTCCGGAGCTTCCAATGGCAGAGCTCATCTTGGGTGCCTGCGACTTGCCGAGCACATACGGGGACTGGATGCCGGTGAATATGGCGATCGCCTCAATCTTGCCTTCGAATGCGGGATCGAGCCTAGCGCCCCAGATTACCGTTGCGTTCGGATCGACGCGCTCAGTTAGCGCGGTCCCAACTGCATTGCATTCCCCAAGGGTCATGTCAGGCCCTCCGGTTATGTGCAAGAGAACGCCAGTTGCGCCCGTGAAATCCACATCGAGAAGGGCATGGTTAAGGGTGTTTGCAACAACTTCCTCGGACCTGCCAGTTCCCTTTGCCTCCCCAACTGCGATCATGGAAACGCCCCCATTGCTCATGATGGCGCGCACATCCGCAAAATCGAGGTTGATGAGCGAGGGCGTGGTTATGGTTTCGGTGATTCCCCTAACAGCGCGCGCGATGATCTCGTCTGCGACATTGAATGCCTGGTCGATTGGGAGGTTTGGAACTATCTGCACCAGCCGGTTGTTGTCAATTACAATGATGGTATCCGCCTGGGATTTGAGCGCTTCGATTCCCGCATCCGCCTTTTCCAGCCTTGCCCGTTCAAGTGCAAAGGGGTAGGTGACGATCGATATCACGATGGCGCCCTGCTTCTTTGCAATTTCCGCGATTATGGGAGCAGAGCCGGTTCCGGTGCCGCCGCCCATGCCGCAGGTCAGGAATACAAGGTCTGCGCCCGCAAGCAGCTTTTCGAGCGCGTCGCGCGAGACATCGGCGCACTTTGCCCCAACTTCGGGGTAGCCGCCGGCCCCAAGCCCGCGGGTGATCGATGCCCCGATGAGTATTTTCTTCACCTGCTCATTGATCATGGTAAGGTGCATCCGGTCGGTATTGATCGCAACCAGTTCCGCGCCCTTGATCCCGGAGCGTGCGAGCCTGTTGACGGAGTTGCAGCCTCCCCCACCGGTCCCGATGACCATGATCCTTGGCGTTTCGAAGAATTCCTCGCCTTCGATCTTCTTCGAAGTGTGCCGCAAAGCGTCGTTCACGATACTTTCCATGTGTCTCACCCACGCGCCCCAAATTAGATTTGGTTCTAACGCAAATAATATAACAGCAATATCTAAGGCACCAACACTTTTAAATCATTTTCTACGTCCGCAGCGGGTGAAAAGGAGGGGGAATGGGGCATCAAAACGGGCGGTATGCAAATAAAACGTTTATAAGCACTTGGCGGGTTAAGATATCCATGAATCCTTCGGGAAGGGGGGCATTTCCTTTAGCAGTTTTTGTGCTGTTATTCATTGAGATATTTTCGCCATTTGCATCCGCTACTTATTATTATGGGCTTTATCCGGAAAGCGGGGGTGATGCCAGTAGGGGAATTTCGTTTGCCGATGCAGAGCCAACTTCTATCCCGGTATCGGACACAATCACGCCCCTAGGAGGGGAAACACGCGCTGCAACAAGCACATGCTTCACCTCCGAAATGGACGCGGCAGAGGTCGCAAGATACCAGAAGCTCCTGGCAAATTTCCAAACAGAACAGATCTCCACCCTAAGCGATGAGAAACTGCGGGAAAACGACCCCACCAACCAGACGAGCCAGAACATACAAATCAACATCAATCTGGCAGACCAGCCCATTTACAACATCAAGGATATCGGTAATCTTTTGGAATATGATGAGAAGGGGATCGAGGAGCTCGCAAAGGAATTCGGCGTCGACAAGGAGGCAGGCGTCCTGACAAAGGAACAGGTGCGCGCAATTGCCTCACGGTCCCCAGGAGGGCAGGATAAGCTCTCGAAGGCGCTTGGGATCTCCAGCCAGGGCGATATACCTAGGCCGCCTTACGATGCATACAAGGTCGTCCTGCCGAATGGCAAGAGCGTGCCGCTCAATGACATCATGAAGCAGCAGCCCCAGGAAAAAGGGCAGCAGTGCCTGATTGATAGGAGCTTCATACACGGGAAAGTGACATTCCAGGCGCTGCTGAACAAGGATTTGCTGATGGGCTTCGACCAGAGCAAGACGACGGTCAATTCGCAGCAGCACATCACATCCAAGCAGACAACAGCGGCGCTTAACAGCTATGCGGGAAGCATGGTAATACCCAAGCAGTATGAAAGGTACGCCAATTCCGTCGGGCAGTGGAGCACCTGGGAAATGTGGGCATCCCTTGCGGGTTCCGCGACAATTTTACTAACAAAGAAAGGCCCAAACGAGCTCAAGGAGGAGCTTGAGGACAAGGAGAGGATAAGGAAGGAGATGGCCGAATACAACGCAAGGTCGTTCGGTGGGGCGCAGACAAATGTGCAGGACGAATATACGAAGGAGTACAAGGCGCTGACAAAATCCAAGGACCTTGACCAAAAGCTCCTAAGGGAGGTTGATTTCGAGGCGGTCACCGCGCAATGGAGGCCGCTCACCATTGCGATATTTGGCGCGTCATGGATGGGAGCTGCAAGGATCGCGCTTTCCGCTTCCAACCAAATATTGTTCTCATCGCTTGTCACAAGTGAGAAGAAATTCAAGGACAATTACCTCCAGATCTATGTCAACAACAACAATTTCGTGATAGATTTCCGGCGTGCAACCGATTTCTTTGGGACCGGCAAGATCACGGACTGGGTCTCGGACCTAATGGAGGCAGGAGCGCCCTCGAAGGCATTCGAGACGGGAAAAATATATTTCATTGCCAAGGATGCAACCCCTGAGGAAATTTATACCGACAGCTACACGAGCTTCCAAATGGCCAGCGATGGCAACTGGCAGGTGAACATGGACTGGAAGGGCAAATCCGAGAATTCGCTTTTTGAGGATATCCGGAAGGGCGGGGATTATTCGAGCTTTGCCCTCTACAGCAACAACCTCGAGCTGGGGACCACCTTGAAGAACACGGATGAGCTTTCAAAATATTACGAGGCGCTTGCGATTTCAGCGCCGCTCCTCAACTATCTGCTATACAGGAAGGCGGACATCCAATTCGTATCCGGGCCGGTTGCGGCAATTGCAAGGGCCGGGATTTTCGATGCAGTGGTAACGCGGCTGGTTGATCCACTGCGTTTCAGCAAGGAGGAGATGTGCGATGAGCAGATTGTGGACAACGCCCTCACGAAATACAAGATAATCACCGGCATTTCCATTGCACAGTCGCTCTGGTCGGTCTACAGCCCGCAGAAGGGGCTTCTTGCTTCGCTTGGAACGGGGATGAAAACGAAATTAATCGGCGAGGGTTACAACCCGACGGGATGGCTCGGCAAGAAATATCCGGATTTCTTCAAGGGCGGGACGACGAAGGACATATTGGAAGCAGAAAGGGAGCTCAACGATTTCGAGAACGAATGGGCAAAGCTTGGCACGAAAAGATCGAAAACCCTGACGGATGATTTAGTTGTTGCACGATCGCTCGGGCCGGCGGAGGTAGCAAAAGTCCAGGCGCGGATAGATGAAATGGGAGTGGAGCAGCTTAAGATGGGCGAGCAAGCGTTCAACACGGAGAAAAAGCTAAGCGAAATATTCGATGCAAAGAAGATAGAGGCCGGCAAGGGCTTCACATATTCGAAGTTCGAGAAGGGCTTTGAGAAGCTATATAAGGGGCTTGTGCTGCTCGATCCCGTGCAGCTGGGGAAGCAGGTAGTTGCAAGCAACGGCTTTAGGTACGTATCCATTTGCAAGGACACCAGCTACAAGATACTCGCCTACCAGAAGATAAGCGGGACCACAAGCGGCCAGAACCTGCAGAAGAAATTCGACCAGATCACCAAGGTGGATGTCGGCAAGAGCCTGAACCTCTCGGGCCTTTTGGGAGGGATTGGCAAGAAGGTCGAGGACAAGTCGCTTGTGGAACTATTGAATTTGCGGGCCATGATCGAAAACCCCTACGGCCAGCTGCAGCCCGAGGAATTATACTATATTCACCTTGACGGCGCCACGCAGCAGTGGTTTGGGGTGTACGACAAATTGCAGAAGAACGGCTGCTTCCGCGAATGCCACGATTCGAAGGACGGGTATGTTTGCGCAGACGAGGAAGGCGTGACCTATACGGACAAGAAGACGGGGAAAAGCATCAAGCTTTCGGATAGCCCCGACCGCGGCCTGCTTGCGCTCATGATGCAGGATTTGGCAAGGACGCTCATACCCAACAGGATAATTTCCGCCCCGCTGGATGAGACGTGCATCTCGAACGAAATATTGCAGGTGCAGCCGGGGGAGGGAGGGGGCACGCTTTTGATCACGGATGACTCGTGCAGCACCATCGAATGCCTAAGGTCGCAGCTGAAAACGCTCAAGCTGGATGTCAGCGGCGATTTGAGCGCCTCTGGCTTTGGGAAGGTGGTTGCAGTTTACACAACTGAGGGAAGGATAACGGCCAACGAGGGCAAAATAAGGTTCCTTAGGGGCGCTGCAAAGGAGGGCGATGATAAGAACGAGACCGTCGGCGTGGAACTCCAAGCGCCGGGAATTGCAGCCCTTGAGGAAAAGGGCGATGCCGCAAAAGCGGGCAATGTGATTTCGATTTTCGGGAACGGGGATGTGCAAATCAAGGGATTCATGAACGAGGGGAAGGGCTCGGAGGAGGAGGCTGTTGGCAAGTTACTCACAATAATTACAGAAAAAGGCAGGATTGAGTTCGACGAGGCAGGAAACCGGCTCGTTGTTGCCCTGTACTTGCTGGCAAAAACAAAAACATCCGAGTCGATTAGGGAGATCACCACTTCAATTAGGAACAACATGGATGCGAACGGCAACCCAGTACCGGCAATTGCGATCAATAACCTGGTCCCGAAAGTGGGCGCCGAATCGGAAGTGAAGGAGCTGAATGATGCGGTCCAGAAAGTGCAAACCGATGCAAAAGGCAATCTGGGCGGGTTCCAGGTCATGGAAACGCCGGATAAGAGGTACACCATTTCAACGGATGCGAACGGCAACCCCATCCTGACCGTTTATGACAAGAAGACCGGGGAGAGCAAGGACTACCAGATCACCGGGCCCTTAAGGAAGGAGGGCAATGACATAATCGTCCCGACTGACAAGGGCGACTTCAAGTTCAGCCTTGACATGCAAAACGGGCAGCCGGTCCTTTCCGCATCAGGGCCCGACGGATTCAAGGAGCTTGCGGAGCTTCTCGCATTGAAAGGTGCCGGCGGCATCATGGCTTTTGACCCCCGCACCGGCCTTTGGTATGCATTGAACGGCCAGGACATTCCCTGGAATGATGAGTTCGCAAAAAGGGGGCTTAATTTCTACAACACTCCGGATGGCACCCGCGGGCTGGTGGGAGACAATCTTTATGCATACCCTAGGAGGGATACGGGCGAGGGCAATGGGGGAACGCCTTTCTCGATCCCATCCATCCCAGGCGAACCGCCATATGCGGCACTCATGCTTGCGGCAATAATGCTTGGCGTGCTTGCCATCAGATGGAGAAAACTTGCAGCATAGTTTTAGAAATTAGGGTTAATTTTTATTTGGATACTAATAGGAAGCTGCCCGCCATATAGCTACATTGGCAAATTACCCAACCCCAATAGGAAAGCAGCAATGCCTTCAAACCACAAAGTGGCAACCAAGGCTCTTTTTCCTCCTTAACGCCGCAGACGCGATAAGGCCGGAGGTCTCCACCATGTTCCGAAATTCTATCAACTCGAAATTAACACCCTTCTTGTAAACGGGCGCATGGCGAGAACGGATCTGCGCCAATTCGGACGCCGCCTCTTGCATGCCCTCCTTGCGCCTCACAAGCCCCACTTTTTCCCACATCAAGCGCCTAAGCTGCGCCCTTTCCGGGATTGCATCCGATTTTTCACGGATGGAAAGCAATGCTTCGGGCAAAAGGTCCGCTTCCACTTTCCCTAGCCTTCCGGCTACATCCGAAAATGCCTCGTGCGCAAATACCAGCCCCTCAAGAAGCGAATTGGAGGCAAGCCGGTTGGCGCCATGGACGCCGGTGCACGCGACCTCGCCAATTGCGTATAGGTTTTGCACGCTTGTCCTTCCCCGCAAATCAGCTTTTACTCCTCCGCAAATGTAATGCGCCGCCGCAGTAACCGGCACAAGATCTTCAGATAGGTCAATATCAAATCCGAGGCATTTGGTGTAAATGGTCGGGAACCGGCCAAGCAGGAAGTCCTTTTTTTTATGGCGGATGTCCAAAAACACCTTGCCAGAAAGGCTTTCGAGGTAAATTGCCCGCGCCACAACATCCCTTGGCGCAAGCTCGCCTTCCTTGGCATACCTTTGCATGAACTGCTCGCCCTTATCATTCACAAGCTTGCCTCCCTCGCCCCTCAAAACCTCGCTCATGAGGAAGGGATGGGAGGTTGGCACATCCAGCTTTGTTGGGTGGAATTGGACAAACTCCATGTTCTCAAGGGTTGCGCCTGCCCTTGCCGCTGCAGCAAAACCGTCCCCAGTTGCAACCGCGGGATTTGTTGTCTTCTCATACAATTGCCCAAGGCCTCCGGTTGCAAGGATAGTGAATTTTGCTGAAATCGTTTCGATGAAGGAATTTTCCCTAAGGAATGTTGCGCCAAGGCATTTCCCCCCAGCGGCGGAAACAAGGTCGATCAGGATTGAATCCTCCATTATCCTTATGTCGGGGCATTCCTTTGCAAGCATCACCAGCTTGTGCTCAATTGCCCTCCCAGTGGCATCTGCATTGTAAATTATGCGCGCAGCGCTATGGCCTGCCTCGAGGGTGCGCTTGAAATCCGCTCCATCCCTTTCGAATTTTACCCCCCAATTGGAAAGCTCTTGGACGCGCTCATGCGCCCGTGCCACAATTAGCTCAACTGCGGCCTTGTTGCAAATCCCGCGCCCGGCATTCAGGGTGTCATCAATATGTTTTTTTTCGTCGGATTTGCCTGCCGGTATCGCTATTCCACCCTGCGCATCTGCAGTGTTGGAATCGAACGAGTTCCTTTTTGTGGCAAGGGTAACTTTCCCAAGCCTTGACGCCTTCAGGGCAAACGTGAGCCCAGCAATGCCACTGCCGACTACAAGGAAGTCCGTTTTCATGATTAGGTTTTATGAAGGTTGGTTTAAAATCCGGCGCATTTAATTTGGGAAAATCACCCGCCATACTGCAGCATCCGCAAAAGCGCCGCGTTCGCCTTTTTTCGTATGGCATCAGGTATGTTGATGATTTGATCACCCGACGGGTCCTTTAGTGCCTTCAATACTTTTCGGAGGTCGTTCCGCTTCATATGGGGGCAAAGGCCGCAGGAGGGTATGAATTTCTTTTCCGGGAATTCCACCTTCAGTTTATCCGAAAGGCCGCATTCCGTGACGAGCATGAATTCATCTGATTTGGAATTTGCAACAAACCGTTGCATATCCCCCGTGCCGCCGCTCATGTCCGCAAGCTGGACAACTGCAGGCGAGCACTCGGTGTGGACGAGTATTTTCGCATCAGGGTAGAATTTCCGGTATGCCTCCAGTTTCCTTGGGGAAAATTCCTCATGCACAACGCAAAGCCCATCCCATGTGATGATTTGCTTTTTGGTTTGCTTTGCCAGATTCTGCCCCATGTACTTATCCGGGAGGAAAATGATCTTCTTCTGGGGGAGTGCCTCGATTATTTTAAGGGCGTTGCTCGAGGTGACAATGACGTCGGATTCCGCCTTCACATCCGCATAGGTGTTGATGTATGTGACAACCGCGGCATCGGGATGCTTTTTCCTCAGCTCGGAAACATCCTTGGCGGTAATTGACTCTGCCAGCGAACAACCCGCATCCGGCGCCGGCAAAAGCACCTCCTTTTCGGGGGAGAGCATTTTTGCGGTCTCGGCCATGAACCTAACGCCGCAGAAAATGATTTTTTTGGCAGGGGTGGATTGCGCCTGCTTGGAAAGCATGTAGGAATCCCCGACAAAATCAGCGATCCCGAAAATGATTTCTGGGGACTGGTAATTATGGGCAAGGATAACGGCGCTATGCTTTTTTTTCAGTTCGTTTATCTCCAAGGTGAGCGGGGCATACAGCCTGCAAGTTTCAACGTTCCATCCCAAATTGGAGAGTTTGGAATGGAGCCGTTTAGCCTCCCCTTCCAGCTCCCCATCAGGATATTTCGTTTGGCCGTTTGGTGCGTATGCGCCCCCATTTACCCCCATTGCAACCCCCTAATTTCCTGTTCTCCGGCTTTAAATTGATTTGTTTTAGGATAGTAGCAGAAGGGGTTGGGGGAATTGTCGGCAAAGTGTTCGGCGCAATGCGCCAACCACCCTCTCAGGTTTGCATACCCGTTTTTATACTCCATTTGAGAGCTAATATGGGGGATCGATGTGGAATTCTTCATCTTGAGGAGGCAAAACTACCACCGGCTCATCGCGGAGGAGGATGAGTTCTATTACCCGCTGATCTTCCAAACGCCGTTCCTAAGCGCCAGGTACATCGGGAAGAGCGCGGAAATGCAATTGTTGGGGGCAAAGGAAAATTTCAAGGGCATCCTCATTGGGATTTCGCAGGAGAGCCTGCTTTCGTATTTCAAGCGCTACCTTTCCTTCATGCCAGATGCGCTCAGCGCCACCTCCCTGCAGCTTGAGGATGACGAGCACGAATGGCTTGCACAGCACCTCAAAATCACAAGGCCCTTCACCGGAATCAGGTATGTTTCAACGCCGAGGGAACCCCCCTATTACATCCTCCTCTCGGAGCACGGCGAATTCCTCGTTTTCAGCAGCGTAAGCGAAAGCGAGCTTGCGGATTTGCCAAAAATAAACTATAACAGGATAATCACGAACGAGGCAATAGAGCAATTGGCTAATTTCCTCAAGGCAAAGCTGCCCAAAAAACTCAGGGACCACCCCCATAAACCACAAAGGGCGGGGCCATCGCTTGAAACCAAGCTAAAGCAGCTGCGCATTTCCAAATTCTTCAAGGCGGCTGAGGAAAAATTGGATGGGGAGTGATTATTCGAACGTCCAAGGCCCCCTGCTCCCTCTCTTCCTTGGAGACTTCCGAAGTTTAACAGACGGGAATTCTTTCTTCCACCACTCCAGCTTATCCTCGCCCCACATGGCGTTCAAATTCCTGCGGCCCTGATCGAGGGCTTTTTTGGCCTTCCTTGGATCCTCTGGCTTAAGGGGGCGCAGTGTGGAAAGGAAAAAAGTGCGCATTACCGGCTCAACTCCATTCGTCTTCATTGCATCCTCGATCTGCCCCCGCTCGATTCCTGCAGCATGCATTGCTGGCGCAATTGCGCCCCAGCCGATTTTCAGGTCGGCGCCAAGGCTCCGGCTTATTTCCCAAAGCGGTAGGCCCCTCTCGCGCATTGATTGCACATACTGCGCAAGGTTCTCCCCATCCGAAAGGAATGCCCGTATCTCCTGGTGGGGCTCAAATTTTCGAAGCGGTATTCTCCTGATTTCCTCCTCGGCTTCAACATGGTCATGGCCAGCGAAAAGCATCGCCCTTACAATTCCCTTCAAGGATGGCTGTGAGGCGAAATTGATCCCCTGGGCAATCTCCTTTGGGCGGTATCCAGCCTCCCGCAGGTAATACGCAATCAAATGGGTTGGCATGTGGCTTTCGCCAAGAACCGATGCCACTCCGCCCGAATTCAGCCTCTTGCCAATGATCCTGATGCTCTTTACCAGGTAAGCGTCTTGGCGTTCCATCAGTTTTTCATCGGGAACCCGGTGCAGCATGGGCTGGCTTATGTCCATTAGGACCCCAAACGCCCTCTCGCCGCGCTTATGCAGCCTGAAAAATTCGTCCAGCAAGGGCTTAGTATGCGGATGGTCGACATTGCTGCGCATGAGCACCCTTGCAAGGTATGCGGTACGCTCATTTGTGGGAAGCGACCGGAAATGGGCTTCCCTTTTGTAGAATGGGGATCCTATTCGTGCGGCCTCCTTTTCAGCCTCCAAACCGGATTCAGTTGGCATACGCTAGTATGGAAGAAAAAGCAATAATAAGATGTAAGTAGCGCCGGCCTAGCCCCTGCGCTTCTTTACGATCTTCACATTCGCCGGGGTCAGGAGGATCTTATCCTCATCGATCCGGGCAATGTCGCCGTTGATGCTGTGCACGAAGCTTTTAAGCTCGCCCACTACCTGCTTTAGCTTTGTTGGGTTCCTCATGATGGGGGAGAAATTGAGCAGCACATGGTTGCGGTTTTGCAGCTCCTCCTTGACAATGGCCACATCGCCATCGCTTTGCAGCGCAATTGGCTTTACGTAGTAATCCGCGGCCCTATGCATCACATCCACATCCTCCGCTTCCGCGGCAGACATGAATTCCTCCACATTAATGTCCTTTGTGAAGCCCAGCGCCTTGCTCAAAGAAGAGAAGATTCCCATAATTCTCACCCAATCAGTGTAATCGACGTGAAAATTAAACGCAATCGCATTTTTAAGCTTTATTAAAGGGGTTTTGGCCGATGAAATCGTCCGTGCGAAGACATAAGTGGCATTTTATGGGACGGGATGTGCCTGAAAAAGCATATGCTCCCAGAATATTTCAGGAAAAGGGGGAGGGAACACCCATTATTTTAAGCCCTCTGCCTTAACCCATCCTATGAAATATGCAGCGATTGCGGAAAAGGCCGCACGTGAGGCGGGCGAGCTGGTCCGCAAATACCAGGGGAAGGAAAAAGGCATCCATTTCAAGGCGGAACGGGACATCGCAACCATAGCGGACAAGAAAAGCGAGGAACTGCTTAGGAAAATCCTGATCGAGGACAATTTCCCGGAGCACGATTTCCTCTCGGAGGAATCAGAATTCAGGGATGCAAAATCGGAGTACCGGTGGATCGTGGATCCAGTCGATGGCACCGGCAATTTCGCGCACGAGAACCCGCTTTGGGGGATTTCCGTTGGGCTTATGCACAAGGGCGAAATGGTCGCGGGCGCGGTATGCCTCCCAACCTTGGATGAAATGTTCATAGCCGAGAAGGGGAAGGGCGCGTTCCTCAATGGGAAAAAAATCGGGGCCTCAAGCCAGAGCGAATTCTACGACTTGCTGCTCTGCGTGGAAATGGCCCCAAACGAGGAGATGATCAGAAAGACGCTGCTATTGGAAAAGAGCCTTGCCCTAAAGCACCGCGTACGCACCCTGGGTTCGGCAGCGATGGACCTTGCATTCCTGGCATGCGGGAGGTTCGATGTATTCATCTCGGCATACCTGTATATATGGGATGTTGCCGCCGCAATTTGCATAATCGGAGAAGCCGGCGGGATATGCAGCCGGCTTGACGGCAGCAGGATAGATCCCTTGAGGATGAGCTTTGATTTTGCGGCAAGCAACGGGATATTGCATAGGCAACTAATTGAGAAGCTGCAATGAAAGGGCCCAGCCAAAGGAAATATTTTTTATAGAAACATCGGGATGCAAAAAGATCCTCCCCTGCTTCGAAAAAAAATTGCCAAATTCAAAGCGCCGGGAAAACGAATGCCTCGAACGCCGCACCCACAACAACAACTGCCGCGGAGAGTGCGAAAAAGATCAGCCCGTCCATTACCACGAAGTTGAAGCGGGAAGTGCCCATCCTTTCCTTAAGGTACGCCTTTGTGATCACGATGCCGGCGATGACTGCAAGGAAATATGCAGAGGCCTCGAGGAGGGTGTGCGGCAAGACCCGCACCAGAATCGAAAGGAATGCCGCGGTCTTCTCGCCCCCGCCGCTTACCTGAACAGCAAGGAATGCGAACACCGTCCCCCACACCGATGCGTTCCATGCAAGGAAGAGCATGGCGCCCGCGCCATAAGCGCTTGAGAGGATGAAAACAACTATCATCACCACAAGATTGTTTACAATGTATTGGATGAAGCACTCAAATCCGGATTCGCAGCCTCCTGCTGCGCTCCCGGAAAGGTTCTGGTAGGGCGCGAGTTGCGATCCAAAAAGGTTCTTGACGCGCACCTCCTTGGAATAGAGGTACATCGCCGAGTATGCGAGCATGATCCCAAAAAAGAGCAGCAATATCGTGCGGAAGGTCTGTGAATGGTCCCTGAAAATGCCCCTTGAAATGCGCTTGCGCCGGTACTCGCCTTCTTCCTCATAGTAGATGAGCTTGGAGAGGAACGGCTGCAAAATGAGCGAGGCAAATGCAAGCCCCATGAGCCCAACATTCTCAGGGAATACGATGTAGGCGGTGAGCACGCCCAAAAAAGTTGCACTGAAGCCCAATGCGAATATCATCAAGGGGTTGCGTTTAACCAGCCGGTTGCGAAGGTAGTCGAGGATGGCCATATTTTCACGATATAATTGATGTGAAGGGCATAATAATATTGATGGAATCGGGTTCAAACCAACCTTACAATGGCCCATTCTGCAATTTCGCGCAGTTCACCGTATTTTGCATGAGCATCGCAATGGTCATCGGGCCAACGCCGCCGGGGACCGGGGTTATGAGGGAGGCTTTTTTGCTTACGCTTTCAAAATCCACATCGCCCACAAATTTTGTTTTTAGCTCAGGCAAGGTTACCGGATGATTTTTCCCATTCAAGGTTCGGGCTGTGCTTCCATCAACCAATTCCTCCTTCACCGTCTCCCCGCTGAGCCGGTTTATCCCAACGTCAATGACAACCGCGCCGTCCTTGACCATGGAAGCAGTTATTAGGCGGGGTTTTCCAACTGCTACAACTAGAATATCCGCTTGCCTTGTAATATCAGATAGGTCCCTTGTTTTCGAATGGCAGATGGTCACGGTTGCATTCCGGTTCAAAAGCATGCTTGCAATCGGCTTTCCAACCAGAAGGCTCCTTCCAATTACTACAGCCCGCTTACCCTCAATAATTGCATTATGCGCTTCGAGCATGCGGATAATGCCTTTTGGGGTGCAGGGTGCAAGAGTTTCATCGCCATTAATCAGCTTGCCGATATTCACAGAACAAAGGCCATCGACGTCCTTTTCGGGAAGGATGGCATCCCTGATGGCGCGCTCGTTGATTTGGCTTGGCAGGGGGAACTGCACCAAAATGGCATGCACGCCCTTATCCTTGTTGAGTTTTCGGACAAGCCCAAGCAAATCACCCTCGGATGTGCTTTCGGGCAATTCGAATTTTTTGGAATTGATCCCTATTTCCCGCGCCTTCTTTTCCTTGGAACTCACATACGATTGGGAAGCGGGGTCATTGCCAACAAGGATGACGGCAAGGGAGGGCACTACCTTCCGGGCGCCAAGCTTAACTATCTCCGCCTTCACCTCATTTAATACATCCTGTGCGATCGGCTTTCCCTCAATTAATTTCATCATATTTTTTACCCTAAGAGTTGCGAATCATTTAAGGTTCAGTAGAAACCCTCGAATTCCGCCAATTTCTCGTCAACTTCCATGAGCTTGCCTTCCGCCCCCTCTGTGATCACTTCCAGCGCTTCGTGCGTGAGCTCCCCTTTCATGTACCTTCTTTTTGCATCGGAAATTTCCTTAAGGAGACCCCCTTTCACATCAAGCAAGCGTCGCATTGCGGCAAGCGCCTCACGCCGCGACTCTGGCAAATCCTTTAGTTCCTTTAGGATTTCCACCTTGTGCTCCCGGCTCTTGAACCCATCCCTTCCCCTGAAAAGCAAAAGGAACACAATGATCGCAAGTATTGCAATCACCATGTCCAGTACCGGGTTCAGTTCCGCATCAATAGCCATGTGCCCACATAAGACTATCCGCTTTCGGAGTTAAAAATGTTTGTCGCTAGGCAGAGGGCGGATCTTGCTAGGCAGGCTTGAACTTCCTTGCGGGAAAAAGAACGCAAAAAATCCTTCCCGCCCAAGGGGATCATTCAGTTGGCAAGATCATATGGGCAAGGCGTTAGGCTTTTATTCCTTCAAACGCTCTCCTTATCCGGTGAGCCGGATGGGAATAGCCGAATCCTTAAAGCAATTCTATGACGGCATCGAGGAATCCTACTACAATTTCTGCGATTACCTCCAACAAAACATCCATTTCCCTGTTTACGACTGGTTCGTGACGCCAATTGAGACAAGGGGGATACCGTCCTTCCCGTTCTTCATCGCACTCGTGCTATTAATAATAGGCGGCGGCGTTTTTGCCTACCTCACACTTACTGCTGGCACCACTTCCATCAAGGTTTCGGTGGAGGTCGCAGGGACCCCGGCGCCCAACATACCAGTTTCACTGTATGTGGATGGAAAGCTCCTTAAGACCGTAAATTCCGGAAAGGACGGAATTGCCAGCTTTGACAAGGTCCCCTTGAATAAGCAGGGGAAAATCCGGATAGACGAGGAAGGATTCGAGCTATTCGAGCAGACCTTCAAAATCGGGAAAGATACCCCCAAAATTATCGCCTCGCTGCAGTCTTCCGGGGACGGCGGGGGCGATAAGGTAAAGGTGCGGGTAACCCTTAAGGTCACCGACACGAATGACATACCCCTTAGCGGCGCTAGCGTCTCTTATTATGATTCGGAAAGCGGGAACTATGACACGGCGGCAACGGATGCATCCGGCACTTCAACCCTGATTGCGGCAAACCAGAATTCGGAGCTCAGCATTGAAGTATCAAAAACGGGCTACCAGAAGGCGACGGATACCATATTTGTTTCGGCAGGGAAGTCGAAGACTGTGCGCCTAAAGAAGCTTGTAGACACCGATGATGGGGACATCGACCCGAAAATAGAGAAGGGGGAAGTGCTGGTTGCCGTTGCGGACGAGGAGGGGAATCCGCTGGATGCGCAGGTTAGCATTTTCATCGCCTCCACGGATGCGGAAATCGACATCCAGAGGACATACG
>DATDZF010000047.1:0-8639 GCA_035288785.1 Candidatus Norongarragalinales archaeon
TGACCCACTATGCGACCCAAGACTTGTCGGCACGGGCAATCCGGCGCGTTATCAAGTCCATGCAGGGAAAAACCGCAGCTGGGGGCATCTTTCAGGGCACTTTTCTGATCGAGCTTGAGCGCGGCGAACCTCGCATGGGGGAGGATGTGCCTTTCAAGGAACGTGACGAATCCCAAATCCATTCGCTATTTGACTCTGGCGAGCTTATACGGACGCGGGTCAAGGGCGTGTCCCGGATTTCCAGAAAGGAAATGGCGCGGCTCATCAGCAAGCTGTTCTCCGCTCGCGAGTGGGGAATCGTCCGGCAACAAATTGAACCCGTTGCATGGCAGCATCCATACGCAACAGATCTCACTTCCCTCAAAAGCGCAAGCAGAGGCCTCCTGCTGAAATTCGAGGCGCTAAAGAAATAGCGGCCATATGGGCATTTCGCAACCTTTTAGAAACCTCATCGTGTTATTCTGGGGTGGGCAAGATGGATGCGAACGAAAAAATTGCACTAATGTGCACCCGTATCCGGAAGATGGGGAAGGTGATCGTGGCATTTTCCGGCGGGATTGATTCCACCCTCGTTCTGAAAGTCGCGACGGAGGAATTGGGAGTGAACGCCATTGGAATTACTGCTTCGTCACCATCGCTTGCGGAAAAGGAATTGGAGGAAACCAAATCTCTCGCCGCAATAATTGGCGCAAACCACGAAATCATATTCACCCAGGAAATGGAGGATGGGGATTATGCCGCCAACCCCATAAACAGATGCTATTTCTGCAAAACGGAATTGTATGATAAATTAAGGGCGGTTGCGAGTGAAAGAGGCATCGCATATATTCTCGATGGGCTTAATGCGGACGATTTGGGGGATTACCGGCCAGGGATGAAGGCTGCAAAGGAGCATTTAGTGGTATCGCCCCTCAAGGATGCAGGAATAACGAAAAATGAGATCCGGGAGATTGCCAAATCGATGGGTTTGCCGAATTGGGATAAGCCCTCCTCGCCTTGCCTTTCCTCTAGATTCCCATACGGAACCAAAATCACATTGAAGGGGCTTAGAATGGTCGATAAAGGGGAGGCTTTCCTGCGAGAATTGGGAATCGAGGGCAGCCTTCGCGTGCGCTATCTGGAAAAAATGGCGAGAATTGAAGTTGAGAGCTGCGAATTTGCGATTATTGTGGAGAATTCGGAAAAAATCATTTCGCATTTCCGCACACTGGGCTTTGAATTCGTTGAATTGGACCTGCGGGGCTTCAAATCCGGCAGGATGAACGAAGCAATGGCGCTGAAAAGCGAAAATTAATCGAGAGGGCCAATTATTGGGTGTAATTGCTCGAAGAGGGATAAATGGAACATGGCAAATAAGCATAATTACGCATACGAGGATCTTGGTTTTTCCAAAGTAGACCATCAGAGGGCCAGCAGAAAGGGGTTCCCGGAGGTTATTTTCTGCAAAGGCAAAACCCCGGCCCAGGTTGCGGGAATTTTCAAATCGCTCGCAAAAAAGGGCCATAACGTCCTTGCTACCCGTGCGGGAAAGGAAATGTTTGCGCACGTGAAAAAAATCTCGAAAAAAGCAATCTACGATGAAAGGGCGCGAGCTATCTACCTCATCCAGGAAAGGCTCCCGCAAAAAAAGGGGAAAATCCTCATTGCAACTGGCGGCACCTCGGACATCCCCGTTGCAGAGGAGGCGGCAATAACCGCGGAAATTATGGGCAATGCAGTAGAGAGGCTTTACGATGTGGGTGTTGCCGGGCTTCATCGCTTGCTTTCCAACAGCCACAAGCTTAGTGAGGCGAACGTGGTAGTTGTTGTTGCAGGAATGGAAGGCGCCCTTGCCTCGGTTGTGGGGGGCCTTACGGATAGGCCCGTCATTGCCGTTCCCACATCCATCGGTTATGGCGCCAATTTCCAAGGCATCGCCCCCCTGCTTACGATGCTCAACTCCTGCGCTCCGGGGGTTGTTGTAGTCAACATTGACAACGGCTTTGGCGCGGGCTATTTTGCCAGCGTAATAAACAAGTGAATTGATTAGTGATTTTGGCGGGCATTTTCCAAGCGGATCCAAACTGGCCTCTGCCTTCGAATTCAAGTTTGAATGATTCCCATGAAAATACTCTTCCTCGACTGCTTTTCCGGAATTGCCGGCGACATGTTCCTTGGCGCAATGCTTGATGCAGGCCTGAAATTGGAAACACTGGAATTAGAACTTGGGAAAGTTGCATTTGAAGATTACCGGCTGAAAGTTAAGCGGGTGGAAAAAAAGGCCATTTGGGCGACCAAGCTGGACGTGATTTTGGAGCGCGAAGATGCGCATTCGCACAGGAAATATTCGGATATTGTTGGGATGATAAGGCAGAGCGGACTTTCCCCGAAAATAAAGGAGGATGCCCTTGGCATTTTCACCATTCTGGCGAAGGCCGAAATGCAGGTGCATCGGAAAAAGTCCATTTCGGAGGTGGCATTCCATGAAGTCGGGGGGGTGGATTCAATCGTGGACATCGCCGGCGCGTCAATTGCGGTCAATGAGATGGGGATTTCGCAGGTTTTCAGCTCACCGCTAAATGTGGGGCGTGGAAAGGGGAAGTTCCATGGCAAGGTTTTCGATATTCCCGCGCCTGCAACCCGGCTCATATTAAAAGGAATTCCCACATATGTGGATGGGGAGGGGGAGATGGTGACTCCGACGGGTGCATCAATCGTGAAATATTACGTAAGGAAGTTCGACAGGCCTGAAATGAGGGTCATCAAGGAAGGTTATGGAGCTGGGGATTTTGAATTGAAGCACCCGAATGTCTTGAAGGTGACAATTGGGGAAAAAATGTAACAATGAATTGATTTGGAAGGATGTGGTTGGGGGAGATGGATAGATTTCGCTTCTCAGGTCTCAATTTGGTGAATGGTAATGGAAAAGGATCGTGTGCAAATAATCGAGGCAAACATTGATGACATGAGCCCGCAGATCTACGAATATCTGCTGGAGAGGCTGATGGCCGAAGGTGCGCTGGATGCGTATCTGCAAAACATCATCATGAAAAAGGGGAGGCCTGCCGTCAAGGTGAGCGTCATTTGCGAAGGGAAGGACACAAAAAAGCTCTCGGAAATAATCTTAGGGGAGACGACGACCATCGGCGTTAGGATATTGGATGCAGAAAGGCTCAAGTTGCCAAGGAAAATGGCAAACGTGAAAACCAAATACGGGCAAATACCTGTAAAGATCAGCAAGGGCGTGGCAACGTGGACGATCACCCCGGAATACGATGCGTGCGTGAAAATCGCCCGCCAAAAAAAGGTTCCCCTAAGGAAAGTAATTTGCGCTGCAAAGGATGCCGCGGAACTATTGGGCTGAATTTCGAATGGATTGAGGGGCTGTTCAAGCCGGGTTGGCATAGGAAAATTCAAAATGGTGTAAAAATGCAGGAGATGAGGTCGAAAATTACCGCAAAAGTGGAAGGTGGCAAGCTGCTGCGCATGGAGATGGAGCTTACGGAAAGCGGCGAGCGGCTCAAATCCATAAAAATCACCGGCGATTTCTTCATCCATCCGGAGGATTCGCTGCAAATAGTTGAAAAAACGCTTCTCATGGCTGGAATTGGGGATGGGGCCGATAAAATCGCTGCTTCAATAACTGATATTTCAAAATCGCAGGGGATACAGATGCTTGGCATCACTCCCGAAGCGCTTGCAAGGGCGTTTTTGGAATGCGTGAAGCTGGCAAGGGAAGTGAAAGTGCCGGCCGTCACCAGTTTGGATGGGGGGCCGCAGGATGTAAATTCGTAATCCGGTGAACTTTTATGAAATGGAGAGTTATACCCTTCGAATCGCATGATGCATTCACCAACATGGCGCTTGACGAGGCGTGTTCTGAAGCGCTCGTCTCCGGATTGGTTTCGCCTACCATCCGCTTCTACGGCTGGGATCCATCTGCAGTTTCAATTGGCTACCACCAATCCATCACCGACGAGGTGAACCTCGAGGAGTGCAGGAAGCAGGGGTTTGATGTGGTGCGAAGAAGGACTGGCGGAGGGGCCGTATACCACGATACGGCAGGGGAAATCACCTATTCGGTCATTGCCCCGGAATTGTTTTTTTCCAAGGACATCATCGCATCCTACAAAACCATATGCGGCTGGATCGTGGATGCGCTTGCGGCAATGGGCTTTAAGGGCGAGTTCAAGCCCATCAATGACGTCATTTTGGAGGGAAAGAAAGTTTCAGGCAACGCGCAGACAAGAAGGCAGGGCATCCTGTTGCAGCATGGGACTTTGCTCTATGACCTTGACGTCCGAAAAATGTTCTCCGTATTGAAGGTGTCCCAGGAGAAGATTTCGGATAAGATGATTGCGGCAGTTGAGGATAGGGTTACGAGCCTAAAAAGGGCGGGCATAGCTGATAAGAACATCGCATACAAGGCCTTGGTTGATGCATTCACTTCCGGAAAGAGCTTCGAATTCGGCAGCTGGACGGAAAGCGAGCTCATCAGGGCAAAGGAGCTCTCCGAAACCAAATACAAGACGACGGAATGGAATTTCCAGAGGTAGGATTAACCGAACCTCATCCCCCTCAGGTGCTTCCTGAAAGCAAGTATATCCTCTTCCAGGCCCCTGACTTCTATTTTTGCATCCGCTCCTTTAGGCTGCGAAAGATGGATGCTAATGTATTTTCCGTGTCTTGGCAGCCTCACCCAAAGGTGGGGTTGGTTTGCCGCAGCAGTACTGAAGCGCGCAAGATTCCTCAATCTGTCCCCATACTGCCATGCCGGATGCAGCAAATACGAGAACTCTACATTGACCCCCGATTCCCTGCCTTTTTTCTGAATGGGCACCATATCATTGTGTAGGTAGGCAGCTATTGCGATTTTTGCGCACACACTCCTAACCAATGGCTTTCTGGCTATTCTTTCCCGTTTCGATGGATGGATCTGGGAGTGTTCCAAATCAAGTATTTCTCTCCGGAGTTTGTCTGATAGTGCAAGGAAGGGTATCTTGAGCACACCGCTTCTCCCGTTATATTGAATTTCCCCTTCCTGCGCCATAAACTAATGGGGCTGGTAGGAAATAAAATACGTTTGATGGGCAAAAGCAATACCTGGGGGCACGTGCCGCTACTACGACTGTTGCCCGATTAGATGGCGCTTTTCTTCGAGTAGAAATGGATCGCCTTCCCCATCGCAACCTCCGCCGCTTCAACAAGCCCTTCCGGAAGCGTCGGATGCGGGTGGACAGTAAGTGCAAGATCCTCAAGCCGGGCGCCCATTTCAATTGCAAGTGAAACTTCCGAAATCAGGTCGCTTGCGCCCTGTCCTACGATCTGCGCGCCCAAAATCACATCCGTATCAAAATCCGCGATGATTTTCACAAACCCTTCCACGGAATCCATGGTATGCGCCCTTCCCAACGCGCGGAATGGGAATTTCCCGACCTTCACTTTGAGGTGCTGTGTTAGCGCATCGCTTTCCGAAATGCCCACATATGCTATTTCCGGGTCGCAAAATACAACTGCAGGAATTACCTTATTGCGGAATGTCGCTTCCGAGCCTGCAATCACTTCCGCAGCGATTTTCCCTTCCATGAATGCCTTGTGCGCAAGCATGGCGCCCCCTACGACATCCCCGACAGCATAAATTCGGGGATCTGCGGATTGCATTTTGTCATTGACCTTGATGAACCCCCTTTCATCCAGCCCTACTTTCGTGTTCACTAGCCGCAGCGATTCGGTGTTTGGCTTCCTGCCAACCGCCACCAATACCTTGTCAGTGGAAAATTCAACCGCTCCCCCTGCTTTTGTGGCAGTCACGGTGATTTTCCCATTCCCTTCCCTGTAGCCCGTTACAGTGGTGCTGACGCTTAATTCTACGCCAAGCTCCTTGAGCCGTTTTTCCGCAACGGAAGCAACTTCCCGCTCAATTCCTGGCAATATCCCGCTTTCCCTCTCGATCATGGTCACCTTGCTGCCGAATTTGCGGTACATGGTGCCATTTTCAATGCCTATGTAGCCGCTTCCGACTACAATGAATTCTTCTGGAATTTCCCTTGCCTGCAAGGATTCCGTGGAGCTGATTATGGTCTTTCCATTGAATGGAAGCGCCTTCAGCTCGATTGGTGACGAGCCTGTGGCAATCACCGCCTGCTGGAACTCTATTGCCGCTACGTCGTGGTTTCCTGCAATTCCCAATCGCCGGTTGCTCTCGAAATACGCATCCCCGAAAACAACTTCCACCCCGTTTTTCCTGCATAAATCCTCCACCCCTTTCCTTAATGTGGATACGAGGTTGGTTTTCCATTCCTGCATTTTTACGGGATCTACATTGAAATCCTTCGCGGTAACCCCCATTCCTTCAAGATGCTTTTCCGAATCTACAAGGTTGCTTACATGTATCAGCGCCTTTGATGGGATGCAACCGTGGTTTAGGCAAATGCCTCCCATTCCCTGCGGATCCTTTTCAACAAGCATCACTTGCTTTCCAAGCTGCGCAAGCCGGATAGCGCAGACATACCCCCCCGGCCCTCCGCCGATCACGACAACTTGTGTTTCCACTGCAACTTCTCCAACGACCATAATCCCTCACCGGCATTTATTTTGATCAATAATAAAGAGGATAAGCAATTTTCCTCGCTTTCAAATGGCCCTTCCATTCCCCCTACCCCAGGCTCGCAGGATTTTCCAGCAGCGTAATTATGTCGTTCACGAACCTTGCAGCCTGCGCGCCATCAATTGTGCGATGGTCAAATGAAAGTGAAAGTGCGAGCATTTTGCGGACGGCGACCTTGCCCTCCCTAGCAACCGGCTTATCGTTGATTTTACCAATCCCCAAAATCGCAACCTCCGGATGATAAATTATCGGTGTAAAATACTCGCCGCCGATGCTTCCAATGTTGGTGATGGTGAAAGTTCCGCCCTTCAAATCATCCAGCTTCATCTTCCTTTCCTTGGCATCGCTTGCGATCCGGCTGATTTCAGCTGCAAGCTGGAAAATGTCCATATTGTCCGCTCCGCGTATGTTTGGGACAACGAGCCCATCCGGAGTGTCCACTGCAATCCCTATGTTGTAATATTTCTTCATGATGATCTCGTCATTTGCCTCATCGAAGGAGCTGTTGAATTTCGGGTGCTCCTTCAATGCCGCAACAACCGCCCTTACAATCAGTGGAAGGAACGTGACCTTGATGCCCTTTTGCTCCCCTATCAGCTTCAATTTCTCCCGTGCAAGCGCAAGATCGGTGATGTCCGCCTCGTCGAAATGGGTCACATGCGCCGCCGTCCTCTTGGACCTGGACATGACCTCAGAGGTGCGTTTCATTATTCCGGCAATTTTCACCTTTTCAATTGGCCCAAACTGCGAGAAATCGGTTTGCAGTGGTGGAACTGCATATTGGGTTGGTTGTGCCTGTGGGGAAGGGCCGCTTATTATTCCGCCTGCAACTGCTGGCCCGCCAATTCCCCCTTTTGCGAATTTTTCTACATCTTCAGGCATGATCCTTCCCGCAGGGCCCGTTGCCGCAACAAGGCCCAAATCCACGCCCAGCTCTTTTGCCCGCTGCCGCACAAATGGGGTTGCAACGATGCTTGGGCTAGTGGCGGATGCTTGTTGGGATGGAGGAATGCTTCTTGCCCTTTCCGTTTGGGCGGTTGCTAGGCCCGGCGCAGCCATGGCTTTTTGGGGCGCAGCCTTCACGTCCTCAATCGGTATAGGCTCGCCTTTTTCCCCAATCGTTACCATAGTCTGCCCGACTTTGATGACTTCCCCCTCCTTGAAATATGTTTTTAGGATCATCCCTGTTTTAGGTGAAGGTATTTCCACAACCGCCTTATCCGTCTCCACCTCCGCAATTACGGCATCCTCTTTTATTGCATCCCCCTCCTTGACCAGCCATTTCACCAGTTTTCCCTCATGGATGCCTTCCCCGACATCTGGAAATTTGAAATTCAGAGCCATGGCAATCAACCCAAAACAATTACTGCATTGGTCTTAAAAATAAGCCGAATTGACGTGTTTTGTGCGGGAGGAACGGGAATGCAAAGGCAACCTGCCCTAGGTTCAGAAGCTCATAACTTTCCTGACCGCCTTGACTATCCGAAACTCATCTGGCAAATAGAACTCCTCGAGTTTTGCAAGCGGGACTGGGGTATCCGGCGCCGTAACCCTAAGGATTGGTGCCTTGAGATTCGTCATCGCTTTCTCAGCAATTATTGCCGCAATCTCCCCTGCAAATCCGCCTGTTTTCGGGGCCTCGTGCACTACAACGACCCGTCCCGTCTTTTTTGCCGAATCAAGGATGGTCTTTTCATCCACGGGTGACAAGGTGCGCATGTCCACGACTTCCACGCTGCTCGTGCCTTTGAGCGTCTCTGCAGCCTGCAGGCATGTCCGGACCATCGCCCCATACGAGATGAGCGTCACATCTTCTCCCTCTCTTGCAATTTTCGCCTTTTCCAGCTCGATCACATACGGGTCAAGCGGCACATCCTCCTTGAATGCGCGGTAGATTTTCTTCGGCTCCAAAAATAGGGTGGGATCCGGATCCCTAATCGCAGCAGCAAGCAGCCCCTTTGCATCATATGGGTTCGATGGGCATACGACCTTTATGCCAGCTGAGTTTATGAACGAGATTTCAATTGGCTCGCAGTGCAGCTCAAGCGCCCTA
>DATDZF010000048.1:0-2943 GCA_035288785.1 Candidatus Norongarragalinales archaeon
AAGCCAACTCCCCCTATTTCTATTGGGAATTTACCCATTTTCACATTTTTTGCCTCCTCAATTATTTTAGCCGCCTCCTCCTCGGTTTTTTCGCCCAAAAACAACAGCGTGACATGCAACTGGTGGTATTTTGAGAGCGATGCGGATATGCCCGTCTTCTTCAGCTCGGCGAGGGTATCCCTCAGTTTATACCTGATCTCTTCCGGAAGCTCCACAGCCAAAAAAAGCCTCATTTATTCCACGGAAATTACATTCAAAGAAGGTTTTTAATGGTTGATTGAGTGAACTTGTGCACAGGGGATAATGGTGAGTCTTGCCAGTTTCATTACAAGTGCGCAGGTCCGGGTAGCGCTTGCCGTCCTTGTTTATGGCGTTGCCTTGATTTCCTCCCTCGGGATTGCATATTTTTACAACGAGGACATGAATAAGGGTAAATGGCAGGCGGACGCATGGATGAACCCGGTTATCACGCAAGAGGAGGAGAAATCCATGGAGTGGGTCCGAGCCAACACCCCGGAACGTGAAACATTCGTCACCGACATATTCGGCGGCGAGCATCTGATGGGCGAATCACTCAGGGAAGGCACGGAAGGGGGCGATTGGGCGATCATCCCAAATGTTGTTGCCCGAATGGGGGATGTTAATGAATTCTATAAGACGAGCGATTCCCAAAAGGCATACGAAATCGCCCGCCGGTACAATGCGAATTATGTGATGATCCCGAACAGGGAGGTTTTCGCTGGGTTCGAGTGGCTCTTTCCGCCCTGGACAACAAGGGAGGGCGTGCCGTTGTATGATACCCAAAAGCTCAAGAATGAGCAATTTTTCGAGCTGGCCTACAAGGATGGCAATTTTGAATATTATAAGTTGAAGTAGTAACGGAATCGAAGGTGTGGAATTACGTTAAGGAATTAATTGGATTATGAATTCTTTGGCATTTATTCAAATTGAAAATTGAAGTGAACCAAATGGCGAATTTAGGATCAAGTTCAACAGCACATATGGATTATGCTAAAAAGGGGTTGAACTTCATCTCCAAGCATAAGGTTTCCTTCCTTTTATTTGTCGCAATCCTCCTATCCCTCCATACCCACTGGATGGTCATGCGCGAATGGCACATGCCGACCTATGGGAATACCATGATCCACATTGCAAGCGCGCGCCATGTGATCGAGAAGGGCGACTATCCTGTGACCGATTATTCATATGGGGGAGGGATCCCAAACCTTTACGTTCCCGGCTACAGGATCCTGGTTGCGGTGCTGGTATTGCTGACGGGCTTTTCGCTAGATTTTGCGAGCCGTTTCATTGTGCTAATTTTTGCAGCCATGGTCCCGCCCGGCTTTTTCATCCTTGGCAAGCGGCTATTTGGAAGCGGCATAGGCATACTCGCGGCATTTGCATCCGTTCTCCCCGGGGAATTCCTGATATACACCGTAAGGCCGCTCCCGCAGGCATTTGGGCTTATTCTGCTTCCGATCGCATTCCATGCATTTTACACTAAAAATTACCGTGCAGCACTGATGCTCGCTTTTGCCGTAACCTTGGTGCATCAGGAGGCCATCGCCTTCCTAGTAGGGGGGCTTGGGGTGTATTTTGGATTCATCATCCTTCACCTTATCTGGAAAGTCATGGTTTCTAGGGGCTTTGATGCAGAAAAGCATTCTGCCCTGCTGAAGAACCTTCTGCTTGGGATCCTTTTCTCCATGCTGGTCTACCTGATCTGGCAATTCGCAATAATCGGGCACTTCAACATTTTCGAACTCGCGCAGTTCAAAAACCATGAGGGAAATGTCGTTTCCATGGACTCCTACATCCTGAAGACGGGAAGCTTAATTGCCACCTTCGCCATGGCTGGGATATTCGTTTGCGCCGGGTATTTCCTGAAATACGCTATCGGGGACCATCCGGGCATCCCCGAAGAGCTACGCCCCGGGCTTCGCTCATTCATCATGTTCCTGTTGGGCGCATTTGGAAGCTATTTTGTCCTTAACAATTTTTCGCTTTCTAGGGGAGCTTCCATGATCTCCATTTCCTTCCCAATTGCGCTGGGGCCCCTTGGTTCCTTTGAAATAGGGGCGATATCGCTATTCGTTGGCCTATTTGGCGTACTGCTGCTCAAAATCCTTGACCGCTCAGAAAACTACCTGAAATTCCCAAATATCGCCTACCTGTTCTTATTTGCCCTCTTCTTCGCGGGGTTTGTTGCGGTAAAGAACGATGCGATTGGCCTTAGGGTATTCATGGACCGTTTCCTCGTATACCTGCAGATCCCCCTTATTATTCTTGCTGCGCTTGGCGCCGATTCACTGCTGGAGTTTGTGAAGGAATTCCCAAAACGGTATCTACTTGGGCGAACCCCATAAAAAGGAACATCACCTGGTGAGGGGCAATTGGAAGTGGTGTGGAATCAGGGATAGATTTCATAAGGCCCAAATTTTTAGCAAATTAAAATCTATTCAAAATCCCTCACCTTGAATATCCTGACCCCGATTTCAGGCGCCTCGTAGATTTTTTCCAGGAGCGGGCTTTTTTCCATCGCGTCTGGATTTGCCCCCCATTCGTTAATCTCAGCATAACCCGCATAAATGTAGCTGACCCTCCACTTCCCGATCAGCCCCCAATCGATCTCGGAAATTATTTTCCTATTATCCGCGGTCTGTTCGCCGTAAAGGAGGCCATGCGACCATAGGTGGCCATCGTAGCCGGCAAGTACCTGCCGGCCCCCTACGGTATATGCTGGATGGTTGTGCTTCCCGGCGGCCGCGAAGAGTGCATCCTTTGGCGTGTTTGACGCAATAAACCCTGCAGTGCGCATCTCGGATGCGGACCAGAGCATGGCGCCGCTATTTGCCCAATATGCGAATGTGAGTATGGCTGAAAGTGTTGAGAGCAGAAGGATTGATGCGACAATTGCATATCCTAACGCCAAATTCATCCTCT
>DATDZF010000049.1:0-17089 GCA_035288785.1 Candidatus Norongarragalinales archaeon
TGCGTCAGCCTCGTTCTTCCGAAAGAAGATGAGCGAGAGCAGGTAGCCGGAGGCAAAGAAAAGGGCTAGCCCCACGATCATCTGTATACCTGAAATGATATCAACCATATTTTTAACCCAATAAGAGATAAACCCACGGGAATTAAAAGAAAAAGGACTATTTTAAAGGTATCGAAAAGGCATACGGGAAAAGTAATCCGGAGTTAAGCTTATCTTAATATTGGAATCAGAATGGAAAATCGAGTTGTTGTAATTGGCGCATCCGCAGTCGGGAGCATTACTGCAAAGGAGCTTGCGAAGGCCGGAATTGATGTGGACCTGCTTGAGGAGGATTCGAGGGTAGGCAAGTTCGGGAAGTGCGGGGGCATCTTCTCCAAGCACGGGATGGATTTTACAGGGGTCAGCTACAAGGACCTGGTGCTAAATGAGATCAAGGGCGCAAGAATTGTCGCGGGGAGGGAGGAAATGAAGGTGAAAACCCCCCAAACCCAGGCCGTCGTGCTCTCAAGGCAGGCATTCGATGAAAGGGCGGCGGATGAGGCGGTTTCCGCCGGTGCGGAACTGCACCTGAATTCCAGGGTTAGGGATTTTGGATATTTCGATGGATCAAGCGGAAATGGAGGAAAGGCGAAGGAGAAGAATGGAAATATTCCAATTAAGGGCATGGTTGAAGCAGGGGGAAAACAGGGGGAAAACGCCAAGGAAGCCCCGCCATTTGGAAGGGGAAACATCACCGTAAAAACTACCGACGGGGAAGCATATTCCGCAAAAGTGGTGATTGGCTGCGATGGGAATTCATCAATCACGGCGCGCCAGCTCAAATTCCCGGAAATTTCCCAATCCGACATGGTCATGAGCTACCAGGCGGAGTTTGCGAAAGCGGATGTGCCAGAGCCGGATATCGTCGACCTGTACCTGAACCATGCGAATTACCGGAACTTCTTCATGTGGACGATCCCAATTTCGGAGGAGAAAATAAGGGTGGGAGTTGCAACAACGGACATACGGGGAATTGAAAAGGCGAAAAAAGCGGCTTTCAAGGAGCCCTATATTGCGGGAGTGCTGGAAAAAGCGCATAAAACATTTGAATTCTACCATATGATACCCCTGAAATACAGGAAAAAGACGCAGATGAAGCTGGGGGATGCCGGCTACGCGCTTCTTGTTGGGGATGCAGCCGGGCAGGTGAAGGCGACTTCTGGAGGGGGGGTTAATTTCGGGGCAAAATGCGCGAAAATTGCAGCGGAGGAAACCGCCAATTACCTTTTGAATGGCACGAACCCGGAGTATGAGCGGAAATGGCGTGCAACCCATGGGAAAGTTCTGAAATTGCACTATCTCCTCCACCGCACCTACCGGCTCTTCCCGGATTGGCTTACGGAATTCTCGCTTGGGGCGGTCAAAAGGCTGGGGATGGAGAGGCTGCTGGAGAAGAGGGGGGATATGGATTACATAATTAGATAATCGTGCAAGCATCCGAGCTATCTCACTTCCTCCTCTTTCATATCAACTTTGTACACTTTTGCCTTACCTTTGGTTGTTTCGTACTCACCGAAGAAATCAGAAAACGCGTGCTCTTGTGGGAACGTATGCAAAACTTCGAAGTGCTCTTCTGCAGGCTGCAAATCCGAAAACATTTTCAGGTGATCGAACGGCCGAATGTGCTGGTCGCCGTGCTTGCCAAGCCATAAATCCGAAAACCCGTGGACTCCGGCAAATCGTTTCGAATAGTCGATTGCCATCCGGTAAAGCCGCAGGTTCGAGCGCTCCTCCGATTCGAGGTCGATGGAATTTATGAGCAAAACCGGCTTTTCATTATGGATGCCCACATAATAGCGGATCTGCCCTATTCGTTTCCGCTTTTCCGCACCCTCCTCCCTGAATAGCCGGTATATGTCAGCATACTGAACTGCATAGTTCCTTGCGTTCAGAGGGGCTTTATCTGCCTTCGGCTCGTTTGTAGCGTCGCATACCCCAGAATCATTTCCTGCGGTATAAAAATGGATAGGATCCTTGCTGGATTTTTGGATAAGGTACCTGACGGATTTGCCCTCTAATCTCCCCAATGTTGGGCCCGCATCAAGGGAAACTGAGGCATCATGTGGCGCAATGACCCTTTGCAATGCAACTAATTCATCCCTAATGTCAGCTAATGGCGAGTCAATAATATTGTGCTTCTCAATATGCCTTTTGAGCTTTTCGATAAGTCCGAGAAGGTATCCGTTCATATCAGCAAGGTTGAGCTCGTATTTCCGGTCATGGGTGAAATAAGTGTGATGATTAAAGTGCTCCGCAGCATCTCTGATCTTGCCCCTAACCTCCACACTGTGCTCGAGACGGAACAAATTTTTCAATGGCCCTACGACCTTGCTGGAGTCAAAACCCCGGTTTCCCACAAGCCGGTTAATAGTCCTGTAAAAGCGGGAATGGATTCCTGCCTCGGCAAGCTCATCCACGCGCTCAATTTCGCCCCGGGCAATCGTATAACGCACAGGCAACCGCTCATTTAGCCAGGTCGTTACGGGGATGCCAAGCTCCCTCATTTTTTCGGAGGCCACTAAATTCTCGGGATATTCCCGGAACCGTTCCCTGTAAAGGTAACGGAAACTTGCAATCAATCCCTCACGGGCATCAGGATTATCCAGGAATTTCCCAGACGCAAGCAGCCTTTTCGCCTCATTTGCATAGGTATGCCATTTCGTTTGGTCTCTTGCCCAAGCGATATGCTCAGGCTTACGGAGCCCCAATCGCCACGCAAGCACCTGGGAAGCGATCACGGGTGCATCACGAACTATCCTTTGCAGGTTCATGTCGCCAAAGATCCTCTCCTCGGCCGAAACACCCTCCGAATCCATTCCCGAAATGGCTTTTATCATATGGACGTTGTTGACATCAGACGCGAAGAAATTGAGCAAAGTCCGTACGTCTCCAGAGGAATTCACCCTCCCTTTGAGTTTCTCAAATGCCGCTTTCAGATCCAGGGGCCTAATCCCCCTTCTTTCAACTACGGAAGCCAAACCCCTTATCCGCTCCTTGACCCTTCCGTCCATCTGTATAGGCGCATAGTGTTCCCCAAAAAGGTCCAGAAGTTTGTTGTGGATGTAGTCCTTCACGTCTACCATATGCAACTACCCTGCTTTTTCAAATTTATAATAATAGCAGTTTGGAGGAGACCCTTTCGAGTATTGAATGAAATTCGAGCAGGATATTCCCGGAATGCTATCCTTTAAATTAGTTGTTTTGGTTTACTATTCCGTATGTTCACAAAGGACTCGCTAATTAAGGAATTCGAGAAGGACTACAAGAAGCACTACGAGGTCGAGCTCTTCCGGAAGGAGGGATTCACCCGCAAGAAATGCAAGACGTGCGGAAAGGCGTTCTGGAGCACCACCGAGGCGCTCAATTGCGGCGATTCGGCACATAATGATTACTCGTTTTTTGGGAAGGAAGGGCCAAAGAAGGACCAGTTAACTTATTCTGAATTCTGGAAAGTATATTCGGATTTCTGGAAGAAGCACGGCCACGAGGTATTGGGCAGGTACCCGGTAATCTGCCGGTGGCGGGATGACTTGTATTTCACAATAGCCAGCATCGTGGACTTCCAGCGGCTCGAAAAAGGCAAAGTGGTATTCGAGTACCCTGCAAACCCGCTCATGGTCCCCCAAATCTGCCTGCGGTTCGTGGATATAGCAAATGTTGGCGTGACCGGAAGGCACTTTTCCTGCTTCATGATGGCCGGGCAGCATTCGTTCATTGAGAAGGGGAAAACAGGCAAGACGGATAGTATGGAAAATGCGGGTTTAAGGGGAGATGCCAAATCGGGAAGCAGGGGCATCGGGGAAAACGCCCTATCGGAAAAGAAGGGCATGCATGAAACCTTTAAATCGGAAAAGAATGGAATGAGGGAAAAGTCCGCAACGCGCAAATCAGGACAAAATCCCTATTGGAAGGATGAGTGCATCGAGCTCAATTTCAAATTCCTAACAGAAGTCCTGAAAATCCCCAAGGATGAAATAACCTATGGGGAGGATTTATGGCACATGCCGGATTTCTCGGCATTCGGCCCGTCAATTGAGAGCTTTTCGGGTGGGCTGGAACTTGTGAACAGCGTATTCATGCAATTCCGGGCAAAGGAGGATGGCTCGTTCGAGGAGCTCGATACCCGCGTCATTGATGTCGGCTGGGGCTTTGAGAGGCTGCTTTGGTTCTACAACCGGACACCCTCCGCGTATGATTCAGTATTCCCGGATGAGATCGAATTCATGAAGGCAAGGAGCGGGCTGAAAATTGAGAGGGGGCTGTTTGAGGAATACTCCAAATTGGCATCAAAGCTGAACATTGAGGAAGTGCACAACCTGAAGGATGAGAAGGAAAGGGTCGCAAAGGCACTCGGGATAGGCCTTCCGGAGCTGGAAAAAACCATCTCGCCCTTGCAGGCAATTTATGCCATTGCGGACCATTCGAGGACATTATTGTTTGCGCTTTCGGACGGGGCACTTCCCTCGAATTCAGCAGGAGGGTATAATTTGAGGATCCTGCTTAGGAGGGCATTTGGCTTCATCGATGAGTACGGCCTGGATTTCGACATCCATGAGATAATGAAGCTGCAGGCAAAAAGCTACAAGGGCATTTTCCCGGAGCTGTCCGAGAATTTGGATGGGATTGGGAAAATACTTGCAATTGAGCGCAAAAAATACGCGGAAACCATCGAGAAGGCAAAACGGCTTGCAGCGGACGTTCTCAAAAAGGGCGAGTTCAGCACCCAAAAGCTCTCCATGCTCTACGAATCCCACGGGCTTACGCCCGAGATTTTGGAGAAGGTCGCAAAAGAGATGAAAATCGATGCGGATATCCCAACCGATTTCTACCGCAAAGTTACCGAAAGGCACATCATGGAGGCAAAGGGGATGAAGGACCCCCTGCTCGAGGATCCAAAGTTCCAGAAGCTGCCTAAAACCAAATTGATTTACTATGATGACCCAAACAAGCTGGAGGATAAGGCGAAGGTAATTGGGATTTTCGGGAACAAGGTTGTACTTGATAAAACCATAATCTACCCGGAAGGGGGAGGGCAGGTTGCGGACTACGGGAATATCGGGGATGAGAGGGTTGTGGATGCGCAAAAGCTGGATGGAATTGTTTTGCACCAAATCGAAACCAATGATGGCGGGAAGGGGGGCCCTATTCCGCTCAAGGAGGGCGCCTCCTACACAATCAAGGTGGATGCGGATAGGCGCATGTCCCTTCGAAGGCACCATACTGCAACTCACCTCATGATTGCGGCATGCCGGCAGGTGCTTGGGAACCACATCTGGCAGGCGGGCGCAAAGAAGGAAGAGGGGCAGGCCCATCTGGATATAACCCATTATGAGAAGCCGAGTTTGGAGGAATTGCAGCGGATCGAAAATACTGCAAACAGGCATGTGCTATCGAATGTGAAAACCAGCATCAGGTTCATGGATAGGGGGGAGGCAGAGGCAAAATACGGCTTTAGGCTTTACCAGGGAGGCGGCGCAATTGGCAACATCATCCGCGTGGTCGAATACCCAGGCATTGATGTGGAAGCATGCGGCGGGCTCCATTGCGACTATTCCTCGCAGCCTGGAATCATCAAAATTGTTGGGTGCGAACAGATACAGGACGGGGTTGTCAGGATAAGGTACAAGGCGGGCGAGCAGGCGCTCAAATGGATCCAGGGAAGGGAGGAAATACTTAAGCACGCAAGCGGCGAGCTTTCGGTCCAGGAAGAGCAGCTTCCGAACACAGTAAAGCGCTTCTTCGAGGAATGGAAGGAGCGGGGCAAGCTCCTGGAGCGGGCGCATGGGGACATTGCGGAAGCGGCGGTGCATAAGCTGATCAGGGAAGCGAAGGAGAAATTCAAGGATTTGAAGGAGAAAAAATTGGTGAGCGTTGAGCTCTCGCTTTCCTTGCCATTATTGGAAAAGGTCGCACTTGAAGTGGCAAAGGTCGATGGGCTTGCAATCATCGTATGGAACAAGGAAGGGTTCGTGGTTGCGGCTGCAAACCAGAAGAGCGTACTCGATGCACTGCAACTGCTCAAAGAGAAGGGCGCAAAAGGAGGGGGAAACAAATCATTCGCAAGGGGAAAATTGGAAGGGGGTAAGGCAACCCGATAGGGGGAAAGCGTTCCCCCTTTGGGTTAAGGAGAAGGGCGCAAAAGGAGGGGGGAATAAGTCCATCGCGCGCGGAAAGTTTGTCTGATTATTAATTTGGCGTATGGAAAGGGGAAGGGCAAGGCTACAATAATATTACATGCCAATAGTTGCAACTATATTATTAAAAAAAATAGAAAAGGGAAAACCCCTCAAGAGAAGGGATAGAAGGTCAGGAGGATCCAGCCGCCGACGAGGTACTTGAAAATCCCGCCCACCATGTCACCCAGCAGGAACTTTTCAGGCAGGTTCATCGTCAGGGCAAGGCCAACCCTAACAGGAATTTGGACCACGACCCCAAGGAGCGCATAGAACAGCCAGAAGGTCTGCTGGTTGTAGAGGCCAAGCGTGATGATGAACATCAGGAACACGAAGAACGCCTCCACGAAGGAATTGAGCACCGAGAGCATGAACACCTTGCTGCTCTCCTTTTTTACCAGCTTCTCGAAGCCCTTTTTCCTCCCCCATTTCTCAAGCATCGTGGAGGTGCCAAGCCATGTGAATATGGCAAACCAAATGCCGAGCACTACCCACGGGATTAGAAATTCAGCAGAACCCATACAATCACCACCATCCATTAATTTGACCCCATATATATTCGTTTCGAAACGCCGCATTGGACTTGGAATGGGGGCCGCAGCAAAATGGCTAAGGGAAAAAATCAGGGCTTCGAATTTGCGAATTGGGTGAACTCCCCAAAGCCATGCGTCCGGATGGGAAGCGCTTTCAGCAAGCCCTCGCGCCTCTTAATTTCATGGAGCAAGCCCTCAACGCCCATCCGGTAATTGAGGGACATTTTATTCAGCAAGGAGCACTTTCGCAGCTCCGGGAGGCTCGGAACAAGCGAATCGGAATTTAGGTCATAGGCAAACAGGATGCGGGGATTGCCAGCAGGGGTTATTTCCGTAATTTCCATGACCCTGCGCAGTTCCAGGCGCTTTCCCTTCCCGGGATCGTAAATGGAAATCCGCCGCATAACCACGATCAGGTCAATCGCGGATAGGTCGCCGGCAGGAATGCCAAAATGGCGGAGCCTGGCAAGGGCCTGCCTGCTGTCCCTGCCATGGAAAGTTGCAAAGGAGCCCTTTGCCTGCCCTGATTGCAAGCATTCGAATAGCGCCGCCACCTCCCCTTCCGACCTGGCCTCGCCGACAACTACCCTATCTGGCCGCATGCGCAGGGAATTTTGGACCAGTTCCCGCATGCCAAGCCCTGCCCGTTCATTCGAAACCAGGCGGACCTTATGCGGGTGGGGCAACCTCACCTCGGGGGATTCCTCAACTAGCAGGATGCGTTCATCAAGCGGGATGAAGGAGAAGAGCGCATTGAGAAGGGATGTTTTTCCCGAACCGGTGTTCCCGCAAATAAGGATCGAAATATCGGCGAAGGCAGCGGCCCAAAGGAATGCTGCTGCGCCAAAGGAAATCGTCCTGTTCGCGGCAAGCTCGGGAATGGAAAGCGGGGAAGCCGTGAATTTCCGTATGGTTATCTCAAAATCATCGGCATTCAGGGGTTTCCAAGAAGCATGCAGCCGCGAGCCGTCGGGGAGCATCGCATCCAAAGCAGGGGATGATGAAGTGATCCTTCGCCCCAGTCTGCGGCCGATCTTGTTCATGCACGAGAGGGCAAATTCCTTTGAGGTGATGAAGCAATTGGTATCGAGCCAGCCCTCGCAACGCCGGTAAACGCGTATTGGAGAATGCGCGCCTGTGACGGCTATTTCCTCGAGAGCGGGATCGGAGAGCAAAAGATCGAATATCCCAAGGCCCTTGAGGTTCATTTCCGCGATTTGCTTGAGCAGCTCTGCCCTGCTGCGAAGCATCGGGAATTGCATGTCCGCGCACACTGCCAAAAGTGCCTCCTCCAGGGATTTTGCGCATATCTTGAAATCAGGTACCGATTGGGAGCGCTGCCGGATATGGCTTGCCAGTAGGGCTAGCGCCTTTTGCTCAAGAGGGGTTAGCGAGAAATCACCCTCCAAATAGTAAGGCGATTTCAAGGAAGGGTCTGTTTTCCAGCCAAGGTCGTACATGGAAGCCACACCAATGGGAGCCCCCACGACGGATTTGGAAAAAATATTTAATAAAAATGAGCAAAATAAACGGGGATGGTTACGGCACATTATTTGATGCAACAAACCCGCCAAATTTTTATGAACAAGTAATAAAATAAATTAAAAAAATAAAAAGCTACTTGCGCCTTCTTCCCCTCGACACCACCAGGGGGAAGCATCCCCGGGACTTCGCGAGCCTCGCTGGCTTGCGAGGCAAGTCCCCCGTGTCGCCTCTACCCCCTCTTACTTGCGCCTTCTTCCCCTCCTCTTGGGCTTTTCTTCTTCCTCCTCCTCGCCTTCCTCAACGGATTCCTCCCCCCCTCGCCTAAGCACGAAGTAAAGCGCTGCAACTATGATCAGGAATGCCACGAGCAGGAGCGGTATCGTGCCAAGGTTGCCCGAAACGCCGCCGTTGTCAGCACCCTCGCCTGTGACATTCACGGCAAGGATGACTGGCTTATACCCGGTGCGGGAAAGCGTGATCAGGAACGCGCCGGTCCCAAGGCCTTGCATGAAATTGCCCTGTTCATCGGTCTGGTTGATTGTGACATTCCCAGCTTCGTCGGAAATCTCCACCTTGACATCAGGAAGGGTCCTTATCAGCAAGGTGTCGTTGGTGTAATTTATTTCCGCATCAAGTTCCTTTGAACCGCCAGCCACGGGGGCGGATGGGACGGGCGTGATGGTCGTTGCCGGGGCCGACTTTTCCTCAGGCTCCATCTCGACCTTGAATTGCTTGACTGCGGCCGTTCCCTTGCCCTCCGCCTTCATATCCACGTTGAAGGTGGTGCCGCACTTGGAGGGTGATGGGAAAATAACCAGCGTGACTTCCCGTGTTTCCCCCGCATCGAGAAGCAAATTGTCTGGTGTGACCTTCGATCCCTGCGTTGCGGAAAGCGATACCGCGGTTTGCTTGGTCCCCTTATTGATCACTGAAACTGCCTGGCTCTTGATCTCGCATTTGGAGGGGATGACTGCCGCATTCGACTTAAGCTCAATGCCATAGCATTGCTCCTTGCTCTTCACCGTAAGGTCAATCTTGAGGCTGTCCTGATTGCCAGGCAGGCTTCCTGAAGATGCGGAAATGATCCCGTTGTACTTCCCTGGCTCAAGGGAGCATGAATTGAAAGTTGCGCTGAGCGCCATTTTCTGCTTGCTTTTGACAGAGGCGCTGCTTTCCTTCAAGGTAAGAAAATCGCTCCCACTCTGGAGCGCAAAGGTGTCGTCCTTGATTCCGAAGTTGATGAGCTCGTAGTTCAGGTCTGATTGCTCGCAGGGGCAAAGCTCAAGTTCGGGGCCCGTGAGCCGGAAATCATAGCATTTTTGCACAGAAATTTCCTTGGTTATGGAGTCCTTTCCCTCCTTTGAAGCGGCAGTTATCGTCGCAGGGAATGTGCCTGTTGAGGAGTCCTTTGGGATCCCGACCTTGAGTGTGCGCAATTCGCCCTTGCCAAGGCTGATTTTTTCATTGGAAAGGGTTGCACCAATCCCGCTTACGGAAACCGAATACTCGGCCGGGTTATCCCTGTTCCTTAGCACCAGATCAAATTCGGCCCCATCTTCAGTGCAAATGACCTTGTCCGATTGCATCTGCATCTCAACACCTGAGCACTCCCGGGAAACGATTTTGACCGCTTTTTCAACTGACTTCAAGTCTGATTTGGCGTAAAGCTTGGCGGCATATTCGCCCCGTGGCGCATTGATATTCATTTCAACATCGGCAATCTCGCCCACATGGAGTATGCCTGAAACGGGCTTAAGGGCAATATAAGATGAGTCCGATGTCAATTTGATGTTTGCCGGCGAGCCCTTGTTGATAAGTTTTGTCTTGAATAGGGTAGGAACCCCTGCACACACCTGGACACTATCCAATACGGTCCAGTCGAATGATTCGCAATCCTTGACCTCTACCTTGACCTGCGAGGTGGCAACATCGGTAGTGGGAACATCTGTTGCCTCATAAAGCGCTTGGGCCTGGATCTCAAAGGAATACGACCCGACATTCAGCGCAGAAGCATCAATGGTATATTCGAATTCCTTCTGGGAATTCAAGCCAACCAGCACTTTGGAGGACGGTAAGCCCACAGACTTTTCGGGCATGTTTTTCGAGGACGCGGAAATAATGTAGGACCTTGCCTCGTCACGGGCAATGTTACGGATCATCATTTTTGAGCTCGCGGTTTCACCCCTGCAAAGGGAGATTGCCTGCCCCGATGGGAGCTGGACGCAAGCAGATACATCAACGCCAATTGTTGTTTGCGCAGAGCCAAAGGCCGATTGGGCTTTTACGCTCACGGAGTATTTCCCCGGCACTGCAAAGCAATCAGGGGTAACGAATGCCGTTATGTCCCTTGAGCTGCGGGGCTGGAGGTTGAATTCCTTGGGGCCGGGAATTGCCCAGGGCTTGTCCCCGCTAGAGCCCATTATGACCGATTCAAGGGAATCGCCTGGATTGGATGCGACAATTTTTACAAGATTGGTTTCGCAAATACAGCTCGTAATGCCCGTGCTCTCGGGGACCAGCGTCACACCGGCAGCGAAATTCGCAATTGCAAGAAGCATCAGGAATGGAATCATTTTCGCGCTCTTCCGACCAAGTCTCATTTGCATCCCCTTTTTTTCCATGCGCGTATGTCCGGCACTCCGGGATCATACCGTTCGCACATCACAAAATATGATATAACTTACTAGTGGTAATAATAGAGAGAATTTATAAAAAGGTTTGTTTAGGGAGGGGGGAAGAATAACTGAAGGAATTAGGGCGAACAAATGGTAAAACCGGGGTGAAATGGGGGCGCGGAAATTATATTATTGAATTGGGAATTGGAATTTCGGCGCAGGGAAAAAATTATTTGCCTTTTTTCGCACCTGAATTGGTTTTTAGAATAACCGGATTCTTGTCATCCCTTGCAGCAACTTCCATGAAATCCTTTTCCCTTGTGCCGGGGCTTTCCTTTTCGAGCGCCTCAAGTGATGCGATTATCAGCCGGCCCATTATCTCCGCATCCTTTTCTTCCTCGTAGAGCACCTTTACCTGGGTCGTCCCATCCTTCCGGTCATAAACACGCGTGACAACAAAGGGATTGCTGCTGATGAAATTGGCCGGATAGTTGAATTTCGACCCTGCGAGGTACCTTTGCATCACGGAAACCAGGTAGCGCTCAATCCCGAATTCGAAGTTGTCCACCTTAGTATAGGTTACATTGCGGTCGAGGTAAAATTTCGCCACCCGCGCCTTTGCCTTCTCGAAGTTGAGACGGTAGATGTAAGAGCGCCTGGCGGAAAAATTAATCGCAATGTCGAGCACGAGGAGCAGGACGAGTATGACCCCTTTGAGGACTAGGTAGGGCAGGAAAATCATCAGGAATGCCCCGAGCGCCTCCCTTTTAGTCACCCCTTCTTCGAGTAGGGAGGGGACAAGGACCGAAGCGGCAAGGAATCCGGCAATGAAGAGGACTATGGTGAATGCGCGCTGGTTAAAGAGCCTTATTGCCGCAGTTGAGCCTTTCACAAACTTTCCTAGCATACGGACACCGGTTTACCTTCCCATTTCTTCCTCCATCATTTCCTCCTTGTTTAGGAACTCAAGTGAGTTTATTATTATTTTCGCAAGCACTTTCGCATCGTTGCGCTCCTCTGTGAAGATGCGTATGCTAACGCGCTCCTTGTCCTCGACCTGCTTGATCAAGTTCACCACTTTCGATGAGCCGATCGCACGGAAAATCTTGATAACGACAAATGGCCTTTCAGTTGCGACATAAATCAGCGGGAAGCGCAGGTGAAGTACGCCCCTAATCCATATGAGAGCGCTCTTCTCAAGCCCAAGGGCGATTGTGTCCAAGGACTGGTAGTTTACCTTCCTTTCCACGAGCACTTTTGTGACACGCGCCCGCACTTTTTCGATGTCGACATCGTACTCCTTGTCGTAATCGGTATTCGAGATCAATATGAAGTCGAATAGGGTAAGCAGCAAATAGAGAAGCGCCTTATACAGGAGGAAGGGCAAAAGCACGACAATTACGGTCATAAGGAACTGGTTGCTCACGTCCGTTGAGGTCAGCACATCCCTGAAAATATAAACCGATAGGGGGGAACCCAGTAGGATCACAAGCATCATGGAGAAGCTGCTGTTGACCACCCGGAAAACCTTCGCAAGCATTTGCAGTATGCCGTCCCAGAACTTCATAAGTGCCTTACGGAACGGCGGTATAAAAAGGTTTATGAACGATGTGCGACAATGAGATAATTGGAAAGCTGAAATCGCCATGGGTTCTTCAATGTTCCATAAACAAATCCTTGCGGCAAATGGCGTAAAAATTTTCCTCGTAGCCCTATTCATTTTTCCCAATTCCGCGAGTGCGGTCAGTGATTATACACACGTAATTACCGCATCGCAAGGCGACCAGCTATTCCCGGCAATCTACGGTGACCGTGTTGCCTGGAGCGATTATTCATCCGGAAAAGGCGCTGTTGCTTATGCGAATTTGGAATTGCCAGGCCTCGAGCAGGTAACGGGAGTGCAGGGGAATGCGCAGGTCTTCGGAATTTACGGGGATCGGATCGCATACTCAAGCACATACCCGAACAGCGACTTCGACCTTTGGATTTACGACCTGAATGCCAATAACAGGACGCGCCTCACGAGCTGGGTGGGAAACGAGTATGCCCCGAGCATCCATGAGGACAAGATCGCCTACCATTACGAAAGCGCCCCCTATTCGGGCATTTACCTCTACAATATCACAACGGGAAGTATCCGGGATCTTCGCAGCTACCTTAGCACAAAAGCATACCGACCAAGGGTTTATGGAAAGACCGTCGTATGGTACCAGCAGGATAATACGGACTATGACTTATACTATTCGAACCTATCGGTCCCAACCCAGAATACCGGGATTCACCTGATCGATAAGCCGGGCCATCAGCAAAACCCGGACATCTATGGAAGCAAAGTTACATGGATGGATAGCAGGAACGGGAATTGGGACGTCTACATGTATGATTTCATAACACGCCAGGAAACCCGGGTTACGGACGAACCCGAGGATCAGGTGGATCCGAGGATTTATGGGGATTTTGTCGTCTGGGCAGATCGGAGGTGGGGGAATTTTGACATTTACCTATTTAACATTTCATCTGGGAAGGAGATGCCCCTGACTTGGAACGAGGCCCATCAGCAGAGCCCCCAAATCTGGGGGAAGTATGTGATTTGGAACGATTACAGGAACGGGAATGCCGATATTTACGGCCGCGACCTGACCGTAAACATAACGGCCCCAATTCACGATTCCTGCTTCGATACCGGGAACAACAAATACAAGCGGGACTATATTTGGGGCTACAATAATGGCACATTCTATAATTACAGCGACTATTGCCTCATGAGCAGTTCCTACCGCTATTGCGGATGGAAGGCGAACAGGGGATGCAACGGAAATCTGCCAACGGTCTACTCCACCTCGGATTGCGAGAACTTCTGCCTTGACGGCGCATGCAGCCTCACTATGCCAAACCCCACCCCGGGGCCCGCAAGTACGTGCCTAACACCTTCCCCAAGCGCAACACCAACGCCTTCCCCCATCGCAAGCGCATCGGCATCCGCAACACCTGGCGCATCCACCAATCCAACCCAAACTGCAAATCCGTCCGGCCCAAACCCCACAAACAATAACAACAATCCGGGCGGGAACAATCCACCCGGAGGCCTTCCAACGGGGCAGGTTTCGAAGAGGCCAACCCCCAAGCCCTATCCCGGCTCGCCTTCGCCAAGGCCGGCGGTAAGGATCATCGAGGATGTGGAAAGGGACCTTATCGATCTGGAAACGGAGGGTGTGAAAGACCCCGAAACCGAAAAGCTCATTTTACGTGCAAAGGAGATGCAATCCGCTGGAAGGGAGGAAGAGGCAGTTGAGCTAGCAAACGCTGCGCTTGAAAGAACTTCTGAAAAAAAGAGGAGTGCAAGCGGTGCAAGAAACAACCTTGCATGGTATGTTGGGGGCGCCTTGATATTGCTGATCGCCGGCGGGGCGTATTATTATTACAACAGCCTTCAGCAGAAGGGGGATGAAATGGGCGGTGGAGGGGATTTAGCTGATTCCGAGGAAACAGGAACTGGCGGATTTGAAAGCGGCGCCACTTCAGAATCCGGATCAGATGGGGGCAAATCACCAAACATTCCCCTGCCGGAAGGGAAGGATATGCTGAAAATGCTCAGGGATGAGCAAAAAAGCAAGGAGGCATAATTTAACGCGGGCAAGAAATCCATCTAATGGAAATGGAAAATCAATCTGAGCGGCCGACCCCCTAAACAAATACGGGCCCATTTTTGCGAATCCTCAATACCTTTTTATACGGCGGGAAGATATGAATGCTAAGGATGCAAATTACGGGCGAAGATTAATGGGAAGCGTAGGACGGACTGCAGCGTTATTTTCAGTCTTGTTTTTTATTTGGCTAATACAAATTCCCGCGGGCGCCGATCTCCAAAACGGCGTGGTCCAGATTACAAGGGATGCAAACGACCAGCTCAACCCCCAAATTTTCGGGGATAGGATCGTTTGGAACGACTTCAGGACAAATGTGACTCTCCGGAATTACAATCAGTTTGCCTGCAACAAGCGTTGGGATGTATACAGCTATGACATTTCAACCGGCATCGAATCGCGGATTTATCAGGGATGGCCCCTTACATATACGGGCCCTATGGGTCAGCAATGCGGCGGCGAGGCACCGCTCTATGAGTCCTGGTACCCTTCGGTTACCAAGAACAAGGAACCTCCCCGCATCTTCGTGGATATTGCTGTCTTTGGTTCATTGCAAAGTTCGGGAAATCCCCATGTGACTCATGCCTATAAGGCAATAATTTATGATTTCAATACGGGGCTAATTTCAAAAGTTCCCTCCCCCGGAAAGAACCAAATGGACCCGCAAGTCCTGGGGAGCAAGGTTTACTTTGCGGACGATAGGAACGGGGGAAGGTACGATACCTATCATCCTGCAGGTTACCAATATGACATTTACGAGTACGATTTGGTCACCGGAGCCACATCCCAGATTAGCAGCAGCATATTCGACCAGACAAAACCCGTCGTATTTGGCGAGGGGATAGAATGGTGGGACGAGGAAAAGGGCTACATGCTTCATGATCCTGCGACAAGGATTACGGCCCGGCTCATGGAGACAGCCGCCTATGCGGATTATCTCGAGGTATGCGGTGGCATCTGCCCAATCGAGCACGGTACCGGATATTTTGCATATATGAAATCAGTTGCGGGAAGGCCTCCGGAAATATATGTGAAAAGCATGGCCGATGGCAAGGAGGCGCGCGTTACTTTAAACGACTACGAGGATAAGGCGCCGCATGCGCAGGGAAAAAGGATCGTTTGGAACGGATTCAAGGACGGGAATTGGGATGTCTTCATGTATGATCTTGAGCAAAATCCCCTGAATTTCACGGAGCCAAAAAAGCTGCAGCTGGCAACCAGCAGGGCAAAGCGGGGCCGGCCGAAATTATCCGGGGATTATGCGATATGGTCCGTGGCCGAGGACACGGCGCTTTCCGGCATCCACCTCTACAATATGAGGGATGGGACGGAAACAGTAATCGACCAAAGCCCCGAGGATGAGAGGGATTTCCCTGCGATCCACGGGGATATTGCAGTATGGCACGGGTTGCAGGCGCAAGGCCTGCAGCGCGACGTTTTCATGCACAACATCTCATCGGGGGAATCCTTCCTTGTGACAACCGATCCTAGCGACCAATCGCATCCGGATATATATGGCACCAAGATCGTCTGGCAGGATGACCGGGAGGGCGATTTCGATATCCACATGTACGATCTGGTGACCTTCGAGGAAAGCCTGATATCGCAATCCTGGGGTGACGACGTGGAGCCGCAGATCGATGGCGGCTATATCGTTTACACGAGCAGGGATGGCGGGAATTGGGGAATTGAGCTCTATGACCTGAACCTTGGGCTTTCCAGGCAGGTTGTAAGCAACCCTTTCCCCACAAGGCACCCGGCAATATCCGGCACCATCATTGCATGGCAGGAAATGAACGGCTCCAATTTCAGCGTGCAATTCCTGGATATGCTAACGGGCAAAAGCAAGCGAATTTTTCAAATCCAAACAGACCGCACCCTGGAGGATGAGGATATGGATATTACCGGACTGCCGCAAACGAATGGGAGGCTGATTGCATGGCAGGATCCACGGAGGGACAAGGATCAGATTTACGTCTACGATACCGTCACGGAAACCGAGGTAAGGGTCACGGGCACATATAACCCGTACATCCTTCCATCTGAGCACCAGGTGGCGCCTGCAATTGACGGGAATAACCTTATCTGGGCCTCGGATGACTCGGATAGGCCCCTTGCGCCCTATAATGGATACGTGTACCTTTTCGACCTATCCCAGCTCCAATTTAGCTTGCCCAATGGACCTTTCGCAAGCCCCTCACCTGGGGCATCCGCCTCCCCATCAACTTCTCCTGAACCGGATGCCAATGCAACAAATGCCACGCCCTCGCCAGGCGGTACGGGAATCCTGCAAATCCCAACAATCCTAGCATCTGGAACGCCGCCATCAAATGCTTCAGCAGGGCCTACAAGACGCCCAATTAGCTCCTTGGAGCCCGATGTATACCAGCCAAGCGTGATAGGGACGCATCAGCCCATAAAAATCAAACCAGAGCCTTCAATCAAGCCAAAAAAGCCGACCACGACACCAAGGTTGCAAAAGCTGAAGGAAATTGCAGAAGTTGCAACGGGAATACAGGCATGGCTCATTATCATCGGCATCATGGCGATTGCCATTGCCGCATACTACATATACTGGAAAAAGACAGAAGGCAGTGATG